>CAZNHN010000115.1:8961-17862 GCA_964572415.1 uncultured Phaeodactylibacter sp.
CGATTGTTAAAAGGCCCTGTACCGGATTAGGTGCAACTCGTGGTGCCGCGTTCACCAGTTCGGCTTTTTCCAGCCCGCTGATTACCAGGACAGCATCCTTCATATACCGCACTGCTTCTCCGGTTTCAAAAACAGGCCGGTACAGAACCGTGGATTTTTGTCCGCCCCGCCACAACTGAATATAATAGGGCTGACCGGTTTTTAGAGCTTCCTGCTGATGCGGTGTTGACTCATCATCTCCCCAAACGGTTATGGCAAAATGTGCACCCTCATACAGGCCGCGCCCAAAAACCTGACCTTCCGCATTTGTCACTACAATTTCATCTCCCGGTGACAGCCAGTGGTTTGCCACGGGAGCAGGCATAATGAGCGTTGCGCTATTCCCGGTAGGCTTAAGGCCCGCTGCTGCGCGCATTCCGATCGCAGCTTCCGGTGTTTCCCCGGGTGCTGCATACAGGGCGCTTAGATTGGGCCCCGCCAGGGCGTTCGGGCTATAGGTCAGGGTGTCCGTTGCCGTTAGGCGTAAATGGTAGCCACGGCCGGGGAGCATATTACCAATGTCGTCAATATTTAAGGTCGGAATGTAGGTGTCGCCGGTACCGTTTTTGGCAATCAGCAGGTTGGAGCCAATACTCGCTAACTCACCAGCCACAGAAGAGGGGCTGTCCCTGAGGTAGGCCACAATCTGCCAGCCGGCGCTGAGCGGGATTTCCGTCTGCGGGTCCATTTGCTCTCCGGTCAGAGACAGCACTCGGGTATTACCCATTTTGACCTGATAGCCTTGCAGCATATCCCAGTTGCCAATATCATTGATGTTAAAAGTCGGGATGTAGGAGTTGCCAACACCATCTTTTACAATGATAACGTCTGTTGCTACCGGGCTGAAAATCTGATCAACTGCAAGATCGTCGGGGATCACATAGCTGGATATGGTGTTCCAGCCCACATCCAAAGTGATGTCCAGTGAAACGTCTAAAGTTACCGTCAGGCTTTCCAGCGCGCTGATACCGTCTGTAGCGTAGCTGTCGGTATGAGTGATTAGGATGTTTGTTGGTGCGTAGGTCGCAACGGCTTCGTACGCCAGGGATTCTGAGGTGCGCCAAATCATAACCGTGAAGGTTTCACCGGGGGCGAACCCATCCTTTTCCGGGGTTTGAGCATCATCGCCGTATACCGTGATGACAGTATTGCTCTGTGGGTTCCATTGTCCGAAACCAGCACAGCGCATGGTATCTGTATCGGTGTAGAAAAAGCCAATGTAGTCATCTGTGCTAAGGGGCTGCCCATCAATGCTGCTGAACAAGTCATTAGGTACGATCACACTATGGTTGTCTCCGGTAACAGTAACCGTCCAGGGGGCTCCGCTTGTTGGAATAAAGATACTGTCGAGCTTGCTCAGCCCATCCAATGCAAAGCGGTTGGTATGCGAAATGATATTATCAATAGGTGCAAACGCGCCCTGAGCATTCAGGGTGTCCTGGGTGAGTGACTGCAGTACCTGGATTTGGAAGAACTCTCCTTCGTCAAACCCGTCTTTTTCAGGAGTTTGGGCATCATCGCCGTACACCGTTATGGCTGTATTATTGTTGGGGTCCCATTGTCCGGCCCCGGCACAGCGGGGGGTTCCATTGTCATCGTAGAAAAAACCAATCCAATCCGTTGGGCTAAGTGGGGTGCCTTCCAGGCCACTGTACAGTGTGTCCGGTACAACCACGGTATGGGTGATTCCGGTTGGAGTGACTGGCCAGGGCACTACATTTGATTCCGGGTTCTGGTTGATAGAAGCCGTCACCGAAGTGCCGCCACCTGAGATTAAGATATCGGCCATACGCAGTGAGCCACTGTTGTTTTCCTCATAGCAGACGGTGATGGTGCCGTTACCTGAACCACTCGAGGGGGTAACGGAGGTCACCCATGCCGTCGGCGAATTCGCTGTCCACGAAGTAGTGCTGGCAATGCTAAAATTCACGCAATCAGCCAGATGTTCAGCGGTGATACTGGACGGCGTCACTGCTAAGGTTGGTGCTGCGCCCGCTGCCTGGGTGATTGTGGCGATTTGGGCAGGCAGGCCTGTCGTGCTGACATTCACTGTAACAGAGCGGGGGGCGCCGGTAGTGTTTTCGGTATAGGAAACAATAAGTGACTGATTACCAAATCCTGAGGTGGCAGAAAGTGTTGCCCACGACTGGCTGGCGCTCGCAGTCCAGTTAACGTTTGAGTTTACGGAAACAGTTGTTTGCCCAGCCGGAGCACTTACCTGCTGGCTGGACGGGCTTACGGTCAGGGTAGGGCCGGTAGCCGCCGCATTTTGTAAAATGGTTGCCGTTTGTACCGGTTGCCCGGGACTGTTTAGGGTCAGGGTAGCTAAACGCTGGGTAGATGTCGTATTTTCATTGTAGGAGATGGTAACCGTTGCATCACCTGTGCCTGACATTTGAGAAAGGGTTGCCCAGCTTTGGTTGGAGGTTAAAGTCCAATTGGTATTGGAAGTAACCTGTACTGTTGTTTGCCCGGCCGGAGCTGTAACGATCTGAGAAGCCGGCGTGATAGCGATATTGGCAGGAGCACCTGTCTGCGTCACGGTTACGATTTGATCCGATACGCCATCCCCCATCACAACTATATTCACACTGCGGTGGTCTGTACTTGGGTTAGGTATAGCGTTAAGGGTAATGATCCCGTTGCCTATACCGCTTTGCGGACTGGCAGTGAGCCATGCTGCATTTTCTAAAATTTGCCAATTTGTGTTGGATTCAATACTCAACCCTGAAGTACCGCCAGTGTGCAATATGCTAAGGCTGCCAGGGGTGATTGTCAGGAAGTCGGGGTTATTTACCGTCACCTGATAGTCTTCCACTTCGCGAAAATCGCCGGTACTGCAGGGAGAACTATAGCTTCCTGTGCTCATGGACACCCGCATACGGGTACTGCCCGGAGCAGTACCCTCAGGAATGAACAACGAGCCGCTCAGAGACCCCTGACTGTCGCTCGTACCCTGATAGAGCTGTTCACCTGCATCATCAAAGTCGTCATCCTGGTTGAGGTCTATCCATACCCGCCAATAAACAGGCGTACCCGAAGAGGTGCCCTGAGCTTGCAAAAACAGGGCGTAATTGTTACCAGGCTGTACGCTAGTGCTCAGGTGGGTATAGTTGCCATACCCGTGGTCATTACCGGAGATATTGTTAATGGCTCCAATGTTTACGCGGTCAATCCAGGTATCTCCGCTATTGCCATACGAATAGCAATAGGCTTCATCGCATCCCACAGTGGAAAATGTAGCTGTTGCAGAAAAGTCGCTTAAGTTGCTGCCACAGTCTGATCGTATTTCCACCTGATAATCTGAACATGGAATCAGGTTGTAGAGGTAGCGCTCAGTGTTGCTGGTCCAGGGGGTTACCAGCCATGTGAAGCTTCCCACGGTACGGTACCGGACTTGATAAGCATTTGCTCCGGTCGATGGTGCCCAGGATACTCGCGCAGAGGAATAGTTAGCTCCATCAATCAATGGTGCTGTGGGGGTATTGCAAAAACCAGGCTGTATATTGAGGCTGTAATCCTCTACATCTGTAAGCCCGCCGGTAGCACAAGGCTCGGGAAAGGTGTTGCGATCCATGCTAACTCGCATGCGGGTCGTTCCTGTTGCACCACCGGAAGGAATAGTAATTGCCCCGGATTGGAGCGAACCGCTGTTGGTGACAGCTGAAAACAATAGTTCACCCGGGTCTTCAAAGTCATTATCCTGATTGAGGTCAGCCCAGATCCGCCAGTAGACCGGATCTACAAATTCGTCATCAGAATTCAATAGTATTGTGTAGGACTGCCCCTGTACCACGTTAGCGCTCATGTTCGTGAAATTGGTATAACCATTCCCGTTCCCGGAGCTGTTGCTTAGATTGCTTAGCGCTACGTTAGTGATCCAGGCACTCCAGCTGTTTCCATAAGAATAGCAGTAAGCATCAGAACACCCCGTGGTACTTATTTCTTCCACAGCGCTCCAGGCACTGCTGCTTCCGTTGCAATTGGACTGTACCTGCCATTCCAGGGTATTACAGGGAGAAAGGTTTTCAATAGTGTGTTGGCTCAGCGTTATGTTTTCTTCCAAGGTCCAGGCGGCATCAGAGGTTAAACGGTACCGGACGTTATAGCTCTGTGCGCCGGGAACGTCCTCCCAGTTTTGGGAAATATGTGAATAGCTGGCAGAAGCTGTTTCAATATTGGCGGGAGGATTACAGGAGGAACTGTAGGAAAATGAAAAACTAAAGTTATCAGAAGACCAGCGGTCATCCCATTCAAAGTAGTAACGATTTCCTGCATTGACACTCAAGGTTACCTCACTGGCAAGGTTTGCCCCACCCGGGCTTATTATGCAGTCATCATCGCTGTTGGCCAATGGTATCAGGTTGCCACATGAACCGGTATATACCCACAACCGGGTATTGACGTTGCTTAAACAACTGGATATGGAAATACTGCCATCGGACGTAGCGTCATAGTAAAACCAATCCGAATGCTGAGCCCCACCGGAGCAGTTCCCGCACCCATTACCTTCGTTAGGCCCGTCCGGGAAGTAGTTGCCGTTGTTGGTCACAGGCTGGGCAGCGGTACAGGTAGCGCCCACAACAGGAGCACCTCCACAGGAAAGGTCGTTTCTCAGATTGATGTTGTAAAAGCTGGCCCGTGCATACTGACCAGCAGAAAAGGTGTTTCGACAGCTGTGAGGAGCATAAGACATGACATTAGATACATCGGGGACAAAAGCGTCTCCATTCGCATCAGTAAAGGAACCGGTGTAGACACAATTGGATACAAGATAACCGGTACATCCCAAACCCAGCAGGCCGGGGTCTGCCGGGGTGTCACAAACATCATCCCCTGCAACATTGCAGTTTGAACCGTTTACCAGTTCATCGGTAAGGCCCCCGCAGTTCGTCTTGCCATGGGTATGGTACAGGCCAAAATAGTGCCCAATCTCATGCGCAAAGGTGTTTCCACCTGAAGTAAAGCAGCTCCTGGCTACCGTGATCAGGTCGCGGCCCCCGCCAGGCAGGTAAGCATAGCCGCAAAGCCCGCCCCCCGAACTAGTCGTGAGATTGCCTCCGGGAATTATGATGTTGAGCACATCATTCACACCATAAGTATTCCAAAAACCAGTCTCCTCCGAGGTACTGAAGTTGAAGTAAGTGTCGCTGTTGATAAAGTTGATTGGCGAACAATGAAAAAACTCCATGTTGGCATTAATAAAAAAGTCGTTGACCTCACTTAGGCCTGTGTTGAATTCAGCTTCGGTTATGCCGCCGGTGCCGTTGCTGCGGCGGATAATATGAACCTGAACAGGAACCATATCCGGGTTGTCGCTTTCACTACCAGGAATGAAAGCCTCCGCAAAATCTGCATAGTCGCTTTGAAGATTGCTCATCAGCTGGATAGAAGCCGGAGTGGCAATAGCTCCGCAGGGAGCTACAGAAGGAGGCGTTTGTGCTAAAAGCGGGGGGAGCGCCAAGAAAAATAGTCCTAGAAAGAGTACCAGACACTTCATAAATATTCGGGTTTTAAAAACTTACAAACCCAAACAGATACCAAAACCCCGCGCCCTCTACAGTATAATATGACAGATTAAGTAGCAAAAGGCAGAGTGTTAGGCACAGGCCTGACACTCTGTTTTTGGGCATATCTGTTTGATGTTGTCAATTAATTAATGCCAACCTCATCGCGAGGCTGATGTATAGCGTGTTCTATTTTGCTGTCTTAGTGCTGCGGGGAAGTGTTGTACGTTATACAATCTTGGTAAGATAGATGTAATGCTCTCAATAGGGGGGAGTAAATATAAGGTAATTTCTAATATTTCTACACTTAATACGTCAGGGATTTTATTGGGTTTCAAAATCACTGTTAAATTTCTTCTGATTTTTTAAAACTGTTGCTCCTCTCTCGCATTTGTGTGTAAGGATGAAAACAAAGATTTGTAATACCTGTAACCGGGAAGAAACCACACTCTACAGAGTACAGCTCCAAAAGAAGGGCCCCTGGGTCTTCGTCTGCAAGCGCTGTTGTGAGCAACACCGGCAACAGCCGGGGTACCGGTACGGGGGGACCTGGAAGGGTTACCGGCATTAGTTTGCCGAAAGTTCGTTATTTTGAGCCCTTCAAATAATGAATTAGTATGAACCGACTCCTTTCCTTTTTCCTGCTCCTGGCTCTTGGCACAGGCTGTAGCCCGGGCCCATCTGTTGACCAATTCGCCGATACCCTGATTATCAATGGCAATATTTATACCGTAGATACGCTGTCGCCCGGTGCCGAGGCGGTTGCTCTCCGGGAAGGCCGAATCATAGAGGTAGGCAGTACTGCCGATGTGATGGCACTCCGGGGCGACAGCACCGAAGTGATTGACTTGCAGGGGCGTTTCCTGATGCCTGGTTTTATTGAGGGGCACGGGCATTTTTCTGGCCTTGGGTACAGCCTGATCAACCTCAACTTTCTCAAATCGGGTAGTTGGGAGGAAATTGTGCAGATGGTAGCCGAAGCGGCGGAACAGGCCGAACCCGGAGCATGGATTGTGGGGCGTGGCTGGCATCAGGAAAAGTGGACGGAGACGCCAAGCCCGTCGGTCTTAGGCTACCCGTATCACGACGCCCTGAGCGAAGTGTCGCCTGATAATCCGGTCATGCTGCGGCATGCAAGCGGGCATTCGCTGTTTGCCAATGCGAGGGCCATGGAACTTGCCGGCGTAACTGCCGAAACACCCGATCCTTCGGGAGGGGAGGTGGTGCGGGACTCCCGCGGCAAAGCGATTGGCGTGTTTGAAGAACGGGCCATGAGTCTCATCAATGCGGCATACGATGACTATCGCGCCGGCCTTTCTGAAGAGGCAAAGACAGAGGAATGGTACAGGGCCATTGAGCTGGCGGAAGAAGAATGCCTCAGAAAAGGCGTCACCTCATTCCAGGATGCGGGGTCCAAATATTTTGAACTTGAGCGCTACGAGCAAATGGCAGAAGCCGGTGATCTCGACCTTCGCCTGTGGGCCATGGTCCGCCACAGCTATGATGAGATGAAAGACAACCTGGAGGGCTATCCGAAAATTGACATCGGCAATCATTACTTCACCTGCCGGGCCATTAAGTCTGAGGTAGATGGTGCCCTCGGTGCATTTGGTGCATGGCTGCTGCGGGCTTACAATGATAAGAAAGGCTTCACAGGGCAAAACACCACACCAATCCCGGAGGTGAAAAATATCGCTCAGCTGGCTATGGATAACGATATGCAAATGTGCGTGCACGCTATCGGCGACCGTGCCAACCGGGTGGTGCTCAATATCTACGAAGAAAAGTTTAAAGCACAACCGGAAAAAGAAGATCTCCGCTGGCGCATTGAGCACGCGCAGCATCTCGACACGGCTGACATCCCACGCTTTCGTGAAATGGGCATCATTGCCTCCATGCAGGGCATTCACTGTACCTCCGATGCGCCATTTGTGGAAAAACGCCTGGGCCGGGAACGCTCTCGTCTGGGCGCCTACCCCTGGCGCAGTCTGCTGGACGAAGGCGTTATTATTGCCAACGGCACAGACGCCCCGGTGGAGGATGTAGACCCGCTGCTGAGCTTCTACGCTTCCGTTACCCGAAAACGGGCAGATAATGGCTTCGAATTCTTTCCGGAGCAGCGAATGACCCGGGAGGAAGCGATTCATTCTTACACCCTGGGCAATGCTTACGCCGGCTTTGAGGAAGACTTTAAGGGCTCTGTTACCAAAGGGAAAGCGGCCGACTTCGTGGTGCTTTCTCATGACCTGGTCAATTGTACGGACGAAGAAATCCTAGAGTCCAAAGTGCTGATGACGATGGTGGACGGGGAGATCAGGTATCAGGCTGAGGAGTTCTAATGCCGGCCGCCTACTGTTGGCGGATGAGGTCGGATATAGATTTGATATTCATAGACTCCGCCTGCGCCTCCCGCATCATCAGGGCATAGGTATTGTTAAACCCAAGTGGAGCAAGCCATTGCAGCCCGTACTGCGCTTCGAATTCCCGGCTGACATAGCGGTAAACGGCATCGGGCTGTGTAATGATGCGCTCAAGGGTGTCCTGAGGCGGATCGAGTAGTACCTGCAGGCCTGTTCCGGTATATTCCGGGTAGAGGTCGATCTCGCCGTTTCGCAGCGCGTCGAAGCAAATCTTAGTCCCCCCCAGCCCAGGGCGGGTGTCCACATCGTAATCGGTGTACCCATTGATGAGCTGACTGAAGAGCTCCACCAGAATATACTGTTCGGTAAAAATCTTGGAACCGATGATGAGCGTTTCCCCGCCTTGCTTTTGGTCTGCCCGCCAAAGTCCCTCCGCTTTTAGGAAGTCCCGGGCTACCTGTTCGGGCGATATTTTGTCGAAATCCACCCTGTAATTCAGCACGGTCATCACCGAATCATTGATCCGGCCTGCGAGTAAGTTAAGTGTTTCCGTTAGTTTTTTATTTTCCTCAGCCAGCTTTTTCTGCACAACTGGACCACAATAATAAGGGGGGAAAGCATGACGGTCATCTTCTAGCTGCCGGAGGTTGTAGGCTTCGACCCGCCCGTCGGTAGCGTAGCCGCTGATGACGTCCACTTCACTCTCGAAAACTGCTTTATACATTAAAGCATTGTTTAGAATGGTAGTCGTAAAATCCACGCCGTAAGTATCCACTACTTTCTGATAGCCATCGGGGCGGCCCATGAATTCGGGTGGGAAACCGGCGCTCCAGCCTGGCGCATAAGCCTGCGGCCAGAAGTAGGCGGAAGAGAGCAACGGGATGATAAGCAGGAGAGGCTTACCTGTTTTGGAGAGCTTGTGCGCGTTGGTATTTTGCAGCAATGCCAGCAGCTGGTCAAAGGTAATGGCGAGCAGGGCAGCGGGCAATGCTCCG
>CAZNHN010000116.1:0-12599 GCA_964572415.1 uncultured Phaeodactylibacter sp.
CGCCCGCTTAATGAGTTTAGGTAGTTCATCCTGCTGCTCAGAGGACCACTCACCGAGCACATAGTCAACCTGCCGCCCCTTTGAAAATTCATTCCCAATGCCGATGCGCAGACGGGCATAGTTATTCCCCCCCGTCACCTGATCGATATCTTTCAGCCCGTTGTGCCCGCCGTCGCTGCCTTTGCCGCGCAGGCGGATTTTACCAAAATCGAGGTTGAGGTCATCCATGACAACGAGCAGGCGGTTCTTGTCGATCTTCTCCTTTTGCATCCAATAGTGGACCGCTTTGCCGCTGCGGTTCATGTAGGTGGAGGGCTTGAGCAGTACGAAGGTGCGTCCCCGCTGCTTGATCGTTGCCACATCGCCCAGCTTTTCGGTCGCCCACTCGCCCCCGTGCTTTTCCGCCAGGGCATCCACTACGTCGAAGCCGATGTTGTGCCGGGTGTTGTCGTATTTCGCCCCAATATTGCCGAGGCCCGCAATCAGATACTTCATAGGATCCGCAGGTATACTCTCTTTTTTCCGGAATAAATTGAATAGCCAGTTCATTAAACGGCTACGTTGAACTCACGCAGGGCATCGTTCAATGACGTTTTCTTGTCTGTACTTGGTTTCCGCTGCCCGATGATCAACGCGCAAGCTACCTGATACGTGCCTGCCGGAAATTCCTTGGGATAAGTACCAGGGATAACGACTGAACGAGCGGGTACCCGGCCTTTGTAAGTCACGGGCTCCTCACCGGTCACATCAATGATGCGGGTAGACTGTGTGAGCACCACGTTGGCGCCCAGCACCGCTTCCTTTTCCACGCGTACGCCTTCCACTACGATACTGCGGGACCCGATGAAGCAGTTGTCTTCAATGATGGTCGGTGTGGCCTGCAGGGGTTCCAAAACACCGCCGATCCCCACACCCCCGCTCAGGTGCACATTGCGGCCAATCTGTGCGCAGGAGCCCACGGTAGCCCAGGTGTCGACCATAGTACCGCTGCCCACCCATGCACCGAGGTTCACATAGCTGGGCATCATGATGACGCCTTCTTCCAGGTAGGCACCGTAGCGTGCAATAGCATGAGGCACAACGCGCACGCCCTGTGCTTTGTAGTTCTTTTTGAGCGGAATCTTATCGTGGAATTCAAACGGCCCCACTTCGATGGTTTCCATTTGTGCCAGCGGGAAGTAAAGCACCACAGCTTTTTTGACCCACTCGTTGACTTTCCATTCGCCATCTTTAGTGGGCTCGGCTACGCGGAGCTTACCCTGGTCGAGCTGGGCCATTACATGCTGAATGGCTTCCTGTACCGGCTTTTCGTTGAGCTGGGAGCGGTCTTCCCAGGCATTGTTTATGAGGTGTTGCAGTTTTTCCATATCGGGATATTTGAAGGCGCAAAGGTAAGGAATTATTGGGGTAGGGGCGCTATAATCGGGCTACCTTCCAATCTAAAGCCGTCCGTTGGTCGGGTTTGAAGTTGACGCCTATACCGGTGATCTTTTTTTTAGAGCTTCGGTATCGGTCAGCGTATGCTTTTGCAAGTATTTGCTCAAGGGCTGCCTCTGCAGATTGATCAAACTTGAATTCAAAAATATATGCATGCGTTGGGGTTTCCACTATGGCATCTGCCCGGCCTTTGGAAGAATGTACCTCGCTTTGGGCATAAATCCCCAGGTAATTAAAAATCAGATGGACCAGGCCATGGTATAACCCTTCAGATTTGCGGTCAAAAACTTCATATGGAAGATCTGACAGGATAGCTTCCAAAATATTGCGTACCTCATCCAGGTCGTTTCTTATAAAAGCATGCTGCATGTCCTGAATCGTTCGGCCGGTATTTAGCCGGCTCGGATTATGCGCCAGCTCATCGATCATATGCTCGTACATGCTTTCCTGCACCTCGAGATTGGGGTAGCCCAGAATGTATTCTCCTGTCATCCGGTTGGAAGATTTTACCGTAAGGTAGCCTGCCTGAAACAACAAAGGGACAAGTGTCAAATTTTCAATATCAAAGCGCTCAAAAGCCGTATTGCTGACTTCGATATCCTCTACCTGATAGACCCCCTGCTCTTTCATCTGCTCGATCAGAAACCTTGGGCTGCCCGTTGAGAACCAGAAATTGGAAAATGCTTTGTTGCTGAAGAAGTTGAGGATTCCAAAAGGATTGTAGACTTTATGCTCGCCGTCCCAGGAATAGCCATTGTACCAGTCCTTCATGGTTTTTAGAAGGTCTGCCTCGCTGATTTCCAGAGCTGTTTTTGCAGCTGCTACGTAATCTGTAAAGTAATGTTCCAGCTCTGTCTGCGTATATCCGGTCAGCGTTGCGTATTCACGGTGTAGCGTAAGGTCATTGAGGTTGTTGAGGTGAGAAAACACAGAAACCTTGGCAAATTTGGATACGCCGGTGAGTAAAACAAACCGCAAATCGGCATCTGAACCTTTGATGATACCATAAAATTCACGTAAAATATGACGATTCGCTTTCGCGGTGTCCAAATCCTCTTCGCTTAGGTAATCCAGGATTGGCTTATCGTACTCATCAATCAGCAAAACTACGGGGCCATTCTTAGCAGCCACTTTCTCCAGGAGTTCTACAAACAGCGATTTATAATCCGGTGCAGTAAGGGTAAGTCCGTAGTGCTCCGCCTTTCGGTTCAGGTCGTATACCAATGCATTGGTGAGGCCTTTCTGAGCGTAATTAATCTGGTCGAAATAGAAGTGTAGCACTGGAGATGTGGCAGCCCAGTCCCAATGATCCTCAATCCACAGCCCCTCAAACAGAGACTTCCTGCCCGCATACAAGTCGCGTATCGTGGTGAGCAGCAAGGACTTTCCAAACCGCCGTGGCCTGGACAGAAAATAGTACTTCCCGGTAGTCGCCAGTCGGTGGATGTGTTCTGTCTTGTCCACATAGATGTAGTTGCCCTCCCGTAGTACCTTGAAATCCTGTATGCCGATAGGTAACTGCTTCATATGGGCAAGATAACGAAAATTGGCAGACGTGGCCTCAACAAATATTTTAGAAAATAGAGCTTAAAACTTGCGCCGTATTACCCAAACAGGTAAATTTGTCAAAAATTACCCAAACAGGTAACCTGATATGGAACCCACTGCCGAGGAAAAAATACTGGACGCCGCCCGTGAAGTCTTTATGACCAAAGGCTTCGCTGCTGCCCGCATGCAGGAGATTGCCGACCGGGCGGAGATCAACAAGGGGCTGCTGCACTACTACTACCGTAGCAAGAACAAGCTCTTCCGGGCAGTTTTCGATGAGGCTTTCGCCAAATTCTCGGCAGGCATTAATCAGGTTTTTGAAGCGGACATTCCACTGTTCGACAAAATCGAGCAGTTTGTGGACCGCTATATCAGCCTGCTGATGCAGAATCCGGCTATGCCGGCCTTCGTTATCAGCGAGCTCAACCAAAAGGGCGAGGCTTTTGCGCAGGAATTGCTGAGCCGGCAGACCCGCCCTAATCCGCTTCCTTTGGTCATGCAGATTCAGCAGGAAGTAGCTGCGGGTAACATCAAGCCGGTCAATCCTGTTGGACTCGTGCTCAACATGCTGTCGCTCTGCGTTTTCCCGTTCCTCGCCCGCCCCATGTTTCAGGGCATGATGCAGGTAAGCAGCAAGCTATACGATGAGATGATGCAGCAGCGCAAGCAGGAGGTGGCGGAGTTTGTCATCAGCGCGATCCGCAAGGCGTGATTTTTTTGCCCTTAATTTACCCAAATGGTTAAATACCGAAAAAATATGAGATACCTTCCTTTTTTATGCTTGCTTCTGGCCTTGCCGGCCCGGGCTCAGGAGCCCCTCCGCCTTGAGCAAGCCTACAGCATGGCTGAACAAGCCCACCCACTCTCGCAACAGGCCGGATTGCTGCGCTCCGCAAGTGCGCTGCGGCAGGACCAGATCGACAAGGCGCGCCTGCCGCAGATCAGCTGGAATGCACAGGCCAGCCTGCAGAGCGAGGTGGTGGAATTCCCCTTTGAGCTGCCTATTCCCGGTGGCGCGGGGCTTGACCTGCCACTCTACCGGTTCCAAACCACAGCCGATGCACAGTACAGCCTCTACGATGGCGGGCGCATTGAGGCGAAACTGGAAGCAGAAGCAGCGCAGCTGGCTGTATCCGAAGCGCAGTTGGAAGTAGAGCTCGAACCGCTCAAAGCTCAGGTCAATCAGTACGTGTTTGGCATACTGCTGCAGCGGGAGCGGATGCACATTCTGGAAAGCGGGCTGGAACAGCTGCAGGGCCGGGTCTCACAGGTGGAAGCTGGTGTGGAGCATGGTATCCTACTGCCGGGTGAGCTCAGGCGTTTACAGGCAGAACAACTCCGGCTACAGTCGGAAATTATCCAAGTCAAAAGCAAAACGCACGCACTAAGGGGAGGGCTCGCGGTACTCCTCGGGCAGGACGTTCCGGAAAGTGTGGAATTCGAACTGCCCGCCCCCGCTGCCGAAATGCTGCCGTCGGATTTGCAACGTCCGGAACTAAAGCTATTCGAGCAGCAAGAGCAGCAGGTCATGGCGGGCTTATCCGGTATAGAAGCTGATCAGCGGCCTACTGTTGGGGCTTTCCTGCAGGCGGGCTTTGGCGCGCCCAATCCGCTCAACTTTTTCGACAACAGCCTCAGCCCCTTCGCCATGGGCGGCGTCCGCTTTACCTGGAACTTTGTGGACTGGGGGAAGGCGGACCGCAGCCGGCAATTGCTGAGCCTGCAGCGGGAGATGATTGGGCAGCGACAGGCGGCTTTTACCACCCAGATCGAGCAGCAGGAGGTGCAAATCCGTATAGAAATGGCCGCAATTGACCCACTCATAGCGCAAGGACAGAACATCATACAACTTCAGGAAGAAGTGCTTCAGCAAATCGACGCACAGCTCCGTGAAGGCACCGCTGTGGCCGCCGATTACATCACGCAATCGGCAGCGGTACGGCAGGCGCAACTACAGGTGGAGCAGTACCGCCTCCAAAAGCAGCAACTGTACATCCAATTACTCACCCTCAAAGGAATACTCTGAATATGAATACCAAAATAATCATCTACCTGCTGGCCCTCCTGCCCCTGGCCGCCTGTCAGAACAACGAGGCTACCTCTGATGCCTACGGTAAGTTTGAGGCCCGTGAAGTCATTGTTTCGGCGGAAGCCGACGGCAAGCTCATCCAATTCGATGTGGAAGAAGGACAGCAGCTCAAAGCCGGTGAACTTGTGGGCTTAATCGACACCACCCTGTTGCACCTGCAGCGCGAACAGCTCCGGGCAAAGATCCGCGCTGTGACTGGCAAAACACAGGATGCAGAGCCTCAGGTGCGCGTACTGCAGGAGCGCAAGCAAAACCTGCTCCGCGAAGAGCGCCGGCTCAAAGCCCTCATTGCCGACAAAGCCGCACCCGCCAAACAACTCGATGACCTGCAGGGGCAGCTCGAAGTGATTGATAAGGAAATTGATGCCATCCGCGCCCAAAGCCAAACGGCCAACCGGGGTATTTTGTCCGAAATTGCTCCCATCGAGGCGCAGATTGAGGTAGTGGAAGAGCAAATCCGCCGCAGTTACATCTACAATCCCGTATCAGGCACGGTGCTGCTGCAGCTGGCGGAGCCCTACGAGATGACTGCCGCCGGCAAGCCCCTCTACACCATCGCGCCCCTGGAAGAACTGGAACTGCGCGCCTACGTCAGTGGTGCCCAATTGCCGGAGCTGAAACTGGGACAGGAAGTCACCGTCCTCGTCGATCAGGATGCGGAAAGCAACCGCAGCCTCCCGGGTACCATCAGTTGGATTGCCGATGAAGCGGAATTCACGCCTAAAACCGTGCAGACCAAAGAAGAGCGGGTCAACCTCGTTTACGCCTTTAAGGTGAAAGTGAAAAATGATGGCCGCCTGAAGATGGGGATGCCGGGAGAAGTGGTTTTCCAAAACAGCCAACAGTAACGCCTGACCAAACCACTATACAAACTGGATTTCATGAGTAAAAGGGATTGATTTTTGCGGGCTGCAGTTCCCGCCTTTAGGGGGCTAGGGGGCGTGCGGAGGCTGAAAAAATCAATCCCTTTTGAAAAATGTCTAGTAGTGTAACACCTGACTTGACAAGTTTCCCCAGCCCCCCAAAGCCCTTGTCAAGTCTTAAAAAAACAACCATCATGATCCAAACCCAAGATCTCCGCAAGACCTACGGCCCCACCCCTGCCCTGCGCGGCATCAACCTGCAAGTGCAGCCCGGTGAGCTCTTCGGGCTCATTGGGCCGGACGGGGCGGGCAAGACCACGCTCATTCGCATCCTGGCTACGCTGCTGCTGGCAGATGAGGGCAGCGCGCAGCTTGATCACAAAGATGTGGTGGCCGACTACCGCGCCATCCGCCGGAGTATCGGGTATATGCCGGGCCGCTTCTCCCTCTATCAGGACCTAACGGTAGAAGAAAACCTGACCTTCTTTGCGACCATCTTCGGCACTACGATTGAGGAAAACTACGAGCTCATCCGGGATATTTACGTGCAGTTGGAGCCCTTTAAAGACCGGCGGGCGGGCAAGCTGTCCGGAGGCATGAAGCAAAAGCTCGCCTTATGCTGTGCGCTGATCCACAAGCCTACGGTGCTCCTGCTCGATGAGCCCACCACCGGCGTCGACCCCGTCTCCCGTCAGGAATTCTGGGAAATGCTGCAGCGGCTCAAGGCCAAAAACATCACCATCCTCGTCTCCACGCCCTACATGGACGAGGCGAGCCTGTGCGACCGCGTAGCGCTCATGCAGGACGGTGCCATATTGCAGGTGGATGAGCCGGATAATATTGTCAACAGCTACGACAAGCCCCTGCTGGCCGTCAAAACCGCGAATATTTACCAACTCATTCAGGACCTGCGGCAGTTCGAACCTGCCCATACCGTATTCCCCTTCGGCGAGTACGTCCACCTGAGCCTGAAGTCGGCTGTTTGGCCCGAGCTCATCCACGGTTATCTGCTGGACAAAGGGCATACGGATATCGAAATCAGACAGGCCGTGCCCACAATTGAAGATATTTTCATGGAAAAAAGCCAGGTATGAACCACGCCATCACTGCCAGCAATCTAACCAAGCGCTTCGGTGACTTCACTGCTGTGGACGCCATCTCTTTCGAAGTGGGCAAAGGAGAAATCTTCGGCTTTCTCGGTGCCAACGGAGCGGGCAAGACTACGGCCATGCGCATGCTTACCGGGCTGTCGCGCCCCACGGAAGGCGAGGCAATGGTAGCCGGCTACGATGTTTACCGCGAGCCTGAGCAGATCAAGCGCCGCATTGGCTACATGAGCCAGAAATTTTCACTCTACGAAGACCTGAAAGTGCGGGAGAACATCCGCTTTTACGGCGGCATCTACGGGCTGCCCCGCAAGCAGGTGCGGCAGGAAGCCGACCGGCTAATCGAAGAGCTTGGCATGTCGGAATTTGCGAATAGCCTGGTGTCCGGTATTCCGCTGGGGTGGCGGCAAAAGCTGGCCTTTTCCATCGCCATCCTGCACCGGCCCGCTATCGTCTTTCTGGATGAGCCCACTGGTGGCGTAGACCCGGTGACGCGTCGGCAGTTTTGGGAGATGATCTACAAAACGGCGAATGAGGGCACTACCGTCTTCGTCACCACCCACTATATGGACGAGGCGGAGTACTGCAACCGGGTTTCTATCATGGTGGAAGGGCGGATTGCTGCGCTTGATACACCGCAGGCGATGAAGGCATCCTTTGGCTCGGAGACGATGAATGAGGTTTTTTTGGGGCTGACGCGGCCGGGGGGGATTGAAACACATAGGGGCACATAGGCACATAGGCGCTCGGCGGGGGGTGAAATACATAGGAGCACTTAGGCACATAGAGGCATATTAGGGGCGCGGGATGCGGGGAAACACATAGGGGGAAGTGTAGACACAGCGGGAAGGAGTAGCGAACATGGGTATACAAAGCAGCGAGAAAAAGACTATGTGCCCTATGTGCCTATGTGTTTAAAAAACCAAAGCAAAACAAACTATGTGCCCTATGTGCCTATGTGTTCGAAAAGAAACAAGACTACTAATTTTTAAAATCAACCCAATGAGCACGAACAAAAAGCTATCCATCTTCATCCGCAAGGAGTTTTACCACATCCTGCGGGACCGGCGGACCCTGCTTATTCTGCTGGGCATGCCGGCGGTGCTCGTGCTGCTCTTTGGTTTTGCCATCAGCAACGAGATCAAAAACGCGGATATTGGCGTGCTCGACTACGCGCAAAATGACCAAAGCCAGCGCCTCACGCAGCGCCTGAGTGCCTCCGAATACTTCACCCTGGCTTTACCCCTACGCAGCACACAGGAAATAGAGGAGGCCTTCCGGGCGGGCAGCATCAAAATGGCAGTGGTCCTACCGCCTGAGTTTGGGGAGGAAACCGCCCGGGGCCTTCCGGGGAGCATACAGCTCATTGCCGATGGCACAGACCCCAATACCGCTACGACTTTATCCAACTACGCCTCAGCCATCATCGGCGATTTTTTGCAGGAGCAACAACCCCTGCAGCAGCAGCCTATGGCCATACAGACCGAGGTGCGCATGCTGTACAATGCCGGCCTGAAGAGCGTCTTCATGTTTGTACCCGGTGTAATGACGGTCATCCTCATGCTGGTCTCCGCTATGATGACCTCCATCGCCATCACCCGCGAAAAAGAGGTGGGGACGATGGAAGTCCTGCTAGCTTCGCCCCTGCCGCCCCCGTTGATTGTGATCGGCAAGGTGATTCCGTATATCTTGCTCGCACTAGCCAATACTGCAGTGATTCTGCTGCTGGGAACGGAGGTCTTCGGCATGCCGATACGGGGCAGTTATGCCCTGCTCTGGCTGGAGTGCTTTTTGTTTGTGCTTACGGCCCTGTCGCTCGGCATCCTCATTTCCACCCGCACCGACAGTCAGCAAGTGGCTATGCTCTTTAGTCTGATGGTGCTGATGCTGCCGACGATTTTGCTGTCCGGTTTCATCTTCCCGATTGAGTCGATGCCGTTCCCGCTTCAGATGGTCAGCAATATCATCCCCGCCAAGTGGTTCATCATCATTCTGAAGGATGTGATGCTCAAAGGCGGTGGGATGGAGCTCGTATGGCAGGAGACGCTTATTCTGCTGGGCATGACTGTATTTTTCATTGCGCTGAGCGTGCGCAGCTTTAACATCCGACTCGCATGAAAACCGTACCCTACATCGTACAGAAAGAGTTCCGGCAAATCTTCCGCCATCGGGTGATGCTGCCGCTGATTTTCCTCATGCCAGTCATACAGCTGCTGGTGCTGGCTTTCGCTGCCGACTACGAGGTGGATAACGTCAAGCTGCACATCGTGGACCTGGACCACTCGCAGGCGTCCCGGCAGCTGGTAGGGCAATTTGAGGCTTCTGAGCACTTCATCCTTACTGGCGCCTCCGCTTCGGGCAAGATTGCTTCAAATGAGATACAACAGGGTGATGCCGATCTCTATCTGGAAATACCCCCAGACTTTCAGCGGCAGCTGCTGCGCGACGGTAAGACTCAGCTGCAGGTAGCGGTAGATGCCATCAATGGGGTCAAAGCCGGGCTGTCTTCGGCTTACGCCAATGCGATTATCCGGGATTTCAATACAGCTTTTCGGCAAAATTACGGTGGCGGCATCGCACAGCCCGTAGCCCTGCAAATCGAGACCGCCAACTGGTTTAACCCGGAACAGAATTACCAGACCTTCATGGTACCTGGTATCCTGGTTATACTGGTGACGCTTGTGGGCATGTTCCTGGCGGGCATGAACATCGTGAAGGAAAAGGAGATCGGCACCATTGAGCAGATCAATGTGAGCCCTATCCGCAAGCATGAGTTCATCATTGGTAAGCTACTGCCGTTTTGGATCATTGCGCTGGTGGAGCTGGCGATCGGGCTGGTAGTGGGCAAGCTGGTCTTCCACATCCCCTTCGTGGGCAGCCTGTGGCTCATCTTTGGTTTTGCGGGGCTGTATTTGCTCGTCGTCCTCGGCTTCGGGCTGCTCATCAGTACGGTAACGGAGACCCAACAGCAAGCCATGTTTATCGCCTGGTTTTTCCTTATCATTTTCATCCTGATGAGCGGCCTGTTTACGCCCATCGAGAGCATGCCACCCTGGGCGCAGGACATTACCCGCTTCAACCCGGTTGCCTACTTCGTGGATGTGATGCGGCTGGTGCTGCTGAAGGGGAGTGATGTCTGGGACATCCGTCAGCACATTGCGGTGATGGGTGGCTACGCGCTGGCGGTGAATGGGTTGGCGGTGGTGAATTACCGGAAGGTGGGGTAAACTGAATTTTAGCGTAGCATAAGCCAGCAGTTGTATTGTTCAGCAAATTGGATATGATGCGCTATCTGCTACCGTTCGGGATAGGCAAGGCAAAAATCCGGCAGCTGTATAATCCAAAGAACCAAGGGGACTAGAAGAAGCTATTTTAAAGGAAGTAAGGTAGTAAAGCCTTGAAAAATGTATTCCAGGTGTCATAGGCCCTCTTTATCGATATTGTTGATTTGTTTTCTTGAAAAGAAAGGGTAAAATCAGGGATTGGTCAAATAAATTCGGCAATAGCAAAATTTACAGCCATGAAAGTGACCCATTTGATATTCGTATTCTTGATTGCTGTCTCCGCTTTATCTGCTCAGGAATACAAAAGGCTAAACCTTCCTAACAATGACATTTGTTATGTCAGCTCTCAAGACAGGATTTATGCGGTAACACCTGGTGACGCTGAGGTTGGTAACAGCTTGTGTGTTATCAATCCTCATTTTGCCACCGTTGATACCTGCTTTTTTATCGGTAGTGAACCTTCGGTACTGGCATTATCGCCCGACGATCAGTACTTGTATGTCGGTTTCGATGGAACCTCTCTGATCAAGCGTGTTGATTTAACGAGTTTATCTGTTGATTTAACGATAAGCCTGGGCTTCAATTCTGATAACGAACCTTTATTTGCAGATGAAATGCTGGTCCTTCCTGGTGATCCACAAGCGTTGATGGTGATCCACAAGAGCGTTTTTAGCAGCAGTGAAGGCATCGGAATATACGACAACGGTGTTCTCCGGGCAGGTTCATACAGCTATATTGGCAGTAACGCTTTAACGGTAACCAGCCCGGAGAACAGGATTTTTGGATACAATAACAGCAACACAGGTTTTGATTTGGTTGAGCTGGAGGCAACGGAGGAAGGAGTCGTACAAATTGGAAATTACGCTGACATCGTGAACGGATTTGGTGTTGAAATAGAAGCTAAAGGTTCCGTTCTTTACTCTGATGGTGGTCATATTGTCGACGTTTCCAACGATCAACCCCAGCTTTCAGCTACACTTCAGCTACCAGATCGCTATGCCCCAAGGGTAGAGCCAGATCCAGATTCAAACTACATATATATCGCCGACCGGTCTTTATCGGATTCGAGACTATATATTTATAAATTCAGCGGTGAAACCTACACGCTAGCCAGCACTTTTGAAATTGTTGATTTTTCTGATCATGTAGTCCGAAGCCTGATCAATTGGGGTACGGGAAAGCTTGCATTTAATACAGCGTTCGATATATTCATAACGCAAACCTGTGAGCCTTTAATTGAGACTGTAGTGGATTTGGAAGCGGAAGAGTACGGAGGCTGTACAGGTGATACTGTTACCATCAGTGCACCTGAGGGTTATGAAAACTATTATTGGTCAAATGGGAGTAGAGGGCAAACTTTGGAAGTGACTTCTTTTGGGTTATTCAACTACGCCGTATCGGATTCAACCGGATGCCTGAGCCAGGCCTCGGAAGACATCTTTGTTGGATTTTCACCTCAGCCTGATGCTCCTGTAATCAGTGCATTTGGTGATTTGCCACTTTGCCTGGGAGAAACCATAGATCTGTTTGCCGGAGGTCCTTCGGGGATCGATGAGTATATCTGGTCTACAGGAGATACGATTAGAACACTAACGGTTTCGGCTCCGGGAGACTATTTTGTAAGAGGCCTGGAGGGTATTGGTTGCCTGGGGCCACCCTCTGATACCTTCACCGTTGCTTACTTGCCGGATTCTATCCCTCCTCAGCCGGAAGTGTTTATCATTGGCGATTCGGAAATCTGTCAGGGAGAAACGACTCAGCTCACTGCGTCAGATGGATATACTTATTACCTATGGGCAACGGGAGACACCACTCAGACGATCACCGTTAGTGAAGCTGGTCAATACACCGTGCAAGTCGCACAGCAATTAAGCTGCTTCAGCCATCCATCTGAAAATGTGTACATAGACGTACTTTTTAGCCCACCTCAGCCATCCATCCAGGTGAATGGGAATATATTGGCTTCCACTTGGGGAACCGGGAATCAATGGTTCTTCAATGGTGAACCGATACCTGGGGCAACAGAACAATTTTACACGGCATTGGAAAGTGGTTTTTATACGGTGCAAGCAACATCAGGTAGTTGCGACTCCCCCATGTCAGAAGTCTATAATCATACTGTAGTCAGTACTATTTCGCTCGATCAGGAGACCATTAGCATTTATCCTAATCCGGTTGAGGAAGTTTTGTTTGTGAAGGTCGAACTCAATACTGAGAAAAGCCTGCGGCTTGCATTGTACAATATTTTAGGTCAGAATGTGAGTGCCGAACG
>CAZNHN010000116.1:12613-17815 GCA_964572415.1 uncultured Phaeodactylibacter sp.
TCATAAGTGAGCCTTCAACCGCTGAGTTATCCCTACAGCATTTGCCCGCTGGAGTATACTGGTTACAAGCATGGGATACCCGTAACCCGCAAGATAAGGTTGTACTTTCTGTCATGAAAAAATAAGTTCCTGGCGGTTATGAGTGCAGGCTTTGAATAGGCGGAGTTGTCATCGGTCTTTTTTAGGTTTTTCTAACGCCGAGTCCGTTCAAATGGCTAACCCGCTACAGGGGACTCATCAGGCAGCCAAGAGGGTGTGGTTAGACAAAGACAAGTTTGATGGTAATCTACAGGATGCCTACCAACTTTCCTTTTCCGCCTGCAAGACCACTTTCGTATCACCACCCAAATGGACAAAAGCGATAATCGAGCAATCGTCTGCTTTGTATTTTTCCTTAAGGGTAATGGCAAAAGACTGCTGCACAAAACTGCCGGCAGTGACCTCCTCCTGAATTAGATTGCCCGCTGCGCTGGTGAGCACGTCCCTGAAAACATGCTTGTGCACGTAATTGGGGTCAGGCTCTGAGCTTTCCGGGGTAAGCTGAAGGTCGACCACATTATTTTCCAGGAGCATTACGGTCAGGAAAACCGACTCCTCGACGCTAAGGTCGTCCATCATCTGCAGGGTAACGCAGGTTTCCAGTTCGCGAGTGGCTTCGTTGTAGTTATTTTTGATATCAATCAGGACGCGCGGGTCTTCCTGCAACTCCTGTTCGATAGCGCCCGGCCAGCCATTACGGGGCAACTGTAAATTGAAGCCACCGGGAAATTTCTTTCGGTTGACTACCGCGGTAGGGTAACCAAGGGGCTCTCCTACAAAGCTCAAAATTTCTTCTCCTTTAGCTGTGCGTAAAGTATCGAAACTCTCCGGGTAAGGCGGTGCAAAAGAACCGGCATGAATAGAGACCGCAACCAATTGGTCGCCGTGCTGCCCGATGAGCTCTTCCAGCGCGGCACTACCTGCCGGGCAGTTCACGCAGCGAACACCGGTAAACTCCTCAACCAATACCTGCCGCTGCTGATCAATGATCGGTGCAGGTTCATCACAAATGCTTTCGACCTGCATGACCGGAGTGATGACCGGAGGGATTTCTTCACAGCTAAATGAAAGAAGTACAATTGCGAGTAGGAGGCTTAATCTTTTCATGTCTTGAATTTTTTAAAAACTGGAGTTAACCGTAAAACGTACGCCACTAAAGGCGGGTTCAAGGCGGCAAATACCACCGGTACAGACTACGCCTTCCACCTGCTTGATGTAACTCAGGGAGAACCGGTTTGCTCCGTAGGTATAAAATACATCAAAACGGGGATAATGCAAAGCTGCCTTCTCCCCGCTTTCATCAATTGGGGAGGCTTTGCCTGGATCAATATTGTACATATCAGAAACGGTGAAGGTCCAGTTGGGCGCAATGCTGAATTCCACCAGCCCGAAGAGCCAGCTACCGTAGTCATGGCCCTCGCCTTTGTCGTCCTTCCCGGCAATCATATACTGCCCTTCAAAACGGATAGACTTGCGACGGGAAAACTTGTAAAGCACGTCAAAGTAGGGCGTTACTGTTTCCACGATCGGGGCATCCGGCTTAAACTCAAAGACTTCCTGATTGTACCGCTGTACTTGCAGCCCGGCCAGGAACTGCCAGGTGCGCTTGTACTTATAAGTGAGCTCCGTGTACAGCTCCCGGTACAAGAGGTTGTTGTCGAGGTCGGTAATGTTGGAGACGTTGACGTTGACGCCAAACTTACGCTTATAATTGTAGCGTATATCTGCCTGCACTGCCATCTCGCCCAAAAACTGGGTAGCTGCGTTATAGCGGGCAGTCATCCGGTAGGTATTGACCCGGGCCATTGGAGGCAGGAAGTTGATCAACCCGCGGTTGAGCTGTTCCTGCGGGCGTACCCGGAAGTCGAAGTTTTCAGTCCGTTTTCCCTCTACAGAAATACCCAGCCCGCTTTTGGCGTAGCTCAGGCTACTGTAAAATACCGTACCTGCTGCCTGGTATAATTTGTCCCCGACGACGACGCTGGAGTCCGGAAGTAAAAACTCTCCGAAGGGGTCGCTCAGGTTATCCTCCGTTTTGTAAGCCGCTTCTACGTACCAAGTCCACGGTCCGGCAGAAAGCGTATTGTAGGCCGAAAAGGCATAGGTATTATACTTTGGCACGAATGCATCTTCTGTAGTGTAAGTATTGACGGTCGCTACGATGGAGTTCATGGAGGCATCGTCAAGGGTACGGTTGACTACGCCTACCCCCGGGGCTAAAGCCCAGAACTTTCCTTCTTCTCCAAAACTCAGATATCCGTCAATAGCACCACCTTTTATCACCGGCTCGTAGATTTCAAACTGCTGCTTCTGCCTCCCGGTAAAGCCTTTGATCTGCCAGTTTTCGCCAAGGTCATAAGCCAGACGGGCCCCGTAGAGGGCGTTGTCAATCAGCAGTGGGCGTTGCTCAAAAGCCCGGAATATGATCCCACTGCCAATCTGATCATACAGGTAACCTACGGAAATATCAAACTTATCAATCTTCTTATGCACATACCACCGGCCAATACCCTCTCCGGTGAAGGAGCCTGTGGGGTTCAGCAGGTTGGAATTGTTGAAAAGATCGAACCGGAGGCCGAAGTCGAAGCCCCAGTTGTTGTAGGAGAGGTTTAGCCAGGCATCGGCTCCGTACAGTTGCCGGTCGTACTGTGGGGTATTGGCTGCGCCGATGAGGCTGTCGCGGATGAAAAAGTTGCCATTAGCCTCCAGGTTACCGGAGAGCGTACCACCATTATTTTGACTGAAACCGATGATTGACCCTGATGCAAGCAGTGTGCCGGCCAGGATCGCTTTTCGAAAAATATGTAATAGGTTCATTATTTTAGTTGTGTACTGAGGGGTCTGTATTCCTAAAGTTGCGTTAAGGTTGGTCTTTGGGTATATCAGATGGTGACCGTTTGGTAGTTTTACGTCCGGATGATACCGACCGTTTCTTAAAGTTGGCAGCAAAAATCCTGCGAATTGCCCGTATAATGAAATTTTATGCAAAAAAAGTCATTCGACTAACAAATTGGAAGCTTCTGAGGGGCTACTCTCCTCAATCCGGAAGTTTTATCTTTGTCCACCAATATCGAAAAATATCAACTCCATGAAAAAAGCCTTATTACTGACCATCGCCGCTTTATTTGCTTTCAGCCTGGCTTCCTTCGCCCAGGAAGGGAAAAGCATCCCCTCCGTTGAAGTGAAGACCCTCGACGGGCAAACGCTGGATATCAGGCAGTATGCTGAAGATGGCAAAATTACCATTCTGAGCTTCTGGGCTACCTGGTGCTCTCCCTGCAAAAAGGAACTCGATGCCATCGCTGATCTCTACGGCTTTTGGCAGGAAGAATACGATGCTGAGCTTGTAGCCATCACTATCGACACGCAGCGTGCCCTGGCTAAGGTGAAGCCGATGGTGGAAGCCAAAGGCTGGACTTACACCATCCTTTCGGACCCCAACCAGCAATTGCGCAATGCGCTGAACTTCCAGACGATCCCGCAGACCTTTGTGCTCGACAAAGAGGGCAACATCGTCTACAACCACAACGGCTATGTGCCCGGTGATGAGTACGAACTGGAAGACAAACTGAAAGAACTGACAGGCAAGTAATTACTGCTCCAACCGGAAGCGGATGTACTTAATGGTCTTCTGAGCCGCCAGGTGCATCCGCTCATAGTAGGTCTTGATTTCCAGTTCCGGCATAGGAAGTTCTTCGAGGCTGTAGATGTCGTCGCTGTGGTAGAGGACCTGCGCGCCCTCGTATTCCTGCAGGGTCTCAAGCGTGAACTCGTACAAATTTGGCTCATCTGTTTTGAGGTGGATCAGCCCGTCTTTGCGCAATAATTTTTTGTAGGAATCCAGAAACCTTGGTGCCGTCAGCCGGCGGTTGGCTTTGCTCTTTTGCAGGAAAGGGTCAGGGAAAGTAATCCAGATTTCGCTGATTTCACCGGGTTCAAAAAACAAGTGTAGCTGTTCAATCCGGGTACGCAGGAAAGCGACATTCTCCAGTTCTTCCTCCAGAGCGATGCCCGCTCCTTTCCAAATCCTTGCCCCTTTGATATCCACGCCAATGAAATTGCGGTTGGGGCTGATGCGGCCCATGCCCAGGGTGTACTCCCCACGCCCGCAGGCCAGCTCCACCACGATGGGGTTGTCGTTGTGGAAATGCTTTGTACACCACGCTCCCTTCAGGCTGACCGGTGCCCCGTTCAGGCCATGCAATTGTGGCTCCTTCGGGTTGAAGTTTTCGTATACATTCGGAAAGGTCAACAGCTCCGCGAATTTCTGGAGCTTATTTCTTTTGCTCATGCTTGAGGTGGTGTTGTCGCTTATTGCGGCAAAGATACGAAATCCGTCAAGGCAATAGCAAACGGTCCAATTCAAAATGATAGGCTTGGAATTCTGCCAAATTATGGTGCCCGGCACCTTGTACCACGAAGAAATGGGAAGGGGCTGAGAGCAGGGGCTTTAAACGTTTAGCCAGATAGATGGGAATGAGCCGGTCCCGGTTTCCTGCCAGTATGTAGGTCGGGCAGCTAACTTTGGACAGATAGTGGTCATTGGGAAAGTGGTGGCGGAAAATGCCTCTGGGCAGTGGCAACATCACCTGATGCTGAATGACATTCGGCAAAACATCGTAGGGCGTTTCCAAAATAAGCGATTTCGGTGTATGCCGGGAAGCCAGATAAGCCGCCACGCCACTGCCCAGAGATCGCCCGTAAAAGATTACCTCTTCTATCCGGTGGTGCCGCAACAGCCATTCAAGAGTGGCTTGTGCATCCTCGCAGAGCCCCGCTTCCGATGGTGTTCCGGTACTCTTGCCGTACCCCCGGTAGTCGATCAGCAGCGCATCATAACCCCGGCTGGTAAAGGGGCGGTGCATGTGCCCCCACCGGCTTAAGTTGCCCCGGTTGCCGTGGAAGTAGAGTACCGCGCCCCGCGGGTCTCCCTGAGCCCGAAAAAACAGGGCATTAACGGTCTCTCCATCGGCGGTGGGTATACTGACTTCCTCATAATTGGCGTCAAAAGCAAAGCGGTGACCGGAAGGCAGGGAGCGTGCCTGATAAATAAAACGTTCCTGCCCAATCCACACTACGAGCACAACAATCAGGTAAAGCGCAAGGCCCACGGCAAAAATCATTGCCCCCGCCTTAATCCACTCCGCCATGCCTGCTGTATTT
>CAZNHN010000117.1:0-4755 GCA_964572415.1 uncultured Phaeodactylibacter sp.
GGTGCCATCGCCTATGATATTGCCGTCATCGTCCTGTTTGGTCTGGGTGTAGATCGTCCAGGGGTTCTTGCGGTTGTACGCATTGTACACCCCGAAGCTGAAGCTGTTGTTCCACCGCCGGCCTTCGTTTTTCTTAGGCTCGTAGGTGGCAGAAAGGTCGAGGCGGTGGAAGTCAGGCAGGCGGTAGCCGTTGCGTTCGGAGTAGTAGTTGGCCAGGTAGCCGTCAAACTCGTATTGCCCGACCGGTAGCGTAATTGGGCGGCCGGTGGCGTAGGTGAAGTTGGCCCCCACATTCCAGCGGTTGTTGATGTCGTAGTTCATGGCTACATTCAGGTTGTGGCGGCGGTCGTGATTGGCGGGGAAGGGGTTGTCGGCATTGAGGCCCGGTACGTCCATTTCTGCCTTAGACCAAGTGTAGCTGACGAAGCCCCGCAGGCTGCCTTTGTTCTTGCGCAGGAACAGCTCCAGCCCGTAGGCTTCTGACTCGCCCTGACGGAATTCGGTCACGATGTGCGGATTAAAAAACAACTGGGCATTATCCACAAAGTCCGTCACATCCGTGGATTTCTTGTAGTAGGCTTCGGCTGAAAACTCGTAGGTGTTGTCCTGTAAATTACGGAAATAGCCTACCGCCAGCTGATCTGCCCGCTGCGGGTCCAAATAGGGCGAGCTCGGTGACCAGGTCGCAAAGGGTATGGGCACCGTCGAGTTGGACACCAGGTGAACGTATTGCACCATGCGGTTGTAGGAGAGCTTCAGGGACTGCCTGTCGTCGATCATAAAGCGGGCACCGAAGCGGGGCTCTGGATTCTGAAAGCTTTTGATGATGTCAAAGTTGCCATAGACGGTGGAGTCCACGATCTCGATGTTACCATTATTGCCCGGCTCGGCATAGTCATAGACCGTGCCTTCGCCGATATTCTGGAAAAGGCTGTAGCGTACGCCATACTCCAGGCTCAACCGGTCGCTCACCTGATGCTCTGCGCCTGCGTACAGGGCGTGGTCCAGGGCAAACTGCTTTTGCATCTCGGTCGTTTCGTAGATGCTGTCGTCGCCATTGGGCGTGATGGTGCCCGGTGTGAACCGGCGGTAGATGCCCTGATAACCAAATTTTAGGGTGATGTCCGGATTGAGGAAGAAGGTCATATCCTGCTTCAGCGATGCTTCCCGCTGATTGGCTATCCACTCAAAGCCCTGCACTTCGTCCTTGTCCTGCAGGGCGTAGTCAAAGTCACTATAGATCAGCGTCAGGTTAGAGAATAGACGCTCGCTGAACAGGTGGTTCCAGCGGAAAGAGGTCGTGGTATTCCCCCAGTCCATTTGGAAGGCATCATCAAACTGCCAGATATCGCGACCGCTGTAGGCAGACAGGAAGAAGCGGTCTTTGTTGCTTGCTTTCCAGTTGACTTTGGCATTAAGGTCGTGGAAGATGACCGCTGTGCCGTCCAGCTGTTCGCTATTGCGGGTGTACAGGTCGGCATAGGAGCGGCGGCCCGCCAGGATAAAGGAAGCTTTGTCTTTCACAATCGGCCCTTCAATGGTGCCCTTCGCGGCCAGGATGCCGATGCCGCCGGAGCCGGAAAATTGCTTGGCGTTACCGTCCCGGGTCGTCACTTCCAGCAGAGAAGACAGCCGGCCTCCGTATTTGGAGGGGATGCCGCCCTTGTACAGCTCGGCATTCTTAATGATATCTGCATTGAAGACCGAGAACAGCCCAAAGAGATGGCTGACATCATAGACCGGCGCCTCGTCGAGCAGCACCAGGTTTTGGTCTGCGCTGCCGCCCCGCACAAAGAAGGCGGAGGTTCCTTCGCCCGCGCTCGTTACGCCCGGCAGGGTTTGGATGGTTTTGATCACATCCGGCTCGCCCATGAGGGAAGGCATTTTCTTAATGTCCTCAATGGGCAGGGCGATGCGGCTCATGGCTACCTGCTTCACGGATTCGTTGGCGGCCTTGTCCGTCACCACCACTTCCTGCAGGACAGCGGAAGAGGGCGTGAGCTCCACATTCAGCTCTGTGTCTGCGCTCAGGGTGATGGCCCGGGTAAGCGGCTGAAAGCCCAGGTAGGTGAACGTGAGTTCGTACTGCCCGGCAGGCAGGGTGAGGGAGTAGAATCCGTAGAGATTGGTGGTGGCCCCGGCGCTGGTAGTAGGCTCAAGGACATTGGCATACAATAGTTCTTCTCCGCTGCTGCTGTCTTTGATGTACCCGCTGAGGGTGTACTGAGGTTCGTTTTGTGCCATCCCTGCCTGAATGATGAACAGGCAAAGCAGGCTGGCCAAAATGGCTCGCTTTTTCATGGTTTTGATTTTCGGATGATTTCTAAAGTGTGTCGGAATCGCTATACTGATGCTTGCGCCCCCTACCTCCCCCCTGTCTTTTTTTGAGAATGCTGCCAACTTGATACCGTTCCCGACCAATAGAAGGGCTTACCCGACGAATGAATGCCAGTTTTGCTCTACCTTTGCGGCAGCCAAAAAAGTCACCATGTCTGTAGAGAAAGAATTGATGGCCCGCAGCGGCCAGGCCTGCGAGCTTTGCGGGCAAAGGGAATCCCTTGAGGTGTATACGGTCCCGCCGGCTGATGCCCCGTCCGTAGCCGAAAGCATTCTGGCCTGTGGGGCCTGCCATACGCAACTTGCTGATCCGGACCATCTCGACCCCAATCACTGGCGCTGCCTCAATGACAGCATGTGGAGCACCGTCCCTGCCGTACAGGTCGTAGCCTGGCGCATCCTCAACCGCCTGCGCGGAGAGGGCTGGCCCGCTGAGCTGCTTGATATGATGTACCTGGACGAGGATACCCTGGCCCGGGCGAAGGCCGGGCTGCCGGATGAAAATGCATTGGTCCACCTCGACAGCAATGGGCAGGTGCTCGAAGCCGGGGATACCGTGACGCTGATCAAAGACCTGAAAGTCAAAGGAGCCAATTTTACGGCCAAACGGGGCACAGCAGTACGCCGCATATCGCTGGTGCATGACAATGCCGGTCAAATCGAAGGCAAAGTAGAGGGGCAGCAAATCGTTATTCTTACTGAGTACGTGAAGAAAAGAAGCTGATGGGACCTCTCCGGTAATGAGATTCCTCTTTGTCTGAGAAACGCCTGCATATATCGAAAAACTCCTAATGTTTTATTAAAGGTTTTGAACTTGGCAATACATGCACCCGTTGTGCAGTTTTGAAAAACATATTGACTGACATCCAAAACCGAGACTTTCCTTATGGTAATACCCCCTACACTTTACATCTACGCTTTGGGCTTTACATATGACCCTAAAGCCTGCTTGAACACCAGCTTTGATGGCTATTAATCCCACAACGTAATTTTCATTTGGATGTGGGAGCATCAGGGCAGCAAAAACAACACGACCATGAGGAGGGCTGCACTATTTGCACTTTTATGTACTGTATTTACCATTTCGCTAATTGCCCAGATTGACTGCAAGTCTGGCAATTGCATCAACGGGGAAGGCGTCTGCATATACCCTAGCGGTGCCCGCTACGAGGGGCGCTTCCGGGACGGCAAGCCACAGGGCAATGGCACCTTGATCTTCTCCGATGGCCGGGAGTATACCGGCGACTGGAAAAATGGCTTCAAGGAAGGCCGGGGCATTCTTACCTATCCCAACGGCGACAAGTACACCGGAGATTTCCGGGACAACAAGTTTCACGGCCGCGGCATTATGGCGTACGCCAATGACAACCGCTACGAAGGCTTTTGGGTGAACGGGCAGCAATCCGGCAAAGGGACTTTCCATTTCGCCAACGGGGACCGCTATGAGGGCGGCTTCATGGCCGGGCAGTTCAATGGCATGGGCCGGATGTACTACTCGGATGGCTCTGTCTACGACGGCCAATGGAAAGACAATGACCGCCACGGCCGGGGCAACCTGTCTTTTCCGGATGGCGAGGAGATTGTTGGCGAATGGTCGGATGGGCAGTACCTGGCTGACTGGAGCAAATTTGGTTACGAAGGCGACACCACCAACCTCCGCAATTGCAACAACATCTATTGCCAAAATGGCAAAGGCAAGTTTACCTATGAGGATGGCTCCAAATATGTGGGCGATTTCCGGGAGGGGCAGCCCGAAGGGCACGGCACCGTCTACTACGTGAGCGGCAGCAAATACATGGGTAGTTGGAAAGATCACACTCCACATGGGCGGGGTGTGATGTACTACGCAAGTGGCCGCGTGGTGGGCGCGATCTGGGATTTCGGCAAGCCTGCCAAAAAGTTATTCATAGAAGGCGGTACCGATCAGCAAATGCCGGTAGCGGTGGAAAGAGACCCCGAAGTGAAAATCTGGGCCGTCATTATTGGTGCGGCGACCTACTCCTACATGCCTACCCTGCGCTATACGGATGATGATGCCTATCAGCTATACGCCTTCCTGAAGAGCCCGCAGGGCGGTGCTATCCCCGACAATCAAATGCGGTTGCTCATCGATGAAGACGCGACCTACCGCAACATTAAGGAAGCCATGCGCACTACCTTTATGCGGGCCGACGAGAATGATGTGATCCTGTTCTACTTCTCCGGCCATGGCCTGCAGGGTTTCTTCATGCCGGTGGACTACGATGGCTACCACAACAAGCTTATGCACGAAGACATCAAGTTTATGCTTGAGAACAGCCGGGCCAAACATAAAGTCGTACTCGCGGATGCCTGCCACTCCGGTAGTTTGCTGGCGCGCCGCGGTGGTGCAGCCGGCGATCTCAGCCGCTTGTACAAAGCCTTTGAAGATACCAAGGG
>CAZNHN010000117.1:4765-17665 GCA_964572415.1 uncultured Phaeodactylibacter sp.
TGCGTTCCGGTATTTTCAGCCACTTCATGGTGCGCGGGCTGAAGGGCGAAGCAGACAACAACCACGACGGCATCGTGAATATTCAGGAGCTGTTTGATTTTGTGCATCAGCAGGTGCGCCGCTATACCGGAAATGTGCAGACGCCAACGCTCACCGGGGAGTTTGACCACCGTATGCCGATTGCGGTGGTGCGGGAGGATTAAGTTTGCAAAGCTCTAGTCTTGTTCATGGTCTTTTCAAAATTATGCCTCCAACTAATTTCGTCCGTATTTTTATATCTGGAGAATTTGAAGCCAGGTAATGGATGTGAGACCTGCTCACCTTGCAGCAGTTTGTTGAGTAACTGACCAACGGCAAAGCCCAGACCCACGGGTACTGCATTACCGATTTGCCGGTATTGTTCAATGAGGCTCCCGGATATTTGCCAGTGATCAGGGAACTCCTGTACCGATTTGTACTCTTCAATACTCAACGGGCGGTCTTCTGTGGGATGGCAAAGGTCAGTAGCAGGCATTGCCGGATGGGTCAGCAGCGTAGGGCTGGGCTTATCCCATGCCAGTCTTCTAAAAAAACCGGTTTTTCCGCCCGCAGCGTGGTAAGATCCCCCCATGGCTTCTTTTTGCAGCTCTTCGGGCAAATTGCGCCAATTTTGACCCGGCCCAAGATGCTTGTAGAACCTTTTTCGTTTTTCAGGAAATTCAATATGATGATGCTCCACATCCTTAAGATGCGCGACGGCTTCTCCAAATGTCCGCCATTTGGATAGTCCATACAGGGCATCTTCCTGATGGGTTGGAATGAGATGCGGCACTTTTTTGCCATCTCTCGAACAGATAAGAATGACCCGCTCCCTTGTTTGCGGGGTTCCAAAATTGGCAGCATTATACAAGTTAAAGGATACGGCATATCCACTTTTACGAAGGACATTAATGATGTGATTGAGCGCACCTCCGGGTAATTCGTCATTGGTTAGGGGTGGATGATCCGGTCCCCTTAATTGGTGAGGACGATGACGAAGTGGAGCGGATAATAAACCCCTTACATTTTCAATAACCGCATACCTGGGGCGTAACTCCAGGATCAGGTTGATATAATTTAAGAAAACATTTCCTCTTTCATCCTCAAACCCTTTTCTACGCCCCGCCGTACTAAAGGCCTGGCAGGGAGGCCCCCCCACAATTATATCGGGTTCCTGTTGGCCCAATCCTGTGATATGCCTGATGTCATCTGAGGAGTAAGAACGCACATCGCCTATTAAAGCAATATCTGGGCGATTGGTCTGTATCGTTTTGCGGGAAGCATTGTCTATCTCGCTTGCCAATATAGTTTCAAATCCAGCCTTTTCAAGGCCCAGGTCAAGCCCCATCGCACCGCTGAAAAAGCTTAATGCCAATGGAGTGGAATGCTTTCCTTCTCTTTTGTAATGTGGCCGGTCTTCAGCCACTCCACAGGTATTGGACAGAAAATAGTTGTCCACAGCTTCCTTTTCCAGCATCCATACACTGCCTATTTTTTCTGCCGTGATCTTTCCATCTCGGCATATTTTTCTAACTTGCTGAGGAGTGAGGGCAAGTTTTTCAGATGCTTCTGCTATTGATATTAGTGAATCCAAAGGTACTTTTTATTTTTTCCCAACCGAAAATAATAAAGGTACCGCAAGGTATTAAAAATACAAATCCCTGCAAAGGAAAATCAAAAAGTTTTATTTCTGTACAAAAGTAAATTTACCATGCGATACCTCTTTCATTTTCTGGTTTTTTGCCTGCTGATCGCGATGGGCTGTAGTTCCGGCGGGCAGGCGGAGGCACCACAGCCACCAACGGAGCTTTCCAACCTGATTGACCAACTCAAGGCAGCCCATGCTCCCGATAAGCGGGTGGCCCTTTTCGACATTCGTGCTGAACAGCAGGATGGTCAATGGCTGCTCACCGGCGAAACCAACCTGCCGAATGCCAAAAAAGCTCTGGAATCAGAAGCGGAAGCATTGGGGTACGCCACCGCAGTGCAGCAACTGCCGGATGAAGCCCTGGAAGGCCTGCACTACGGCATCGTCAACCTTTCCGCCTGCAATATCCGCTCCAAACCGGGGCATTCTTCGGAGTTGTCAACGCAGTCGACTCTGGGCACCCTCCTCAACGTACTCAAAAAAGAAGACGGCTGGTACCTTGTGCAAACCCCCGATGGCTACCTGGGCTGGCTGGATTCCGGAGGCTTTGAGCTAACCGATAAGGCCGGTGCAGAGGCCTGGGTCAATAACGAGCGGGTGATTTACCTGCCGGATTTTGGCTTTTCCTACAGCAGCCCGGGCGGGTCAGGCATCGTTTCTGACTTGGTGGCCGGCAATATCCTGCGCAAGCTGGGACAGGAGGACGGCTTTACGAAAGTACAGTACCCCGATGGCCGGGAAGCCTACGTCATGGCCGATGAAGCCATGGATTATCAGACCTGGCTCGACAGCCGCTCGCCTACAGCGGAGAACATCCTCCGTACCGCAAGCCGCTTCATGGGGCGCCCTTACCTTTGGGGCGGCACCTCTGGCAAAGGCGTGGACTGCTCCGGGTTTACCAAAATGGTTTTTTACCTGAACGGGCTGATGTTGCCCCGGGACGCTTCCCAGCAGGTGCATACCGGTGTGGAAGTGGAAACCGATACCACCTTTTCCAACCTCCTCCCCGGTGACCTCCTTTTCTTTGGCAGAAAGGCTACCGCCGAAAAGCCGGAGAAGATTACCCATGTAGCCATTTATCAGGGCGACGGCGCTATCATTCACGCCTCCGGCCAGGTACGGGAAGAAAGCCTGCGCCGGGGCGATTCCACCTTTACAGAATACCGGCTGACGTCTTTTGTACGGGCGAAGCGTATGCTCGTGGATCAGCCCACGGAGTACGGGATATTGCCTTTGGCGGAAGTGCCGGGCTATTAATTTTTAGGGCAAACGCACCAAAATATGAATGTGACTGGAGCACGGTTGGAACATGTCGCGGAACACGTTAGAGAGGGTGGCGGCTGCCGAAATTGCATGTTCGACGGAGGAGTTTGCGAATTTCTAGCGTTTTTGTTCACTTTTTGGGCGATGCAAAAAGTGAAAGCCCGCCGGCTTGAGGCAAAGAACAGACTAAATCGCCATGCCCGAGAGCCTTAATCGCCCTTTTTCATGAAAACTTAGTTTGGTGCGTTTGCCCTAATTAATTTTAGAAATCCCTAAATTTAAAAGTAACCACCCTATGCGAAGCTTACTGTCTGCACTAATCTTGCTGATGACAATTCCTCTGGCCGCTCAGACCGGCTTTTCTGACATTGATCAGGCTATAGCCGAAGGGGAATACCGGACCGCTCAGGACCTCATGGTCAGCCGCATTGCTGAAGGAGGGCTGGAAGAAACCACTGCCTATCAGCTACAACTACAGTCGGCATTGCTCGACCGTATCAAGCTTGACTTTTCGCGGGATGAAGCCTACATCCGGGAGACGCTGGGCGCTTACTTTCCCAACCTGACCGATGCACAGCTACAGGCCTGGGAAGAGAGCGGCGAACTGGAAATGCGCGTCATTGAAGGCAAAAAGCGCTACTTCCGGAATGCCGTGTGGAACCTCTTCCGGGTAAATGCGGAAGCCAAAGCCCGTAAGGAGGAAGTGGATGGTCCGGGCAGCCAAACCCTGGACAGTTTCCTGCAGGTGTACCTGCCCCGCGCTGTGGAGGCGGTAAAAGGGGAGGATGCACCCATTGCCCGTCCCCGCACCCTCAAGCTCACGTACACCCTGCGCGTGAAGCCCGATGCCGTACCCCACGGCGAGATGGTCCGCGCCTGGCTGCCTTATCCGCGTACGAGCCGCGACCGCCTGGCTGCTCCGCAATTGCTCAATGCGAGTGAGCCGCATTACATTATTTCGCCCCTTAGCTATCCGCATACGTCCATTTACATGGAAAAGCCGGCAGTAGCGGGGGAGTGGACGGAATTTCAGTATGAAGTGTCCTACACGGCTTACGACCACTGGCAGGATTTGCGGAATGCGAAAGTGGAGCCTTACGATACGACCTCTATGCTGTACCGATACTACACGGAGGAGCGGGCACAGCACATCCGCTTTACGCCGGAGGTACAGCAGCTCGCTAAGGAAATCGTAGGCAATGAGCAGGACCCCGTGCAAAAAGCCTGGCTCATCTATCAGTGGATTGGCGAAAATATTCCCTGGGCGAGTGCACTGGAGTATTCCACTATGCCCAATATCCCGGCTTACTGTATCGAAAATCAGCGGGGGGACTGCGGAATGAAAGCCTTGCTGTTTATCACCCTCTGCCGCTACGTGGGCATTCCGGCGAAGTGGCAAAGCGGTTGGTTTCTTTATCCAGTCAGCAAAAACCTGCACGACTGGTCGGAGCTGTACTTCGAGGGACTGGGCTGGGTGCCCGTTGACCCCGATTTCAACCTGCAGGCCATTGAAGACCACCCGGAGGCCCAACGCTTTTTCTTTGGCGGAGCTGATGCCTACCGCCTGATTGTCAATGATGACTTTTCCGGTGATTTCTTCCCGGCCAAAGTGCACCCCCGCAGTGAAACGGTGGACTTTCAGCGGGGGGAGGTGGAATGGCGCGGGGGTAATTTGTATTTCAATCAGTGGCGATACAATATGGCGATTGAGTTCGAAGAAGAGTGATTGTTGTCAGCGGAAGGCTTACTCCTTAAACCAGCTACTGTACATCACATAATTATTAGCAATCCGCTCTATGGAATCGCTAAAGGCTTCGGCACTCAGGGCTTTTACCTTGCGTGCCGGCACGCCGGCGTAGATGTAACCGGATTCCAGGTGGCTGTTTTCCAGGACCACCGCACCCGCCGCGATCAGCACGTTTTCTTCCACCACCGCGTGGTCCATGACGATAGCGCCCATGCCTACAAGTACATTGTCTTTAAGGGTGCAGCCGTGTACCAGCGCCCGGTGCCCTATGGAGACGTTGTTGCCGATGGTTGTCGGTGCCTTTTGGTAGGTGCAATGTATGACGGCGCCGTCCTGTACATTCACTTTATTGCCCATGCGGATGCGGTGCACATCGCCCCGGATGACGGCCTGAAACCAAACGCTGCAGTCGTTGCCCATTTGCACATCGCCGACGATGGTGGCATTTTCAGCCAGGTAGCAGTTGTCGCCAAATTGAGGAAGGATGCCTTTCACAGGTTTGATCAGTGCCATAAGGATTAGATTGCGGATTCGATAAGCTGCCCGAAGAAGAAAGCGTAGAACATCAGGAGCAAAACGCCTTCCCAGCGGGTGATTTTTTTATTGTTGGCCATGATGCCGAACAGGATCGTCATAGCCACCATGAGGGGCAGGAACAGCTCGTTGATATTGGTGGGGATGACCAGCTTCCCAAAGAAGGAAGAGACGCCCATCACGATATACGTATTGAAAATATTGGAGCCCAGTACATTGCCCACTGCGATAGAGGCCTTGCCCCGGCGGGCGGCGTTGAGGCTCACAATCACTTCCGGAAGGGAAGTGCCCAGGGCCACAGCAGACAGCGCAATGATTTCCGGGTCAATACCCGCAAAGGTGGATAGTTTGCGAATGGCCAGGATGGTGTAGTCGGCACCGAGGTACACAAAAGCTCCACCTATGGCCAGCATGGTGTAGGTTTTCCAGTTTACAGTAGGGCGCTCAATTTCTTCGGGCTCCTGCTCGCTTTTGAAGCTGTAGGCCAGAAAGACCACAATGCCCATGATGAACAGGATGCCTTCAAAGAGCGAAAAGTGCAGGTCCCTAAGTACAAACCACAGCAAAAAGGCAGAACCCCATAGGAAGGGCATATCCACGTGCCAGATGTTGTACTCCAGTTCGATTTTGTCGACGACCAAAGCCGCCAGCCCCAGCACCAGGGCTATATTGGTGATATTGGAGCCTACGACATTGCCGGTAACGATTTCCGATTCCCCACTCAGCACAGAGGCGATAGAGGTGGCCAGTTCCGGCAGGGAAGTGCCAAATGCCACAATGGTGACCCCGATGATAAAGGGCGAAACCCCCAGCGATAAGCCAATCTGCTCCGCGGAGTCAATAAACCAGTCTGATGCCTTCAACAACACACCCAGGCTAACAATAAATAGCCCGGCATACATTAATATCTCCATAATCTTTCTTCTGCGGCGGGGCACAGTTCTTTCCTGCGCCCCTTACGCTTATTTTTAAGCGTGCCGCAAAAGTAACAACTAGAATGGACTTTTGTGCTCTGGCCAACAAATATCAATAAGACCAAAGGTCATGCTCAAAATTGAAGATTTCCTGTTCCAGCTTTTGTGACTGCTGCAGGAGGTCCACGCCGGTGTAGGTACCTTCCAGGCGCTCATCATGTATGTTGGAGGCCTTCATGATATAGCTGGAGAATTTGCGCATGTCAAAAATATCAGCCCAGCTCATGGGGCTGTGGGCGAGGCCATCGGTTGGCGCCTCTGCATGAGCGAGCAGTTCGCGTGCATCCGGGTAGTAAATCCAGAACAGGGGGCGCTCGTACCGGAAGTTGCCGTTGTCATCGTACTCCTCAATGAGGGGGGCAATACCGAGGATGCGCACCTGAAGGGTAGAGGTCCGGGTATCAAAAAACCAGTGTTCTTTAATGCGGAAGCGCTTCACATCTTCCGGATTGAGCTCATCCTTAACCACCTGATAAATTTCCGTATCGGTGTCAAAGTCATAGATGGGAACGGTGTCAATGCGGTAGAGCATGCCGGTGACCTCCTGTTGAGAAAGCGGCAGGCTGAACTCGTCGTTAGCGGTGCTAAACGCCTGCAGCCTGCCGGACTCCACTGCTTCGGTCAAAAGGGTTACGAAAGGTTGTTTGGGGTAGCGGAAAGGCAGGTTGATTTTCTCCCGCGTATCAATGACCCGCCACACGCGTTTTTCCCAGAGGATGTCGGCTTCCCGTATTGGCGGATAGGGCAGCGGGCGCTCTTCGTGGGTGAGGGTGCGGTGGGTGATGTCATTCAGCGGCAGCCGGGTGCTTTCGGTCTGCGCAAAGAGGGGCGTGAGCAGCAGGCTCAGCGCCGGGATCAGATAATACTTCATTTTCCTTACGTTGTGGGCAAAGCAGTAGCAAGACATGCGTGGTGCGCAAGCCAATACGCCGGTACAGTGCAATGACAGTCAGTCAGGTGCAGCGGTGCTTACCTGGCCCGGTTAAAAAATAAGATGAAACGATGGTCCTAAAAAACTAGTTAATAATTTGACAGAGGAGCGAAGGTTTTACCCTTGGTTTTTCCGATGTTGTGCCCTTATAATGCTGTGGTTAGCATCCGTTACAGGGGCTAAATGTTAAAATTGCCGGGGACCGGTTTTTTGTTACTTTTGCAGATGAAAATTAGCAGACGCATATGCCACTCGACCAAATAGACGTAGACAAGCTCGGTACCGGGGAAGAGACTCAGGAAATGACCTTCCTGGAGCACCTGGAAGAGCTGCGCTGGCACATCATCCGGTCTCTTATAGCCGTGGTGGGCCTGGGTATCGTATTGTTCTTCTTTCAGGGGTGGCTGTTTGATACGGTCATCTTCGGGCCGACCAAAGCGGATTTCTTTTCCTACCGTGCCATTTGCAACCTGTCGAACTCGGTAGGCCTGGGGGATATGATGTGCTTTGTGCCGCCGGATTTCCCAAAAATTGCTACGGGATTCGGTGAGCCGTTCATCATGAGCATTAAAGTCTGCTTCATCATGGGGCTGATTATAGCCTTCCCTTATGTGTTATGGGAGTTTTGGAAATTCATCAAGCCCGGCTTGTATTCCAAAGAGCGGAAAGCGGCGCGTGGTATGGTGGGCATCTGCTCGGGCTTGTTTATGCTCGGTGTGCTTTTTGGGTACTACATCATTTCGCCATTTGCTGTGAATTTCCTGGCAGGGTATCAGATTCCAGGCGTTCAGAATACACCCACGATGTCGTCCTTCATCAACTACATGATCATGTTTACGGCACCGGCCGGGCTGATCTTTGAGCTGCCCATCATCGTCTACTTCCTTTCTAAGATAGGGCTGGTAACGCCGGAGGGCATGAAAAAATACCGCCGGCACTCCATCATCGGTGTCCTGATGCTGGCCGCGATGATCACCCCACCGGATGTGGTCACGCAGTTTTTGATCGGCATACCACTCTATATCCTGTATGAGGGCAGTATTGTAGTTTCCGCCCGTGTTAACCGAGAAAACGAAGAATTTTAATGCACCGACTATCAAGTAATGCGACTTTACTGCTGAAGTTTTTCATTCCGGTTTTCTGGATTGTCTTTTTTGGGGCCAGCACCCTTGCTGCCCTGTTCTATCAATACGACTATGTGGGCAATACGCCTGCCATTTATTTCAAAGCGGGCATGGTGTTCTTCTATGTTACCGGTGTGCTCCTGTTTGTCTTCACCCTACTGCGCCTCAAGCGGGTGGAAGCGGATGGCGACTTTCTGTACGTTACTAACTACTTTAAAACAGCCCGCTACCCTTTCCACAACGTTTCCAGCTTCCGGTTGAGCCGGTTCCTGTTCCTGCAGCTCGCCACCGTTCAATTCCGGGAGTCCGGCATTTTCGGCAAGCGTATCTTTTTCCTGGCCAGCCGCCACCTTGTGGATGGCTACTTCGCTGCTTATCCTGAGCTTAAGGCGCAGTTACTGAATGAGGAGGAGGGGTAAGCTTCTCCTGGAAGGCATTTATGAAGATGTGCCCGGAGAGCGATACTATGCTTTTGGGTAGCAGCAGCTTCCGCTTTTTCGAATTGCCGGAGCATGGTGGCGGCAACAATCAATGGTTGGAGAAAAGTAGCAATGGCCGGAGGTGTAGTTGCTTTTCTTTTCTTCAGGTCGTTAATAGCCTCCTTACAAACTTTCATGGAGCCACGGTAGTCATTACGGGTGGTACAGGCTAATTTGGCTTGTAATTCTTAAAAAAAATGCAATGAAATACCTATTCATTTTCTTATCATTAAGTGTTTTATTTTCTTCTTGTACAGACGAATTTGGTAGTATTCCTAATCCGAAAGATACTATTGAGCAACTGGCGTTAATAGACGTTTACAAGAAATTGGTTTCTAGTGACATAAAAATTTCTGCAACCATAGCAAATTCTCAAGGGAACTTCTCGACTGCACTTTGGGAGGAAAATAACCGCGCAAGTGCGTTGTCAATATGTAAAGATGGTCATGAGATAGCTTGTGATTATGAGAGTATAATAATAGGTGACCATGTTTTACCATTAAAGACTCCAGGGGGCTTTAGAAAAAATAAACATCCAGAGTACAAAAGTTTATTTGGCCGGGAAGTAGGTGTTTACTTAGAAAAAAGCGAATCAAGCCTTGAGTCTCGCAACGACCTGTATTCGTCCATTTATATACCAGAAGTATTAGCCGTGGGAGAAATGGGAGTCCCAAACCTTCAAGATGGTTTTACTATTACCTGGAATGGCGACAGTGAAAATGAGAGTGGTGTTTACATAATTCTTGAGTATACCGCTTGGGAAAATCAAAGATTGTATGATGAATACCCTCAAAATCAGTATGATTTTGTTAAGGTAGTTGATAATGGAAGTTATACGTTTCAATTGTCGGACTTCCCTAATATACCACACCAAAATGCACTTGTGAAATTGACAATCCTGAGAGGTGTGTTTGATATTGTCGATATCGAAGTAGAAGACAAATTCAGAATTATTGCTTATACCCAGGCCTATGGATATGCGAGAGTAAATTAAATTTTGTCCCGAAATTGGACAAGATTTAATAGCAATTGGAAATATCAATTGCACTGTCAAGGATAAAATTCAAAATGCCTTCCAGATAGAATTAGCCGGGCTGGTGCCCTAACGGATCGTTTTTGAAGGTGCTTGCTTTAGAAGGTTCAAGCTTATGTCAATAAAGCTTGAGCCTTCTATTTTATTACCTTGGGCAAGCCTGACTGCAACTGGGTATGTGGGGTAGGAGCCCTGTCTATAGACCGGCGGGAGCTCTCAATGGACTACAGTTATGATGGTGCCAAAGGGGAGCGTGTGTCCAAGACCTTCAAGGGGGTGAAGGTGGAGTGGGACGCAACTGATGCCGTGGTGCATTTTGATGGCCACCCTGCGCTGACAGCCGGTGAAAGACAGGTACTGTTCGGAGGCACCAAAAGTGCAGGTGACCCACGAAAAGGAAGTTCAATCCTGGGCCACTAACGCAGTGCTCTTTGAAATTCAAAGCCGCTAAACAACAGCTTACCAACAGTGTCCGTCAAGCCAAACAAAATGCCCGCCCCGGCAACAGCCAGAGGCGGGCAAGCGTCCATTAAAAAGACAGAGTGGTTTACATCATGTCATCGTACATGCCGGCACCAGCCGTAGCTCCTTTTTCCTTAGGCTCAGGCGTATCATTGATGGTGCATTCGGTCATCAGGACCATGCCGGCAATGGAAGCAGCATTCTCAATCGCAATGCGGGAAACCTTGGCAGGGTCGATTACGCCGGCCTGCTTGAGGTCTTCGTAGTTGCCGGTGCGGGCGTTGTACCCGAAAGCGCCTTCGCCATCGAGTACGCGCTGCAGCACTACACTGCCTTCCACTCCTGCATTCCCGGCAATCGTGCGGATCGGTGCCTCAAGGGCTTTGCTCACAATGCTTGCTCCGATAAACTCGTCTTCATTGTCGAACTTCACCTGCCGAAGGGCGCTAATGGCACGGACCAGAGATATGCCACCGCCAGGCACAATACCTTCTTCAACGGCTGCCCGGGTCGCGTGCAGGGCATCGTCTACGCGGTCTTTCTTCTCCTTCATTTCCACTTCTGTGGCAGCGCCTACGTGCAGGACAGCCACTCCGCCGGCCAGCTTTGCCAGGCGCTCCTGCAGCTTCTCGCGGTCGTAGTCAGACGTGGTTTGCTCAATTTGCTGCCGGATCTGATTGACACGGGCCTGAATCAGATCTTCGGTACCGCTGCCGCCCACAATCGTAGTGTTGTCCTTGTCTACCTTGATCTTCTCGCACTGACCAAGGAGGTCGAGGGTGGTATTCTCCAGCTTGTAGCCGCGCTCCTCACTGATGACGGTACCACCGGTCAGCACGGCAATGTCCTCGAGCATAGCCTTGCGGCGGTCACCAAAGCCTGGCGCTTTCACCGCTACTACCTGAAGGGTGCCGCGCAGGCGGTTAACCACAAGGGTGCTCAGCGCTGTGCCCTCAATGTCTTCCGCAATAATCAGCAGTGGTTTGTTTTCTCTTGAAGCGGCCTCGAGCACCGGTACGATATCCTTGACGTTGGAAATCTTCTTGTCGTGGATCAGAATGTACGGATTGTCGTACTCGGTCACCATCTGCTCTGTATTGGTGGCGAAGTAAGGCGAAAGGTAGCCGCGGTCAAACTGCATGCCCTGCACTTCGTCCACATAGGTTTCTGTGCCTTTGGCTTCTTCTACGGTGATGACACCATCGGTGGTTACGCGCTCCATCGCATCGGCGATCAACTTGCCGATCTCCTCGTCGTTATTGGCAGAGATGGTCGCTACCTGACGGATTTTCTCAAAATTGCCTTTGATCGGCTCGGCTTGCTTGCTGAGGTTGTCCACCACGATTTTTACCGCCTTGTCGATGCCCCGCTTGAGGTCGATCGGGCTTGCGCCGGAAGTTACGTTCTTTAGCCCGGCGGTGATCATGGCCTGCGCCAAAACGGTAGCGGTAGTGGTACCGTCACCGGCGAGGTCGGCCGTTTTACTGGCCACTTCCTTGGCCATTTGAGCGCCCATATTTTCGAGCGGGTGGGAAAGTTCAATCTCCTTGGCCACGCTTACCCCGTCTTTGGTGACGCGGGGCGCGCCGAAGCTTTTCTGCAGGACCACATTGCGGCCTTTCGGGCCCAGGGTCACTTTAACAGCGTTGGCCAGCTTGTCAATGCCGGCTTTGAGGTGTTCGCGGGCACCGTTGCCCCAGTTCAGTTCCTTAGCTGACATGTTTCAAAAGTTTTGAGCGTTAACCAAAAATGAAAATTAGTTGAGGACGACCAGGATATCATCTTCGCGCATGATGAGGTATTCAGACTCGGCGTACTTAAGCTCCTGCCCGGCGTACTTGCCATAGAGTACCCGGTCGCCTACATTGACGGTTGGCTTGACGCCTTCCTTGCCCGGGCCCACAGCGACGATCTCGCCTTGCTGTGGCTTCTCCTTGGCGGTGTCCGGGATGATGATACCTCCTGCGGTTTTGTCCTCTGCCGGTAGTGGCTTTACCACCACGCGGTCGTTGATTGGTTTGAAATGTACTTCACTCATGTCAAACAAAATTTTGATGAATAATTGCCTGACACCAGCATTCAGAAAGGGCGGTGTCTAAAAATCCGTCAAGCAAATCAGATGCCAATTTCGCTTTCCATGCTACAGTAAAAAGGGTTGAGTGACAAAAAGTCAGTGAAATGCATAGGTGGTTAGGAATGAAGTTAGGCTGCCTTTGCTGTCAAAATGTCAATCCTGTCATTTTTTACGCTTGTCTTGAAGCCATGAGCAATGCCTGAGCAAGTGCGCAAACTGCTGCCGCTCATGGAGAACCGCATTATGCCCCAGGTCAGTATGCCAGAAAATCGTGCCGCTGTCCGGTAGGGCAGGCAGCGGTTGCCCGTCCCGGCTTTCCACTTCCGCAAATGGAAGCTCCCAGGCTTTGAGGCTGTCCCGGAAGCCAAGGGTGGTGGAGTAGGTGCCCCCTTCATCGGTGTAGAGCAGGACAAGGCGTTGCCCGCCCCATTCCAGCCACATCGCATATTTTTCCAGCTGCCCGTATAGCCCGTCGAACAGCCATATCTCCCGGATCGGCTCCCCGCCCTGCTGCAAAATGTAACTCATGACCCGGTAACCGCCGCTGTGCCCAGAGAGGATGAGGTGCCGGTGCGGCAGCCTGCGGAGGTTCAGGTGGCGGGCGGCTACGCGG
>CAZNHN010000118.1:0-17608 GCA_964572415.1 uncultured Phaeodactylibacter sp.
GGATGGAACTGTGCGAAGTCCTGAGGCGAAAAGCCGCGCAATGCCAGTAAGGAAGTGGCCAGCGCATCCCCCAGCGCCATCTGTGCAGTGGTGCTTGCGGTAGGTGCCAGATTGTTCGGATCTGCCTCCTGGTCCACCGGAGTGCACAGCACATAACTTGCGTGCCTGCCCAGATAAGAAGCCCGATTGCCCACCATACCAATGATGGGATTGCCGAGGTTTTTGAGCAGAGGGACCAACACACGTATTTCAGGCGTCTCCCCGCTTTTAGACAGGCAGAGAACGAAGTCTCCCGGCTGAATCATACCGAGGTCCCCGTGAATCGCATCAGCAGCGTGCATAAACAAAGCCGGGGTGCCTGTGGAGTTCAGGGTAGCTACGATTTTCTGGCCCACCAGCGCACTCTTGCCGATCCCCGTCACCACCACTCGCCCCTGACAGGCAAAAACTGCATTCACACACGCCTCAAACTCTCCATCGATGCTCTCCTGCAGTGCCCGGAGCGCCTTCATCTCGATTTCCAGCGTCCGCAGCGCAGTTTTCCTGATTAATCCTTCGCTTATCACGTGATTTTTGTATTTTTGAAAGCTTTTGAAAAAAGCGCCTAATCGAACGAATCGGTCCTGTAGTTGTTCCTGGAAGTCGAAAAAGCTCTGAATACCCATTCCAACTGAAAAATATTGGCTAAATTAGGACGGATTGCCCAAAACAACCGATGCAAAACTAAGTAAAAAAGAACTGGCGAACCATGACGACGACGAAAGAAACGCTTTACGATGCCCTTCATCAATACTTCGGTTTTGATAGCTTTAAAGGCCGGCAGGAGTCTATCATCAAGAGTGTACTGGGTGGCAAAGACACCTTTGTCATTATGCCTACCGGTGGCGGCAAATCGCTTTGCTACCAGCTGCCTGCGCTTATGCTGGAGGGTACGGCTATCGTCATTTCGCCCCTGATTGCATTAATGAAAAATCAGGTGGACTCCATTCGCGGGTACAGCCAAAGCGATGATGTGGCCCACTTCCTGAACTCCTCCCTCACCAAATCTCAGATGAAACAGGTGCGGCAGGATATCATGGACAATAAGACCAAGCTCCTCTTCATTGCACCAGAGACTCTGACCAAGGAAGAGAATATTGAGTTCTTTAAGCAGGTCAACTTATCGTTTGTTGCCGTTGATGAAGCCCACTGTATTTCAGAGTGGGGGCATGACTTCCGGCCTGAATACCGCCGCATCCGTGCCATGCTCGATTCCATAGGTGGCGATATCCCGGTGGTGGCCCTAACCGCTACCGCGACGCCCAAGGTTCAGTCCGATATTGTAAAAAACCTCAATATGACGGACCACAATACCTTCATCTCCTCCTTTAACCGGGAGAACCTCTACTATGAGGTGCGTCCGAAGCTTAAAAAGGAGCAGACGCTGAAGCAGATCGTACAGATTATTAAGGAAATACCGGATCAGTCCGGCATTATCTATGTGCAAAGCCGGAAGTCAGCAGCCGAGATTGCCGGAGCACTGAAGGTGAATGATATCAAGGCGGCTCCCTATCATGCTGGTCTGGACGCCAAAACCCGCAGTAAAACGCAGGATGATTTCCTGATGGAAGAAGTGGATGTCATTGTGGCAACGATTGCTTTTGGTATGGGGATTGATAAGCCGGATGTGCGGTTTGTGATCCACTACGACATTCCAAAGAGTATAGAAAACTACTATCAGGAGACCGGGCGTGCCGGGCGGGACGGGCTGGAAGGTCGCTGTGTGGCGTTCTACGCCTATAAGGATATCCTGCGGCTGGAGAAGTTCCTGCGCGACAAGCCCGTTGCCGAACGTGAGATGGGCATGCAGCTGATGCAGGAAGTAATGTCCTATTCAGAAACCACCTCCTGCCGCCGCCGCTTCCTGCTACACTACTTTGGGGAGCAATTTGATGAGGACAATTGCAGCGAGATGTGCGACAATTGCCGTCATCCTAAAGAACGGATTGATGTTAAGGATGACGTCGTATTAGCCATTAAGGCCGTAGATGAGCTGGACGAGAACTACGACATCAAGGTGATGGTAGACTTCGTTCGGGGGCATGCCTCCAAAGTGATAAAAGACTTCAGTTTTGACAAACGCCCTCTCTACGCAGCGGGCAAAGGGCATGACGCCACCTACTGGAGCTCCGTTTTCCGGCAGGCGATCCTCAACGACCTGCTTCGCAAAGACATTGAGACCTACGGGCTCCTCAAGATCACCGAAAAAGGTAAAGCTTTTCTGAAAAAGCCGCAGCCCTTCAACATCCCCATCGACCATAACTACGATGCGGAAGTAGCGGCAGACATAGAGGAATCCAAAGGCAGCTCCGCTGTTCTCGACGAAATGCTGATCAAAATGCTGCGCGACCTGCGCCGTAAAGAGTCCAGGCGCCATGATGTACCGCCATTTGTAATCTTTCAGGACCCCTCGCTGGAGGATATGGCTACCCACTACCCTATCACGATGGATGATATGAGCAATATCTCAGGCGTGAGCAAGGGTAAAGCGATGCGCTACGGGCGTCCTTTCCTGGAACTGATTAAGCAATACGTAGAAGAAAACAATATTGACCGCCCAAATGACTTCGTAATGAAGCAGGTGGCCAATAAATCGAAAGTCAAAATCAATATCATTCAGGGCATCGACCGCAAAGTGCCAATGGAGGATTTGGCGGAAGCCAACAACCTCTCAATGGAGGAGCTCTATCAGGAGATGTACGCTATCGTACTTTCCGGTACAAAAGTGAATATCGATTATTACATTGACGAAAACCTGGATGAGTACGCGCGGGAAGAGATTGAGGACTACTTCATGGACGCAGAGACCGATGCCCTTGAGGAAGCCTACAAAGAACTACAGGACGAAGACATCACGATGGAAGAGATACAGCTCGTCCGTATTAAGTTCATGTCTGACAAAGCCAACTGATGCGTATTCTAATCCTAAACGGGCCGAACCTCAACTTGCTGGGCAAGCGAGAGCCCGAAATCTATGGCCGTAAGTCTTTTGAGGACTATTTCGGGAAGCTTCAGGCGCAATTTCCGCAGCATACGCTGGAGTATTTTCAAAGCAATCATGAGGGGGCGCTGCTGGACAAACTGCACGAGGTGGGTTTTTCCTATGATGGGATTGTATTTAATGCAGGGGCCTACACGCACACTTCCGTTGCGCTGGGCGATGCGATAGCCGGAATTTCCACGCCAGTTATTGAAATCCATATTTCCAATGTACACCGGCGGGAAACTTTCCGGCATCATTCTTACCTGTCTGCCCATTGCGCAGGAATTATCGTAGGGCTGGGGCTACAAGGCTATGCACTTGGCGTGCAGGCCATTATCGGGCAGCAATCCTGACAGCAAACAGAAGCGCTTTACCCAATACTGGATAAAGCACTCCACACTTTCCAATCTGTTTGGCTTTATCCTGGCCAGGAATAGAAGAACGGCTCCTTCACGATTTTTCCATCTTTTTCGGAGTAGTCATTTGTAATAGGTTTTGATTACGCCAGCCGATTTACACCGTGAGCATGGTGTTAAAAAAATACTGTTTGACATTTTTTGCTTCACTAGGGGCTCAAAGGTGCGAACCCTACAGCTTCGCTGGCACATTTCACAGCAGTTCGAAGCGCTTCCTGCTGCTCTTTAGTAAGCATTATAGATCGCTTGCTCCCTCTGTACCGAATACGGATACCTAACACATTGTAAGCCGCCATACGGTATAGCACATCAATAGGCACCACACAGGTGTGCTGATAGATGCGCATATTAGTCTCTTTGCTAAATACGCCCCGGTCTGGATAATTGAGCAACTGCACGGCTGAGGTATCTTCAAAAGCGATGATGACGTTGCGGCCCGCCTCTATTTTTCGGAAATCATATTCCGGAGTTGCAATGGTGAGGAAGAAGGCATTAATGGTATCCACATCGCCCTCGATAAAAGAGAAAGCCACTTCCGCTTCTTCAATAATTTTTGGGCCATCCACCGTTTCGTACAGGCTGGGGATCAGCAAGCCAATAGGGATAGGCTTGGAAATGACCAATCGCGTGCTATCAAAGGGGTCAATAGTATCTGCGGCGAATTCACACTGCGCCTGCAAGGTTGCCGGAAGGGAGAAGCCAAGGCTTCCAATTAATAACAGGCAGGAAAAAATCTTCTTCATCATACGGTGCCATTCCTGGTTTGACCACAAAAGTACAGAACTCACTAACATGAAACGAAGAGGAAAAATGATAATTGTACCTTAAAACAGGAAGAGCGCAGCCCCGGCGTACCGAAAACTGCGCTCTCCAGAAGTCAGATAAGCCTTATTGCTTAGTACTTGATGGACAGCTCGTAGTTATCTGCGTTGCTGTCATCCGTCTCGTTGATGGCATCGATGCGGATCAGATAGTGCGTATCATTGGCAAGGACGACGAACATATCGCCTACTACCAACTCTTCAGTCACATCTGTAACCGGTGTCTCGTTGCCGCTTGAACAGCTAACCGATGTACCGTCGCTCAGCACAGTACCTGTAGTGTAAGCCGCTTCAATTTCTTCCTTAACAGAAACGTTATCGAAGGTAAAGTTCTCTACCTGCGTCTCGTCTACCTTTACCATATCTGCACCATTGACGGTGCCGATTTGACGGCGCCAGTTCAGGCCCGGAGCCGGGATGGTGCAATCAAGGCCAAGGTCGCGGATTTCAGCCTCTGCATCGGCACTGCCAGTACCTTCACCGTTGTCAAGGTCAAGACCACCGGTACCGGTAGGGCCAGCCTGATTGAAAAGTACACCAGTAAGGGTAGCATCAATCGGTGTGGTAGGATCCACAACAGTGATATCCAGTGAAACAGTACCTATGTTGCCTGCTTCATCCGTAGCTTCGAAAGTATAGGTTCTCACCTCTCCGTCCATTTGTCCGAATGGTACGACTTCGATTACGATTGAAGCGCCCTGCTTAGCGTCACCAAAGAGGATGACCGGGTTGTTAGCCGTTTCTACGCTTCCGTCAATTTCAAATTCGCCATTGGCGTAGTAATTACCAATGTCTGTGTTGCTAACAGTGATACCATCTACCAGGAAAGTGAAAGATTCTATTGGGTTATCGCCCGTTAGTATCTCCACACTCACTGTAAATGTTTCTCCGGGAGCCAGGGTAGCGTCAGTGGAAGTAAACCCTACACCATCAACCAGGGAAACTGCCGGAGGCAACTGATTGATAGGGTCAACGGTGTCTTCTTCACACCCGGTAGCGATCAAAAGGGTAAGCAGGATCGCAACTCCGGAAAATTTCAGAAACAATTTTTGCATGATGGATTTTGATTTTGTTTAAAATAAATTGTTTTCGGTTTTTTGTAGATATGCCTACATCTCTTTTAGACGTGGTATCTGGAACAAGTAACGCTGGCAACTGAAAATTCGCCGCTTGCGTTAACAGTTTTTAATACTCATCCCTTTCATTCTAACTTTTCCTTAGGGTGGATGTTCGCTTAGATTTCCAAAGGGAAAGGTTCAAACGGGTGGCAGATCAGATTATTTTTTGAGGACCCTGTAAATGGCCTGCTCTGATTTATTAATAAGCTCGACCAGATAAAGCCCGGAAGGCAACGCGCCCAGGTCCAGCTGATGCTGAAGTTGGTGCCCTTCCAGTTGCTGGGTTCGTACAGCTACGCCTCTTCCGTCCAACACCCGTAGCACGACCCGCCCATCGAGAGGTGCTGCCCACTGCAACTGCAAGGCTCCGGAAGTCGGGTTTGGGAAGACCTTAACCGTTTGGCCCTGTAGAAGGTTATCTGTACCCACCACGTTGGTAAATACAAATGCTTTATTGGTATAGATTGAAGTATCTGCTCCGGTAGTCGCCCTCACCTGATAGTAATAGCCCGTCCCAATTTCTATATCGAAGTCCTCATAGGTAGTCGCGTTAGCAGGAGCTTCCCCAATTTGTACGTAGGTGCCAAAGAAAGAGTTTGCCCGCTCTACAAGAAAGGCAGTTTCGTTATCTGATTCATCGGTCCACTCCAGCAGTACCGCTGTATCGGTAGTCATTTGTGCGGTGAGGTTCTGGGGTGGAGCAATAGCGGCGCACTGATTGGCGATAAAGTCTACAACATCGTTGCGTACTTCCGGCAACTGCGGATAAAAAGCATCCCCCGGGCAGGCTGTAGCACATCCATCGCGGTGGCCGGAGATCCGCATCAGCTGCAGGCCGGAGTTGCCGTGGAAGGCCGTCCCAAGCGGGTCTACCCCGATGTCACAACTCTTCCAGGCCATAAGGTGGGCCAAGGTGGCTTTGGCATCAGCAGTTGGGGTGATATTGGTGTAATCGCCTAACATACAGACCCCCATTGTGGCACCATTTGTACCACAGAAGTGAGCGCCCAGCCGGTCATCTCCCCGGCCTTCGTAAAGCACACCGTTGGGGTCGATCAGCCAGTTGTAGCCTACATCATCCCAGCCATTTACTCCGGTATGAAAATCCCATATTGCACGGACAACCGCGGCCCAGTCATTAGAGCTGTTCGTTCCGGCAGCGTGGTGAATGATCAGGTGGGTTGGATTGGTACCTACTGGTGTGGCATCAGGAGGACAGGTACCATCCGGGCACCAGTCACTACGATCTTCAAAGTCAGGTTGATCGCAGGGACAATAGACTGGGGAGCGTGTGGTAACAGTGGATTCATATCCAATGTGCTCCAGTTCATCAGTTCGGCCAGGATTAAAGAAGTGCAGGACCAGGTTTTCCATACCAGCGGCAGGCTCGATTTCCACCCAACGGCTGGCCGCAGGTGCAAAGTGCAATTCGCTAATATATTGATCAGGAGCCTGGTCAGCATGTCCGTCCATTCCCAGCCTCACCCAATCGCCCCAACGCTCCCCATCGGGAGAAAAGCGGGCATTCAGCGCGCCTTCCTGCCCTCTCCATACGGCGGAAAAAGCCAGGAAGGGCTGAGGATTTGCCAGAGGGATGCGGATGCTGGCACTAACCTGCTGCTCACTCATATTTACGGTAGCCCTGGTGGGTTGAGCCAATGAGTTGAGCGTGAACAAAAGAAATAGTAGTACAGTAGTCGTAATCGTTCTAATCATGTTCGGTATGTAGTTGCAAAAGGAAAATAACGAAACGCACAAGGTAAATATTTTATGCGCAATGCTTGCGGAATACGCCCGCTCAATACGTCATCCGGATGGCCGGAATTCTAAAAATCTGCTACCTTTAAATGATGCTGTAACCAAATATTTAATCATAGACCACAAAAGCATATGGACTACTTTAAAGAATCGCTGTACCTCCATCAATATCTGAAAGGTAAAATCAGGATGACCCCCAAGATGGATGTGCGCTCCAAAAAAGACCTGTCGCTGGTATACTCCCCGGGGGTAGCAGAACCCTGCCGGGCTATAGCCGCTGATCCGGAAAAGGTGTACGACTACACAATCAAAAGCAATACCGTGGCCATTGTCTCTGATGGTTCTGCAGTTTTAGGGCTTGGCAATATCGGTCCACACGCGGCTATCCCAGTCATGGAGGGCAAGGCTATGCTGTTTAAGCGGTTTGCCAACATTGACGCCTTTCCCATTTGCCTGGACACCCAGGATACGGAAAAGATTATTGAAACGGTGAAGCTGATTGCCCCGGTTTTTGGCGGTATCAACCTGGAGGACATCTCCGCACCCCGCAGTTTTGAAATTGAGCAGCGCCTGCAGGATATTGGAATCCCGGTTTTTCACGACGACCAGCACGGTACGGCGATTGTGGTACTGGCTGGCCTTATCAATGCTGCTAAACTAGTGGGTAAAAGTCTCTTTGACCTGAAAGTTGTCATCAACGGAGCCGGGGCAGCAGGTGTGGCGATCGCAAAGCTGCTGAAATGTGTAGAGCATCAAAATTCTTCGGAATGCATTGCTGTTCGGGAAGTCGTAATATGCGATAGCAAGGGTGTCATCCATAACGGGCGGGACAATCTAAACGATTCGAAAAAGGAAGTCCTAAGCTTCACCAACCCCATGAACCGAACTGGTACTGTAAAGGATGCCATCGTTGATGCAGATGTTTTCATTGGTGTGAGCGTGGGCAACCTGCTTTCCTCAGCGGATATTAAAACCATGGCCAAAGATGCTATCATCTTTGCGCTCGCCAACCCTGACCCCGAAATCATGCCGGAAGAGGCGTATAAGGGCGGAGCCGCGATCGTCGGTACAGGTCGTAGCGATTTGCCCAATCAAGTCAATAATGTCTTGGGCTTTCCCGGGATATTCAGAGGAGCACTGGATGCAAAAGCTAAGCGCATTACCCCGGCAATGAAGCTGGCAGCAGCCTACGCTATTGCCGACTACATCCCAAACCCTACCCGGGAATCTATCATTCCAGCCTCACTGCAGGAACAGGTAGCCTGGAAGGTAGCGGATGCAGTAAAGGAAGCTGCGCTAAAATAAAAAAGGGGTAGAACATAAAGCTCTACCCCATCAACAAAAACAAATATGCACAAAATTCTTAGTAGCAGTGCTTCTTAGCGGCACTGCTTTTTCTTTGCCCCCCGATACCGAGGAAATGGCCCAAACGGACCAAATCCTCAGATCTTAAAACGGGGAATGTAATCCCTTTATTGACTATTCAGCGATTATCAGCTGCTTAGTCAGTATCCCTTTGCTCGTTCGCAGGGTGTAATAGTAGATTCCTGTTGACTTCACGTCACTGCGGTCAAGGCGTACCTGATGCGTACCAGCATCATACCATCCCTGAATGACCTTCATGACTTGTCCGGAAGCATTGCGTACCTCAAACTGTACTTCATCTGCCTGAGGCAGGTAGAAGTCAATCTGTGTCATGTCAACAAATGGGTTCGGCACGTTCTGGTAGAGAGCCATTTCTGCTGGCTCTTCGCCAATCAATGCGTCTCCTTTATGCGTATCCCCACCGGCAAAGCCATCCAGACAAGAAGCTGAGTTAGTCACCGTTATGGTGGTAAGGCAACGCTCTATGTTGCGGCCACCTACCGAACCATCAGGCTGTAGTGCGTATGGATTATCCGCTTCGTCGAATGACCATACTTCCACCTCATAGGTATCATTGTCCGAACAGGTAAGCGTAAGCTTATTATACTGCATATCGAAGACCTCTCCCATGAGATTCATGGAGTAGCCAACAGGGCCACTGCAATCGTCCGTTGGCATTTCCTCAAGCAGGTAGCTCAGCGTCACATCTGCAGATGCCTGATCAATCGTTCCATCCCCATCGATATCAACCGGCTCATTGAGTGGCTGTAACTCAATGGATAAATTATCGTAGCACTGAGGTGCCCGAACGAAGCAGTCTACCACTTCGAATGGCATACTCACAGCGGTAAAGTTACCACAGGCATCCACTACATTGAGCTCCAGGATATGTTCGCCCATTGGGAACTTACCATTGATTGCGTAATCCGGATAGCTGCCAGTGATTTCCACGGAGTCCGTCACATCCATATCCAGCACACCATCGGCACCTGCATCCAGGAGTACCCGGAAAGTCATCTCCACCATGGAGTCTGGTAACAGCGTATCCGGCAGGCACTTACCGTCCAATGCGAATGGATAGATAACGTTAGCATCGCAAGTGTCTCCTTCGAAGCTGCAGAATGGATCTGGTTGCTCAAAGGTCACCACCGGTGCATCCTCATCAATCACGTAGAGTATCTGGGTATAAACCCAGCGGCCGGTAGACGCGCTCGTGCGCCAGTAACCTTCCGGATTCGTGGTGTTATCACAGATTGTGTCCTTAACGCCCGCTATCGGGAAGTTGTTCAGGAATAAGCTGTCGGCATCAACATAGGTGGTGTCAGGCTGACGAAGGACCCATGTTGTATCCTCACCCAGCATTCCGTCACAGTCTTCATCGCGGCGGATGCTAATAGCGTCAGACAGCCCGTCATACTCGTCCCAGTTGGTCACCTCCCAGGTGCGCAGGATGCGGTAGCAAGCTTCATCTTCACCAGCGATCAGCGTATCCGTGTGGCTGATGGTAATGGAGTCACACGCTGAGCCGTAAACCCGGACTGAGTCCGCAGACAGATCATCACAGAAGACTGTGCTGTCCGCTGGCAGGTAGATAGCGTAAGCATCAAATCCGTTGTCTTCGATGCGGATCACCTGCGTGTAAACCCAGCGCCCTGTGTTATCAACTGTTCTCCAGTAGCCTTCCGGGTTGGTTGTGCCGTCACAGAGGGTATCTTTCACACCCGCCATTGGGAAGGTGTTCAGTACCGAACTGTCGGCATCTACGTAGATCGAGTCCGGACGGCCAAGCAGCCATAAATCCTCTTCGCCCATCAGGCCATCGCAATCTTCATCACGGCGGATCACCACTGCGGTATCAATCGCATCGTAGTCACACCAGTTGGTCACTTCCCAGGTACGGAGAATGCGCGAACATTCGCCATTGCCAGCTGCTACAAGTGAGTCGGTATAGCTGATGGAGATGGAATCACAACCCCGGTTGGTAATTTCCACGCCAGCCAGCGTATCGCCTGCATAAACATCGGCGGAGACCTGAATATCGGCAGGGAAACGTACATCAAAGCCTCCATCACCACCAACAGTGATCACTTGCGTGAGCGTATCCATGGAGACGTTGCCCACCAGGTCAATCGCCAGGAAGCGGCGTGTAATGGTACCAGTACCACATGCGCTCAAGTCCACAATCGGATCAAGGATAATGGCGTCTGCGGAGCAGTTGTCTACCACATGCACCTCGCCAAAGATGCTGTCCAGTTGGTTCAGGCTGAACGGGTCAAAGCCTTCCGGCAAATCACCACAGCCTACGGTCACGTCCTCCAGTCCAATGCACTGTGGCGCGGTCTTGTCTTCCACCAGTACATCCAGCCAGCAGATATTCACATTACCAGCTACGTCCACTACCCGGAGCTCTACAGTCACATAAGTACCCGCATCACAGCAGTTGAACTCGACGAAGTTGCCCCATGCAGAGTAGTATGGCGTACCAAGGTCGCTGCAATCTTCCGGGTCGCGCTCGTAAACGCGGCGGACCATCATACTGTCGATACCGCAGTTGTCGTAGCTGCCCGCATCGATGTGGTGTGTGAACAATCTTGCCAGGCCAAAGCCGCCTACCGAAACATTAAGTGCTCCGGTACAGATGGCTACCGGCTCTGAGCGATCAGCAACCCGGAAGTGGCAGAGCTGCTGCGTGCTGTTACCGCAGTCGTCCGTTACGGTGTAGCGGAACTTGTACGCCCCAATTTCCAGCCCGGTGATGAGGCGCAGGTCATCTTCCAGGAGTGTATCAAGAATGGTGTATATCACCGTATCATTGCTCATATCCACACTAATGACCTCTGTGAGGACAGTCCACTCATCAGAGCAGGCATCGGTCACCTCCGGCATCGGCACTTCGATCGTTGCAGTACAATCGAACGGATCGGTAGAGAACACCATAATGTCCTCTTCGACTACCGGGCAGTAGTGGTCGCTGATTGGGCAGCTCACCACCGGACCGGTCAGGTCGCCCACCTTGATCGTTTGTACGAACGTACGTACAGAATCAGGCGTGCAAAAATCCGTTATTGTCCAGGTCCGCTCAAAGCTGTAGGTGCCTGCGCAGAGGTCCTCATGGTCGCTGTCCTCGTAGTCCGCAGAGATGTTACAGAACGGCTCATTGAGCAGATGTACATCAAAGGTGGACTGAACGTAAGGATACCCTGTCAAGCTTGGGTGCGGGTTGCCATTGGCATCGCTGGTGAACGCTGCTTCGCAGTCGAACATTGCGGCAAGCTTAGGCATTTTCACATCCTCCAGTGCTGGCACCTGAATCTCAATTTCCTGTGCACAGGAGAAGCTGTTGCCCCGGACATCAGTGACCACAAAACTGCGGTTAATGACATTAGGCAGGCAATCTTCGTCAGCCGGGGCAAGCTGATCGGTGAAGAAGAGGCTATCAATGCCACAGAATTCCTCGACCGTTGCTTCTCCGGTGAGCGCCAGGCTCACTGGGTTGTTAATGAGGGAATCCACATCTGTGCAAAGCAGGTCGTAATTGACTTGCGTTGCTTCTGCCGGATAAGGCAGACCGTTAGTATCCAATAGCTGCGTACCATTCTGGCTGAAGACTAACCAGCGGTAATTACCGGTTTCACCGGGTGTCACCGTGGTCACCATCAGTGTATGCGCCACATCGCCTGTCAGCTGCACCGACATACTACCCACAGGGACAAAACCGTCCAGGTTGTAGGTGTTGAAGTCAATCATTGGATTGAGCAGCTCATTGTCGAAGTCTGGCAGGTGCGTGGTATCCGCCAGATTACAACAAGGCATCAGGTGGTTGTATGCTCCGTCAAAAATGGCACCATAGCCATCCATATCCACGACCTGGTCCATATCACTTAGTAATACGAAGGTGAACATGTCGGAAGCTTCAGCAACTACTGTTGTCGTATCGTAGTAGCGGAGCCCTTCTGCCAGGTCTTCAGCCCAGCAGATCGTACTCAGCGTATCGTCATTTGTATTCAGTTGTCCGTTGATGAACTGTACATCCTGTGTGCGCACAGCGAAGTCGGTATCGTCCGGACAGTCAATCTCAGGTACAATCGGCAGTGTGAGCGACAGGCTGGTGAAGCAGTCTTCGGACAGCGCATCCACTACATTCAGGTCTACTGCCTCGGAAGAAGTCGCATCAACCGGGATTTCGAATACCTGAGAAGGCACATTGTAAATACCTTCGAAAGTGCTGCCTGCGAAGTCGATCGCCCAGGTACCTGTTGATGGTATTCCATTCTCATCCAGTGCGGCTACCAGTACCTGGAAGACAAAGATGTCATCTTCAGGAGCTGCTGTACCCATGTCATCACACTCGATATTGAAAGCAGATGCAGAAACAATGTCACAAGGACGCTGAGCACATTCAGCTGGTGCTTCTACAAAAACATCCGAGCTACACAGGGCATTCCCGACATTAGAGATAGTGAAGTCGAGGTCTGTACCCACGGGGTATGGCCCGAAGGTATAGGTTGTACCGTATTCACCGCTCAGGTTATCAAAGTCTGCTGTCCAGCTGCCGTCCACATCCTCACCGGTAACCGTAATGGTGAAGGTGAAGGTGTCATCAGCAGGGTCAGCGTTGCCGTTGTTATCGCAGGATTCGATGGCCACATCCGCAGAGATGGTGCATGGAGCAACGGAGCATGGTGCCGGAGGGGTAACCTCTACCGTCACTTCACAGTCAGGGTTACTGATATCCCGGAAGGTGATGCTGACCGGCCCGTCTGCAATCAGATTGCCCAGGTTAAATACCGTTGGCATTCCTGTCATGCCGAACTGAATAGGCATGCCATTCTCGTCCAGGGCAATCCAACTGCTGCTAACGTCCTCACCGGTCACCAGTGCAGTGAAGCTGAAAGTATCATCACTGCTGTCTCCCGGTGTACCGTTGTCATCACAGGTTACATTTGAAATAGCTGCTTCGATATCACAGGCTTCAGAGCAAGGCTGAGGCGCAGTGACCAGTACGGTGAGCACACAGTTGTCATTTGCATCCGGTACTACATCGAAGGTCGTGTTGCCATCTACGATAAGGTACGGACCAAAGCTGATGGTATCGCCGAAGTTGCCCGTAGTGCCATCTTCGGCTGTCCAGGTATCACCTACGTGCGTACCGTGGATGACCAGGTCGAAAGTATAGGTATCGTCGGTCGGGTCATTCGGCGTGCCTTCATCGTTGCAAGCCATATTCAGTACGTCAGCTGTCAGGTTGCAGTCGTTGGTGCAGTTCGGTACCGTCACTTCAAATGCATCCGAACAGGAAACATCGTCGTTATCTGTAATTGTAAAGGTCAGCAGATCACCAATAGCATCTGCAGCGTATGGCCCGAATGTAATGGTGTCGCCGTAAGAGCCGGAGATCCCAGCATTGGAGGTCCACCCAGATCCTGCACCTGTATTTGTCACAACTACGTCAAAGGTAAAGGTGTCGTCATCGCCATCACCCGGCGTACCATTGTCATCACACAGCTCTGAGCCAACGATCAGCTCTGCAGTAATTTCGCAGGGCTCCTCAGGTGAGCACTCTCCGGTAGCCTGAACGATAATGTCGCTAACCACACAACTGCTGTTGTCAAGGTCTGCCAGGCCGGAAATAACGGTATTCTCATCTGCCGGGATTCCGGAAATCAGAGTAGTTCCGTAAGGTTCTGTGAAGACCTGCCCGTTAATGGAGGCTGTCCAGAATTGCCCGGTCTCATTGACAGGGGTCACCGTCAACTCGAAGCTGTAGGTATCGTCGCTTGGGTCAAAAGTGCCATTGAAATCACATACCGGATCTGCAGCGACTACCTCGATGAGGCACTCGTCAGAGCATTCACCTGTAGCCGGAATAATAATATCATCCGCTGTACAGTCGTCTTCACCAACTACTGAGATGTCAGTAATGATGACCTCTTCGTCCGCAGGGATTCCTATAATAGTCAGCGCACCGAACGGCTCTGTATAGGTTGTACCGTTTACAGTGGCGGTGAATGTTGTTGCGGAGGTATTCACGGCTGTTACGGTCAACTCAAAGCTGTAAGTATCATCATCCGGATCCGTTGGTGTGCCGTTATTGTTGCATACCGGATCTGAAACCACAGCTGTTAGCTCACATGGCTCATCGGAGCACGGTGCCGGTGCCTGCAGGGCGAGCACTTCCCGACAGCTTTGATCCTCGACATCCGAAAAGCGGACATTGATATCACCGTGGTTTGCAATCGAGAATGGCCCAATCTGTACAGGCTCATCGTATGGGAAAGGCCCCACTAAGCTGCCCGTTGGCAGTATACGGTAGCGCCAGCCCGAGGTTGATGTAGCTCCCATGCTACTCACCTCTACCGTTGCATAGTACAGATCATCAGAAGGATCAGCGGGTGTGCCGTTATCGTCGCATTCAATGCTGAGCAATTCTGGCGTCACTGCGCAGTCAATACAAGGCGGAGGTGCAGTAACAAGCACCGACGCACTACAGCTTGGATCATTCGAGTCTTGCACAGAGACAGAAACCTGCCCGGCGCTGATCGGGAATGGCCCAAAGGCCTTCGGCAACCCATAGGATCCGCTTATTCCTCCTGTACCGATCCAGGAATCACTGGTATTAGTACCATTAGTCACAAATGTCACAAAGAACTGATCGTCACTTCCGTTAAATGGTGTTCCGTTGTCCAGACAAACAGTGTTCACACTTGATATAGTGATATTGCACTGATCAGAACAACCGGTGTCCGGAATGTCCTCCATAATTGTGGATACACAGTTATCATCATCCGAATCGGTAAAGGTTATCAAGACATTTGCACCCGGCTGATAAGGACCAAAGGTGAGTACCGGACCATAACTGCCAGAAGTCGTACCGGTTGTTGTACCGGTGGCGTTCCATCCTGCGCTTACGTTACTGCCCGTAACCTGAATGTCTATAAAGTAAAAATCATCATCCGGGTTAGACGGTGTTCCATTATCATTACAGTAGGGCCCCTGAACGATAGCTGCGTTGATATCGCAAACATCGGAACAGGTGGGAGGTGCCACTGCAACTACCTCAGCTGTACAGGAACCACTCTCACCGTCCGTAATATCCAATGTAACGGTTGGGTTTCCGGCAATGCTGTATGGGCCATAAGAAGCGGGCACACCATAGTTGCCTGTATTTCCAAGGTTGTCTGTCCAGGTGGCTGAGGTATTCACTCCGGTTACGATAACTTCGAATGTGAAAGTATCATCGCTTGGATCCGATGGCGTACCATTATCACTACACTCAATGCTGACAGCCTGAGCAGATGCGATTTCGCACACATCAGAGCAAGTCTCCGGCGGTGTAATGGTAAGGCTACCTCCACAGCTTGGGTCAGCCTGGTCACTAAAGCTAATGACCACCTCTCCATCAGCAATGGGGAAAGTAATCGTTGTGAACGTCTCCCCAAAGGCACCTGTAGCCCCGGTACTTGCCACCCAGGTATTGCCAACAGGGCTATTGGCATTCACCTGAATAGTGGCGGTGAAGACATCATCCGATGCATCTGATGGCGTACCGTTGTCATCACATACTGTCTGTACAAGTTCCGGCACAATACTGCACTCATCGGAACAAGTAGCTGGTGGATTGATAACCTGAGAGGCCTGGCAATCCGGGTTGCCAAGATCCGACACCACTACCTCTATCGGGCCATCAGCAATTGCGTAAGGGCCAACGTTGACAGCCAGCAACTGACCGCCATTGTAGCTCACGCCTGGTACAGCTACTTCTCCATTAACAATTACGGCAAAGCCGCCGCTAAGGTTATTGCCCCCTGTTTTCACCGTAAAGAAGAACACGTCATCGCTAGGGTCAGCAGGTGTCCCATTGTCATCACAGGTAGTCGATGATTCCGTAATGGTGATATCACAATCATTGGAACATGGTTCCGGCGCTTCAACAATAGCGATTGCCATGCAGCCATCAACGTCCTCATCTCTGATCATAATAGTTTGATCTCCCACCTGAGCTATGCTGTAGGGGCCGAAGGATAAAGGCTCCCCGTAGCTCGCCGTAACCTCTACTCCATTGATCGCTGCAGCCCAGGTTGTACCGGCTCCGCCGTTGTTCACTACTTCAAGGGTGAAGCTGTAAGTATCATCAGAAGAATCCGACGCTGTGCCGTTATCGTCACAGGTAATATCCGTCACGAATGCGCGAATATCGCAGTCTACATTGACTTCAACACCATCGCCATCGTCTTCATCGCCATTATCATCATCAACATCACCGTCGCCATCTGTATCTACCCCATTATCCGGTGTAGAATCGATATCCTCTTCGTTCGCACTGGTTACTTCTGCCAGGTTGGTGTAATCACCAGTCAGGTTAACCGTTGCAGTAATCGTCAGGCTAACTGTTTCACCTGCTGCAAGTGTACCAACGTCCCAGCCTCCGGTGGATGCATTATAAGCACCGTTACCGGAGTCACTGCTGTATGTATAGCCTGTAGGCAGCTGGTCGGTTACCACAACACCGGTTGCCTCACTTGGCCCACGGTTCAACAAGTCAATCCGGAAAGTAACCAGATCGCCAGCGTCCACATTGCTGCTCCCTACAATACTCTTCTCGAGCTCAAGGTCAATGACTTCGTCAATTATTACCTCTGCGTTGTCCTCGTCGTCCTCTGACTGGTCACCATCATCGTTATTTGGTGTGGAATCAACATCATCCTGATCCGCAGAAGCCACTTCGGCGGTGTTGAAGTAGTCACCATCACCATTGACTGTCGCCAGTATAGAGAGCGTACGCTCAATGCCCGGAGGAGTGTTTGGCACTTGCCAGATTCCAGTTACCGGGTTATAACTGTTAGTGGACTGCACAAAAGTGTAGCCGCTTGGCAGATTGTCCCGCACGGTAATACCAGTTGCATTGTCCGGCCCCTGGTTGATCAGGGTCAGCGTAAAGGTCACCGTTTCACCAACGGTGGGGTTCGGGTTGTCTACCACTTTCGTCAACTCAAGGTCAATGAGTTTCTGAACGTTGACAGGTACACCGTCTCCATCGTCTTCATCAGCGTCTCACCGGCAGGATCATCTCCCACCAGAACGGTGTATATGCACACCCGGTCACCGAAC
>CAZNHN010000119.1:0-7531 GCA_964572415.1 uncultured Phaeodactylibacter sp.
AGATTCATTCGAACAGAGAAAGTGGGGAAGTTCTGGGCAGCGATCAGGGAATTCCAACTCTCGTAAATGATTTCACCGAAGGTAACCATGGCAAAATATGGATGTCGTCATTTGGTGCTGGCGTGTATGTTTTTGATCCGATAAAACAATCAATCAAACACCTCAATGAGGAAAATGCACTAGTTGATAATGAGGCTACCGTAACTCTCCTGGACGGAAGAGGTCAAATCTGGATGGCTACCAAGGGAGGAGGTATCAGCCGCTTTGACCGGCAACGCCAGCAGTTTCAAACCTTCGATACCCGGAATGGCTTGCAAAACAATACCGTACTGGGACTGCTGGAAGATCAGCAGGGTCAAATCTGGGCCAGCACCATCAATGGCATTAGCCGCTGGGAAAATAAAACCCAGCGCTTCAGAAACTACAGCTACACCAATGGCTTCCCACTCGAAGAGCTCAACGAGGGCGCCTTTTTCACCGCTACCAACGGGCAGCTCTTTTTTGGCGGCAGCAACGGGTTTGTCACCTTCGACCCCGCCTCGCTGGTCGACAACACTTATGTCCCACCAGTATACCTGACGGCACTCAAGCTGTTCAATAAAGATACCCGCTTACTGAACGTCAGTATGCTTCAAACTGATGAACTACAGCTGCGCTATTTTCAGTCCATCATTACCCTCGAATTTACAGCCCTCAACTTTTTGCGCCCGGAGCAGAACCGTTACCAATACAAGCTGGAAGGGCTGGAAGACGATTGGAACGAGGTCGGTAGCCAACGGTCGGCCACCTACACCAACCTCAAGGAAGGCACCTACACCTTCCTGCTCAAAGGGGCCAACAACGATGGGCTATGGAACCCGGAGCCCACTCAACTGAAGATCACCGTGGAAGCTCCGCCCTGGCGCACCTGGTGGGCCATCCTGCTGTACAGCCTGGTCATTCTGCTGGGCATCTACCTGCTCCGCTACCTCAGCCTGCGAAGTGCCCGACTTCGAAACGAGATCCGCATTAAGGAACTGGAAAAAGAAAAGCTGGAGGAAGTCCATCAGCTCAAGCTGCAGTCCTTTACCGATGTCTCTCACGAATTCCGGACGCCTCTTACGCTTATTATCGACCCCCTTGAGCAGGTGCTGGAACAACACAAGGCTGAAGACTGGCTGGGGCGGCAATTAAACCTTATGCACTTCAATGCCCGCCGCCTGCTCCTGCTGGTCAATCAGGTGCTGGATATCAACGCCCTCGAGACCGGCAAAGTAGGGCTGCGAAAAGAGCCTGTCCCGCTTGGGCAAATGACCAAACACATCTGCGATACCTTTCGGGGGCAGGCCGCCAAGCATCAGCTTGATCTCTATTTTGCAGATGAACTGCCGGAGGCCTGGTACGAAGCTGACAAAGACAAGCTCGAAAAAATCATTTATAACCTCATCTCCAATGCCATCAAATTCAATAAGCCAGGCGGGCAGGTGCGGGTGGCACTGTCGCAAAAACCAGATAACGGCAAGGTTCAACTGACCGTTGCCGATACGGGTCAGGGCATTGCCCCGGAAGTGCGCGAGAAAGTCTTCGAACGCTTCTACAAAAGCGAACAGACCAAGGGCACCGGTATTGGCTTATCGCTAACCAAGTCCCTGGTAGAGGCCATGGGCGGCTCCATCAGGCTCCAAAGCCAGCCGGATTCAGGTACGACTTTTACCCTGCTTCTCCCGCTTAAGCCCGTAGGGCAGTCGGACGAAAACGCAGCATCCGCTTTCGTGAAGCCGCTGCCGGTCGAGTACCAACTCAGCGTAGATGAGCCCAATGCCGCTCCGGAAAACACCAACAGCAGCAGCAAGCTTCACCTTCTCATTGTGGAAGACGACCCCGACCTGCGCCGTTACCTGCGGGACAACCTTTCGGGAGCTTACAAAATCACGACTGCCAAAAACGGGCGCAGCGGGTTGGAAAAAGCCCGTACCCACACCCCTGATTTCATCCTTTCTGACATCATGATGCCCGAAATGGACGGTATAGAGATGTGCCGGGCGCTGAAAACCGATCCCGAATACTGCCACATCCCTATCCTGCTGCTTACCGCAAAGGGAGAAGATACCGATCGTATACACGCCCTGGAAACCGGTGCCGATGATTACCTGGCCAAGCCGTTCATCATGAGGGAACTGCGCAGCCGCATCCAAAACCGGCTCAAAATGCGCGACCTTCTGAGGCGGCGCTACAGCCACGGACCGGATTTACAAACCGAAGCGCTGCAGCTCAACAGCTACGACGAGGAGCTTCTCCAACGGGTACAGGCTGCCGTGGAAGCCCACCTTGATGACCCGGACTGGAGCGTGGAAGCATTAGCCGAGGCCGTCAACCTGAGCCGGGTACACCTCTACCGCAAGCTGAAGGGGCTGCTCGATGTATCTCCGAGTACCTTTATCCGCAACATCCGGTTGAAACATGCCGCCCAACTGCTTGCTCAGAACAAAGTCAATGTGAGCGAAGTCGCCTACCGGGTCGGATTCCAGGACCCTGCCTATTTTGGCAAAAGCTTTAAGAAACAGTACGGCCTCAGCCCCTCTCAGTATGCCAAACAAGCCGGGAAGTAACCCCATTACCTGCCTTTTGTAACGCTTTTACGCACACAAGCAACGTATTCACCCCTCCCTGTAACCTCAGTGCCATTCTCCTGTCGCTGCCGGACATACATTTGCATTAACTCAAAAACGGGAGAAGGATGAGCTCAGATAAAAACGACCTGGATGAAAAATTGAGATTTAATGCCGTAGTCGAAGTACTCGTTACACTAATAATCCTGGCTGCCGCATTACTGATCCTAAATGCTTTGTAAGCAATGAAGTACCTATTCCAAATAATCATACCACTATTAGCAAGCGCCACCCTGAGTGCACAGACCGGTACCGCTTTCGGTATCATCACAGATGCTGCCACCGGCGAGGCGCTGCCCGGGGCTACAGTTGTGGCCATGAGCAACGGCCGGGGCACGATTACCGAACTCACCGGCGAATACCGCCTGCCCAACCTTCCGGCCGGTAAACAGCAACTACAGATTTCCTACATCGGTTACCAAACAGATACCCTTGAAGTGGACGTTCCTGCCGGTGGGACGGTGAATGCCAATGTAGAGCTGCTCCTAAATGCCACCGTGCTGGGAGAGGTCGTCGTGCGTGGTCAGCTCGAAGGGCAAAAGAAAGCCCTCAACCAACAGCGCTCCGCCGACAATATTATCAATGTGATTTCGGCAGACCTGATCGGCCGCTTCCCTGACCTCAACGTGGCAGAAGCCCTGCAGCGTGTGCCCGGTGTGAATATCAGCCGCTCCCGGGGCGAAGGCTCCACGGTTTCGCTGCGGGGAACGCCCACGCACTTTACCACCATCAACATTAATGGCGAGCAGTTGCCTTCCACGCAGAGCGATGGCTCCCGAAATGAATCGCTCGACCTCATCCCGGCTGATCAGCTGGCTTCCATGGAGATTACCAAAGCCATCACGCCCGATATGGATGGGGATGCCATCGGTGGCACGGTCAACCTGCGTACCCCAACCGCCACAGGTATGGATCTCAAGCTGAAAGCCGAAGCCGGCGGGGGCTACAACAGTATGTCCCAAAGTTACAACGGCATCGGGCGCTTCAAAGCCGGGCGCCGATTTTGGAAAGATGATAAGCTGGGTGCCGGCCGCTTCGGTGCCCTCATCGGGCTGAGCTACTTCGAGACCGACAACGAATCTGACGAACTGGAAGCCGTTTGGTCGCCATTTGGGGATACGCCGGTACTTGGCCTGGGCCGGGACACGGTTGTGATCGAAAATCATCAGGTGTCTGACCTCGTCAACCAACGGACGCGCATGGGGGCGACACTCACCCTGGACTACAAATTTTCACCCAATTCCGACATCATCTTCAACTTCATGTACTCCCGCCGGGGAGATACCGACGAAAGGAACCGCCTCCGCACCTTCCTCAACGAATCTGCCGGCGTCACCTGGGTTTCCCTGGATACCATCCGCGGGGCAGAGCTGCGCCGGGATATCCGCCTGGCGGAGTCTTTTTCTGAGAACCTCTCCTACAACCTGCAGGGACAGCACAAATTTGGTCGCGGCACTATCGACTGGGGGCTCTACCACGCCGATAGCCGGCGGGTGGAAGATGCCTTAATTGGCCGTTTTGAGCGCGGGGAGCAGAGCCGGATCGACCTCTACACGCTGAACTCCTCCGGCATTTACAGCGATTTTGCCCAATTCCGGACCATCGGTAGTGAGCTGGGCTTCTTTGACCCCTTCCTCATTACGGACATTAACCGTTACGAGCGTTCAGCCCTCAACCTCGATGCCACTAACAGCGTAGCCAAAATCAATTATGAACTGCCTTATCAAATCGGTTCTTATCAGGCCACCTTCAAGACTGGAGTGAAATACCGGCGGCAGACCAATATCAAGGCATTTAACAGCGATGTCAACAACTTCTCAGACCCCAACCGGGTACTTGATCAGTCTGAAGGCTTTGCCAGCGTCATCAGTGATTTTGAGGATGAGAACTTCCTGGACGGCAATGTACGTTTCGGCCCCGGTATAGACCCCGGGAAATACCGGGATTTCGTTGACCGCAACGACAACTTATTCATCTTCGACCCCATTCGGTCTAACCGCAACTCCTTCAATGCTTCCTACGAAGCCTCCGAGGACATCATCGCCGGCTATGCCATGACCCGTATACAATTCCGGAACCTCATGGTGCTCGGCGGGCTGCGGTACGAAACCAATGAGGTGAACTACGATGCCTTCTCTGTCAATAATATTACCGGAGATGCCACTCCCATTACCGATGGGACGAATTACAGCTTTTTGCTGCCCAATATCCACCTGAAGTACAGCCTCGGCAAATTCACCAATCTGAGGGCTGCCGCGACCTGGAGCTACGCACGCGCCAACTTTGACGATATCGTGCCTTTTCTGAATATTGACGAGGAAGGCTCCCGCATACAGGCCGGCAACCCCGACCTGCGCCCCGGCTCCGCCCTGAACCTGGACCTGCTGGCGGAACGCTACCTGGGCAACGTAGGCATTATTTCCGGTGGCCTGTTTTATAAGCAAATCGACGATTTCCAATTTAGCCGCAACCTGCGCTTTCTGCGGCCAGGGGACCCTTTCTACGATGAGTTCCCAGGCTTCCAGTTCCGGCAGGAGCAAAACGGGGAAACCGCAGTCGTGTACGGTTTTGAGATGAACGTACAGGCCGCGCTATCATTCCTGCCCAAACCATTGGACGGGTTGGGGCTCTTTTTCAACTACACCTTCACCGAATCGGATGCCTTTACCAGCGACCGGGACAACATCAGCTTGCCTGGGCAGGCGACGCATACCTGGAATGCCGCCCTGAGCTATGACTACAAGCAGTTTTCTGTAAAAGGGTCCCTGAACTACAACGGTACCTTCCTGAACACCGTAGCCGGGGAAGCCCGCAACGACCTGGTACAGGAGGGGCGCCTGCAGGTTGATCTGAATGGCTCTGTAGCCGTTACCGATCGCATCACCCTGTTTGGGGAGTTCCTGAATGTGACCAATGCTCCCGTGATTGTCTATCAGGGCATACGGGAGCGCATTGCGCAATATGAAGTCGTAGGCTGGTGGAACCGCTTTGGCCTTTCTTACAGATTATAATAACCGAGTAGAACCATGATAATCCGAAATACCATACTTCTGTTCAGCCTGGCGCTGCTTTTGCTAGGCTGCCAAAAGGACGACAACACCTTTGAGAAACAAGGCCCGGAAATTCAACCCCTCGTGCCGGTGGAGTCCTTCCGGCAGGACCGGGGGCGGGAAGTCAACCTGAGCTTTGAGCTGCGGGCCATCAGTGGGCTGGGCGCCTTGCAGGTACTAAAAGACGGAGAACCCTATGACAATATCGACTTTCCGGCAGACGACCTGATCTTCCAGTATGACTTCAACTATCTCGTGGAAGAACTCCCGGATGGCACGACGCTAAACTTTACTCTGGAGCTGACCGATCAGCTTGGCGCTACTGCAGAGCCCTTTACCTTTGAGGTGGTAGTCGGCCCGCCCTTCGATATTACAGACGAGACCATTGGTGGTACCGAGGTAAAAGTCATTACCGGCCGGATCAACCGCGACATCATTTTGGAAGCCCAGCATACCTACCTCATCAACGGGCTGGTATCGGTGGAGGACAACAGTACCCTCACGATTGAGCCCGGCACAACCATCCTCATGCGTACCTTCAATGGCCCGGAAGACTCCCGTTTGGCGATTACGCGAGGGTGCCGGATCATAGCCGAAGGCACTAAAGACAGCCCGATTGTCTTCACCAGTCAGGGCATTCTGGACGGCACCGCAGCCTGGGCAGACTGGGGCGGCATATTTGTCTACGGCAATGCCCCAACCAATCAGGCCGCAGTGGTCTTTGAGGAAGGCTTCACCTACGGTGGCAGTAACCTGGGCGAAAGCTCCGGTTCCCTGCGCTATGTGCGCATTGAGTACGCAGGTAAGAATGATGCCGATGGTATTCAGCTATATGGTGTAGGCTCTGGCACGCAAATCCGATACCTGCAGGTGTGGAACTGCTTCGACAACGGCATCCGATTCAAAGGCGGCGGGGCGGATATCAAGTATGTCGTAGTGACTGACCACGGGGCCTACGGGCTTTGGGCAGAGCACGGATGGCGGGGCAGAGGGCAATTCCTCCTCTTTCAGACCTCCATTGCGGCTACCATTATCCCGGTCAACTTTAACAACATTGCCCGCTCCCTGGAGCTGCGCAACGATGCCAGCAATTTTGAGCTGGAACCCCGCACTTACACCTACATCTCCAATGTAACGATGATTGGCAACGGCAGCACCGATGCAGATGGTACCCGGCGGGGGTTCCGGGTGAGAAGGGGCGCCATGGGGCTTTTCCAAAATATGATCGCCACCAACTACCCGGACGATGCAGTGCGGGTGGAAGATGTAGCGCCCGAACGACTCGACGATGGCACCATGGAGATCGGAAATATCCACTCCTGGGGCAATAAGACTAACTATGATGAACTCGCAGAAGATTATTTCCTGCCAAACCCTGATTTCAACCTGAGCGAGGAGCCCGTGCCCGGCATTACGCCCGGCAGCTTCGTGGGCTCTGTACCCAGTCCGTTCAATCCGGCAGCAGATGCCCGTTTTGGCAACTGGTTTACACCTGCGCCATACGTTGGTGCAGTCGAAAACGAAGCCAATGACTGGACGGCCGACGGCAACTGGTGCAAAAACCAGGACGGCACGATACGATAGAACCATTTCCAATTTCAACTTCTTCTAAATTCACTTGTCATGAAACTTCAACATTCTTTTTTCACCCTCTTGTTATTCGCGCTGGGCGGTATGCTTTTATTCCAAGCCTGCGGCGATGACGAAGAGCCTGTTTTCCCTGCACCGGCGATTTCCGTAGTTGGCGACAACCTCGTCAACCTGAAGCCCGGGCAGGATATCACCGTAGAGCTCAGCCTTCAGGCAGAAGGTGGCCTTAGTTCCATCATCGTG
>CAZNHN010000119.1:7541-17601 GCA_964572415.1 uncultured Phaeodactylibacter sp.
GGCGGCGGCTTCCTGGAGGAAATCACGCTTCCCGACCCGGACGCCACAACCTTTACCTACACCGGGCAAACAGTTGCTGCCGATGCGATGGAAGGTGAGTTGGTGGAGTACGAATTCATTGGTGTAAACACCCAGGACCTGGAGTCTGCTCCGGCAGCTTTCAGCGTAAGTGTCAATCTGTACGATGCCATTGATATTGGTGGTACTTCTGTGTTTGATGTAGACCTGCCGGCAGATGGTATCATCCCGGCTGGTATGACCGTGAAGTTCGCCGAGGGCCGTTCTTACTACCTGGCGCAGCCTGCACCAGACGTGAACATCTCCTTTGAGGAAGGCTCCACTTTCCAGATTGAAGCAGGCGTGACCATTTACCTGCAGGCGGGTGTGGATATGGACGTAACGGTCTTTGGTACGGCCGACATCCGCGGCACCGCTGATGCTCCGGTAGTGATGACCAGCGAAAACGTACTTCGCCCGGGCGCAGAGCCGGAGGCCGGCGACTGGAACGATTTCCAGATTGAAGGGCAGGGCAAAGGCACCAACAGCGGTTTTGTACAGTATGCCGGAGACCGGGCTTTCGTCCTGGACGATGTAGGCAACGGCACACAGGTATCTCACGTACAGGTATGGCAGTCCACGGATGAGGCAATCTTCATTGCCGGTGGTGATGTAAACGTTTCCCACCTGGTAGCGACCAATTGTGAAGACACGCAATACCGCACTGATGATGACTACAGCGGCAACATGCAGTTTGTTATTGCGGTAAGTACAGTACCCGGTGCAGGCGCAGAATCCATGTACCTGCGTGGCGACTCAGAGGCGCTGATCTCCAACGTAACTGTAGTAGGGCCTGGTGCTGAGTTTGAACCAGATGGCGAACCAGATGGTGTCCGCTTCTGGTCTACCCGTGGCAACAAAATGTATAATGCCGTAATCACTGGCATCCCTTCCTGGGCAACCCGCGCCGAGGCCAATGAAACCGATGGCCGGCCTGAGGTCACAGACATCAACGGCTCGGTGGTATTTGCTTACTCCAATGTATTTGGCTGCGATCAACTGGCACGCGATGATGCAGAGCCGTTCTTCACAGATCCCTCATTCAACAACTCTGAAGAAGCCATCCCTGGCCTGGGCGCTAACGATTTTGTACCCGACGCCCGCACAGGCAGCGACTTTGATCCTTCCACCCTGGGCAACTTTTTTGCGCCGGCCAACTTTAAGGGCGCTATAGAAAGCCCGGACAATGACTGGACACTTGGCTGGGTGAAAAACCCGGACGGAAGCGTACGGTAAGCCTCTAAAAATTTGAGTGTAATTAAGCTTTTCTGTCGGCTGGGCATCATTTGCTCAGCCGTTTTTTTTGCATCAGTGTTGCATCTTTGTAATTCTTGTATTACTTTTGCAACATCGTTGCATTAAATTAAAACTCAAAAGATGAAAATGCTGAAGTATTCCTGGCTGTTTATGCTGGCGCTTGCCGTAACGGTCTTCTCTGGTTGCGAAGATGATGATCATGATCACGACCATGGCGACAATGACATTACGATCAGTATCCTGGAGCCCGGTGCTGATGAGGTGGTGGCAGATGCCAGTGATGTGCACATCCATATCGAAATCGAAGCGACTGAAGACAACCACGACATCGATATAATTCTCCACCCGGACGGGGATGTATCTGACAAGATCATCGAAACGAACCTGCACGAACATGATCAGAAGGTCAGCTTTGAGCAGGATGTTGACTTGTCTTCCTACCCTGCGGGCACCAAGTTTCACCTGGAAGTGGAAGCCTGCAAAGATCACGACTGCGAAGAGAAAGAGTTTGCTGATGTAGAATTCTCTATTCAGTAAGCCACTGTTCCTCAGCCCGGCTTAACCTAAAGCGCCGATAGTGCCTCTGTTGCATTACCGGCGCTTTTTTTATGGCCTCTACTCACTGGCCACCTAACCAAAGTCACTGAAAACCACTGAGAAAAGTCATCTGCTTTGCGCTGAAATTCCGGTTACATTTGAATAGAACATAAAACCAGGGCATCATGAAAAACTTCATCCGGACTACGATACTGCTTTTGGCGACTTTGCTGATGACCAGCGCTGCCAGGCGGGATGTGCGCCCCGGCATGGTGCAGTTTGACCGGGCATTTCTGCCGGCATTAGATTACACCCTGCACGCCAATACACACGATGCCAAAAAAGCTGTCTTCTACCTGGAATTCCGCTGGCGTCGGCTGCGCGATCAGCTTGCTCATCAGTATCCCGGAGAGCAGGAGACCCTGCGCCGCATTGATAGCTGGCTGGGGGATGCGTACTATGCGATTGACGCCAACCGCCCCTACACCGCAGCCAATCAGCTGGAGCATGTGAAGTACGAACTAATGGTACTTCGTGGCCGCTACGGCATCGACTATTACCTGGATGACCTGTACGACTTTCAGGGCGGGCTGGAGCTGCTGACAGAAGCTGCTAACGATGAAATGCTTTGCCTTATGGACTGGGGTGAATTTGTTGCCCTTGGCAAAGAGCTCCGCCTGGAGTGGCAGTACATTATGCAAAAGCCTTTTGATCAGGAAATTTACGACTTTGACGACCAAACCGTCAAACGACTGACATACGAACAACGAGCAATGGCGGAAGCTCTATATACTTTCGCAAAAGCAACCAACCGGGCAGACCGGAATGCAGTAGCCACTGCGGCCAAAGACCTCATGCCTCACTACAATGAAGTACTAAGGCTCTTTGGAGACTACCAGTCTACGCAAACATTCTTTGCCCGGCACAACCTTATTAGATAACAGAAAATCGGCCATTATGAATCCGGACACACCTATTCGGGAAATTATGACAACCAGCCTCATTACGGTTGGGCCCGACCGCACCGTAGAAGCCATTCAGGAGCTGTTCCGCGAGAATGAATTCCATCATATCCCAGTCATCGACCGGGGCGAACGCCTGATCGGCATCATCAGCAAGGAAGATGTTTTCAAGCTGTCTTATGTACTGTCGCTGCAAACCACCGGCAAGAAATATTCTGAAAAGGAGTACCAAAGCCTGAAAGCAACCGACATCATGACCCGTTATCCGGTCACGCTTGACCCCGACGATACCGTGGGGTTGGCGGCAGATATCTTCCTGGCCAACAAGTTCCATGCCCTACCCATCGTCGAAGACGATCAGTTGATGGGGCTGGTGACTACGCACGATCTGCTTTCGTACCGGTTTGGAGAGCCTATGCCTCCCAAGCAGGAAGAAGTATTCGAAGAAGAACTTTAAATCCGAAAAATTAACAGCCATGACTGATAAAACCACCACCGTTGCTCAAATCATGAGTACACCTGTAATCACAGTGGGGCCGAATGACACAATGAGCGATGTACAGGATATCTTCCGCAAAAATAACATCCACCACATCCCTGTGGTCGACGATGGCAAAGTGGTGGGTATCATCAGTAAATCTGACTACTATCGCCTGCTGCACGGCTTCACCCTGTTTAAAACTCAGAAAAGCGAACAGTACAACGATGCTATCATGCGCTCCCTCCTGGCCGGAGAAGCCATGACCCGGCAGGTGGCTACCCTTGCTCCCGGCGATTCGCTGGAAATGGCCGTCGGCTTTTTCCGGGAGAACCTCTTCCACGCCTTACCGGTAGTGGACAAAGGCCGCCTCATCGGTATTTTAACGACATTTGATTTGCTTACACATGCTTATGCTACTCCCTTTCTGATGGAGGAGCAATAAGTTAAGCACATACACTTTTTAGTTTTCTTCAGCCGCTTCCGGGACGTTCCGGAGGCGGCTGATTTGCTAGTGGAAGACTTCTATCATAGAGGAGCTTTCAGGATGCGGGACCTGCAGCTGTGATTGCCTCCTCATAAGAGCCCTCACCGTACATCTAACATCTGGATTGCGGGCTGGGAGAGCATTAGAATGGTTTTCCGAAGAAGTGTTTCCGAAAGAGTTGAAAAGTTTGACTTTTTGCATTGAACTCGTGCAAAAAGTCAAACTTTATGTATAAGAGGGTGCTGTACAAAGCATTGGAAGACCATCTGGACAGCAAACTTATCACGGTGGTCACTGGCATGCGTCGGGTGGGCAAAACCACAGCTGTAAAGTACCTTTTAGAAAAAGTAGCTCATGACAACAAAGCCTATATCGACTTTGAGAAGATAGAGCACCGGCATATATTCATGCAATCCAGCTACAAGGAAGTTCAGATTGAGTCGAAAAGTAATGCCGCCTTTTTTTACTATCCACGCACAAACAGCCACCGCACACTCCGGTACAAACCAATCCCGATGTACCCCAATATCCCGGGCTTTTGCCGCTCCCGCAGGTTGATGGTGATGGTGGCGTAGGTGTCCAGGTGATCGATGCGGTTCATCTTGCCCTTTAGCAAATCGATGGTTTCATTAAGGCGTTCCAGCTCTTTTTCCACCTTGAGGATTTCATCCACGGTGGCGGCCTGGTCAAGGAGGTCGAGGTAACGGCCACGTGCCTGTTGGGCATTGTCCAGCCGGATTTGGTAATCAAGGTAGGCTTCGGTTACATCCTGCCCGCGTATGCTTTTGCGGTCGAGGCGGCCGAGTTGGCTGATGTCATCAATAGCGGCATCAAGCAATTGACTTTCCACCCGGATGATGGACCGGTAGGTGCCGGTTTCATTCACATACCCTCCATAGCGTTTGGTGATCGCCTGAATGTACGAACTGGTGCTGTCGGGTGCTTCGACGGTTAGCGTCAGGTCGGCATCGTACAGGATTTTGCGGCCGTCTTCATCGTCTTCGCCCGGCACTTCGACGAGGAGTCGGTGCGGGGCTTTCGGGTCTGGGGGCTGCAGTACAGCGGCACGGCCGTCTTCCTGCTGATGGCGGGCGATCATCGTATCGCTCATCTCGTAAGCCGCCTTCTGGGATGTACAAGCGGTATTCAGGGCAAGAATAAGAATAAGGGCGTGGCGCAAGTAGGGCATATAGCAGATCTTTTGGTCTGTTCTTTAACGCAAAACCAGCGCCCTGGCGTACAAGGGCATACCATTTCTCTACTTCAACGCCCCCCAAAGCACCTCCACCGGGTGCAGCGCCTCCCGCTTGGTCCCGTCTTTGATTTGATGGCGGCAGCTTGTGCCCGGGGCAGCGATGATATGCTCCCTGGAAGCCTCCCGCACTGCCGGGAAGAGCACCTGTTCCCCAACCGTCATGCTCAGCTCGTAGTGTTCCTTTTCGTACCCAAAGGAACCGGCCATGCCACAGCAGCCGGAAGGGATAGTCTCCACGGTATAGTTGCGGGGCAGGTTGAGAATGAAAGCTGAGGGTTCGATACCCGCCAGCGCTTTCTGGTGGCAATGCCCGTGGAGCATTATCTGTCGGGGCTCTGTGGTGAAAGCGTTATCGTTTAAACGGCCGGCTTCCACTTCCCGCATCAGGAACTCTTCCACCATCAGGGCATTTTCACCCAGGGTCTTCGCGGTCTCCTGCAGTTCTTTACCAACCAGCTTCGGGTACTCATCCCGGAAGCTGAGAATGGCCGAAGGCTCTATGCCAATCAGCGGGGTTTGAGCACTGACGAGGTCTTTGAAGGCGCTGACGTTTTCTACAGCCAGCTTTCGTGCCTCTTCCAGCAGCCCTTTGGACATGTGCGCCCGGCCGCTTTCACCATGTTTCACGCAGCGGACTTCATACCCCAGCCGGCTGAGCAGCTCCACGGCTTTGATCCCAATGGAGGTATCGTTGTAGTTGGTGAATTCGTCAATGAACAGGTAGACGGCACCGAGCGGTTGCCCCTGTGGCTTTAGTTTGTCCGCGTGTTTGCGGGCCCACCGGCGCAGGGAGATGTTGTGAACGGTGGGCAGGCTCCGGCCTGGTGCTACGCCGAGGACGCTTTTCGCCAGCCCGCTAAGCACCGGATTGGTCAGCGCAAAATTGCTCAGTGCCGGTACACGGATAGCCAGGCTGTTGATGCGCCCAATATTGGCAAAGGCGCGGGACCGCAGGGGCACCCCATTCGCTTTTTGATACTGGTATAAAAACTCCGACTTCAGGGTCGTCATATCCACATTGGAAGGGCACTCTGCTGTACAGCCTTTGCAAGCCAGGCAGAGGTCCATGGCCTGATAGATTTCCGGGTGGTCGAAGGGGTTCTCATGGACGTTCATGGTAAGGAACTCCCGCAGGATATTGGCCCTGCCCCGGGTGGTGTCCTTCTCGTCGCGGGTAGCCCGGTAGCTGGGGCACATGGTGCCGCCGGAGAAGTTTAGCTTACGGCAATCGCCGGAACCATTGCAGCGCTCTGCCGCCCGGAGGATGCCGCCCGCTTCTGAAAAGTCGTATACGGTATCATGAACGGGCGTAGGCTGCTCTGCTTCATAGCGCAGACTGCTTTTCATCGGCGGGGCATCCACGATCTTACCAGGGTTGAAAATGCCCTTGGGGTCCCAGGCCTGTTTGATCTGACGCAAGTACTCGTAATTGTACTCGCCGATCATGAGGGGGATAAACTCTGCGCGTACCCGTCCATCACCATGCTCACCGCTCAGGGAGCCCTGATATTTTTTGACCAGTTCGGCTACCGCTTTAGTGATCTCGTAGAAGAGGCGCTGCCCTTCTGCCGTTTTCAGATCGAGAATGGGGCGCAGGTGGAGCTCGCCCGCACCAGCATGAGCGTAGTACACCGCCTGCTGCCCGAAGTTGGCCATGAGTTGGTCGAACTCTTTGATGTAGGCAGGCAGATCCTTGATATCTACCGCAGTATCCTCAATGCAGGCCACAGGCTTAGCGTCTCCGGGGATGTTGGCTAAAAGCCCAAGCCCTGCTTTGCGCAAATCCCAGGCCTGTTTGGTTTTGGGAGCTTCCACAATGGGGTAGGAATAACCCAGCCCGGCTTCCTCCAGCGCTGCAATCATTGCCTTGCCCTGATCACGAGCTTCCCCGAAGGTATCGCCACGGAATTCCACCATGAGGATGCCCTCGGGGTCGCCTTCTACGAAGAAGCGGTTTTTCTTTTGCTCGATGTTTTGCTTGGTCAGATCAAGGATGATCTTGTCCATGAGCTCGCAGGCGGAAGGTTGGAATGACATCGCTACAAGGACGGCTTCCAGTGATTCCGGTATGCTGTTGAAGTGGGCGCAAACCACGATTTCCTTTGGCTTGGGCAGCGGGTCTACATGTATCTTGATGGCGGTGGTGAAAGCCAGAGTGCCTTCGGAGCCGCACAGCAACTCACAAAAGTTGAAGGGCCGTCCCGCTTTGTCAAAGGGCTGTTGTTCGATGAGCAGGTCTATGGCGTATCCGGTATTGCGGCGCTCAATGCTCGCCTTGGGGAAAGCTTCCCGGATGGCGGCCTGCCGTTCAGGGACAGAAAGGGTCTGATTCAGATGGCGGTAGATGTCGCCTTCCAGGCCTTCTGCTTCTAGTTTTTGGCGAAAGCCCGCTTCGTCCAGCCCATGAAACACAGCCGTACTACCGTCACTAAGCACCACTTCGAGTTCCTGAACATGATCGCGGGTAGAGCCATAGACAATGGAGGTGGTACCGCAGCTGTTATTACCCACCATACCCCCGATCATCGCCCGGTTAGCCGTAGAGGTATTGGGGCCGAAGAAGAAGCCGTAGTCCTTCAGTACGTGGTTGAGCTCGTCGCGAATGACGCCCGGCTCCACGCGCACCCATCCTTCCTCCGCGTTGATTTCCAGAATGCGGTTCATGTATTTGGACACATCCACTACGATGCCATTGCCCACGCACTGTCCGGCCAGAGAGGTGCCAGCTGCTCTGGGGATGAGCGAGGTGCCGTTCTCGTTGGCAAAAACAACGAGCTTCCGGATATCCTCAGTGTGCATAGGCAGGGCAACGGCCAGCGGGAGCTCCCGGTACACTGAGGCATCCGTGGCGTAGAGGTGCCGCATCATCTTATCGTAATACAATTCGCCGTCGAGTTGGGCTTGCAGTTGCTGCAGTTGCGCATTCATAGTCGGTGCCAATTTGTGTAGACAACAGTATTATGACCCAAATGGATAATGCTGTAATGTCAGATTCGGGTTGAAATTACCAACTTTTTCCGAAGCTCAGGCTCAAGGTTACCAAATGCCAGGTATCAGGCGGCTGGATTGCTGCTGGTACTCCCGGTAGCGCTGCCCGAACTTGCTGATTAGTGCCGTTTCTTCAGCCGTAATCCGCACATAGTAGGCATACAGCATACAGGCGGTGGCGATCAGCAGTCCAAGCCAGGATTCCAGTACGATGGCGCCTCCCACAGCAGTCAATAATGCCCCTGTATAGCTCGGATGGCGGATGTAACGGAAAGGCCCGTGCCGGATCAGCTGGTGTTCTTCCTGAATCTGCACGGTGGCGGTAAAGAAGCGGCCCAGTGTCTGAATGGCCCAAATGCGCAGCCCGGTACCGGCAATGACGATTGTACCTCCGGCTATTACCCAGTGCAAGTGTAAGCGTTCCGGGTGAAAGTACCCCCATTCGATGACGGGAATAGCGATGGCTAATACAGATAGGATTAGGATAAACAGGACGCTGTTGTTGTCAGAGGTACGGTCACGCTCAGCTTCCTCTACTTCAAAGCCAGGCTGGGTAAGGAATACCGTGACGGCTGCCAGCATCAGGAAAAGTATTCTGTAGTCCAGTAGTAAAGCCGGGCGCAGTGACAAGGGCAGCAGGTAGGCAAGTACCAGGAATAACGTAGTGTTTTTGATTTTTCCCATGATTGTGGAGTTTTAAAGGGTTAAGAGATGCTATGTTAGCATCCAAATAGTTCTTTGAAAAAATTGTAGATTAGCACTACCAAAGGAGGTCATTCTTTCGAGAGTGATCATCCAGTGTAGGCAGGCATTGTGTCCTGCCTACCCCCTTGACCAACAGCCTGAGTTTTGTAGTAAGCTGGGTCATAGGGCATATTATTCTTATAAAGGGTGTAGATCAGCACCAGCAGTTTGCGCTGGACAGCCACATACCCTTTCATTTTCACTTTTGTACGGTCAAAGACCCTTTCATACAAGGACTTAAACTCCTCATGGTACTTGACTACGCTTATCGCAGGAAAGTGCAAGGCATGCCTGATATGCCTATTGCCCTTCTTTGATATCCGGGTCTTGCCTTTTACGCTGGCCCCGGACTCCCGCTCTACGATGTCGTAGCCGGCATAAGAGACCAGCTGCGACTTGTGCTCTACCAGTTCAAAGCCGTTTGTCTCGGCGATGACTGCCAGGACGGTGATAAACGCTACGCCTTTAATTTTGCAGATATTTTCAATCCGCTCCTGTAGCTCCTGGTCTTTGGCAGCAAGCTGGTGCATCTGTTTCTCGACTTGGCCTACTTGCTTGTCGATCAGTGCAATACGCTGTTTAAGCCGCTTAATCGCCAGCTTTTCTGGTCTCTGGCAAGACTCCTCGGCATGGAGCCGGTTGGAAAGGGCCGTTTTCTCTTCCTTCAGGGTATTACGCTCGCGGCTAAGCCGCTTGAGGGTATACATCTGAGGACTTGCGGGCTTCCACTCCGGCAGCTTAGTGCCGAGCCCTAGTTCAGCAAGAGCTTTTGCCTCAAGCTTGTCAGTTTTGCTTTTGAGGTTCAAAAACTTGATATACCCTTTGATACGGTTTGGTAAAAGCACGTGTACCTTATATCCAGCCCCATGAAGGAAATAGGCTAAGCGTTCATAGTACACGCCGGTGGCTTCCATCGTTACTGTAAGGGCCGACCCAGCGTCCGCTTTCTTCTTCAGCCAGCCATTCAAAGCTTCAAAGCCAGAAGTTGTATTATCAAACTTGCGCTGACCTTTAATTTTCACGCTGAGGTCTTCATTTTTGACTTTCAAGCATACCCGGAAGCTTTTAGCCGCCAGGTCGATACCAAGGTTCTGATAGCGTAGCATAGGCACTGATTCTAGAAGTTAAGAAAGTGGGTTCTTTTATCGTCTTTACTCGTAGCTTATTCTGGCTCATCCAGCAACTGTGGAAGTCCTTAAATGCTATTCTGACTCGAAAGAACCTCCCAGAGCAGGGCTATCTCTAAAACTGCATATCCAAAGGGATTGCTTCCATGTTGTATCCTCTGCTCTGAG
>CAZNHN010000120.1:0-11572 GCA_964572415.1 uncultured Phaeodactylibacter sp.
CGATGCCGCCCTGGATGCCCAGGATGCACTGGCAAAAGTGGCAAAAAAGGCCCTTGGTCCTGAATTGGATCAAGGGTCTTATTCGTTTTTACGGCTCTCTTCCCTAGGCCAAAAATCCAACAGCGCTCTCATCACTTCACCGTTGAGGGTGATGAAGGAGAGTCTTTGCCGGTCCGGTATCTTTTCAAATGTCTGTTGGGTACAATCCTCCTCTTCGATGCAGCGGACAAAGCCGACAGGGTTTGTTAAACGGAAGCGGGGCGTAAAAAAGCAGCCACTAAATCTGAGCATTTCCGGATAGTACCAAATGCCCTTAAGCGCATCAGGAAATATCTTTCTCATACACCAGTATTTTCCTTTTATCAGTATGCCATCGGAATGCTCCGGTCTCCAAAAAGCCGTTGGCTTTCCAAAAGGATTTTCCGATGATATTGTCCTCCAACACGCCCAGGCGGACGACCTTTGTGTTATTGTCAAACAGATAGGCTTCAGTCTGTTGATAAATCATCCGGCCTATGCCTTGCCTTCGCTTAGACCCTTCTATCAGCATTAACCCTATCACCCAGGTATCTGGCTTTGGGTAGTGCTTTAAAATATCGACCAGCCCTACCAGCTCCCCGTTAAGAAAATAACCTATGATCTGTTTGTCCTCATAGGTATGTGTAGCGGGCAGTTCGCCATAAAATACTTCCTTTGTCGTAGCCTCATCGACACCCCGCCCATCCTGATAGATCAGATAGGCTTGGTTACGGATAAGGAATGCGGTTACGTCATCCTTGTCTCGTTCATAGTCCAGCTTTCTGGAGGTCATCTGGTCTTTTTGCACAGGCAAAATTTAGTGTTCTGAATCGGCTTTAGAATATCCTGCTGCCTGATCTGCACTTCAAATCAGTGCGTATTGCGGATGAACAAGGGCTAATTGCCTCTTTGCCCTTGCAAAATTATAAAAACACTCCTATATTTACATCGCACCCGATTTAATCTTAACCGATACAAATGAAAACAACAACACTTCAAAACGTATTCCGTATCATTCTGGGCTTACTCATGGCGCTGGCCGGCATCGGGCATCTTACCTTCCAACGGGAGGAATTCCAGGCTCAGGTACCGAGGTGGCTGCCGAACGACCCTGCTTTTATGGACTTTGTAGTCCTTGCATCTGGTGTGACGGAAATTGCGCTCGGGCTGGCAATGATTTTCCTGACCCGCCATAAGGTCAAGGTGGGCATTGCGCTGGCGATCTTTTATGTGCTGATCTTTCCGGGCAACGTATCCCAATACACCAACGGCATTGACGCGTTTGGGCTGGATACCGACCGTAAGCGGCTTATCCGGCTGTTCTTTCAGCCTGTACTCATTTTGTGGGCACTTTGGTCAACCGGAGCACTCAAATATCTATTCAATCAATCAAACCGATAAAATCGACCTGCTATGGAATTTTACAACTTTGAAGCCGAACAGCTCAATGGCAAAAAAGTCAAAATGGAAGAATACAAAGGCAAGACCGTTGTGGTGGTCAATACCGCCAGCAAATGCGGGCTTACGCCTCAATACGAAGGGCTGGAGAAGCTCTACCAAAAGTACCGGGACGAAGGGCTCGTTGTATTGGGCTTCCCCTGCAACCAATTTGCCAATCAGGAACCCGGGGACGCTGATGCCATCCAGGAATTTTGCGAAGTGAACTACGGGGTTAGCTTCCCCATGTTTGCCAAGGTGGAGGTCAACGGCGAAGGTACGCACCCTATCTTCAGGTACCTGAAAGATGAACTCACGGGTTTGTTTGGCAAGAAAATCAAATGGAACTTCACCAAATTTGTCATTGACAAGAACGGCAAACCGGTGAAGCGTTTCGCACCGGTCACGAAGCCCGAAAAGATGGAGTCAACGATCAAAAAACTGTTGTAACCATGAGCGATACTGCAGCGGCCCTTTATCTGGAGAACCAGCTTTGTTTCCCGCTCTACGCCGCTTCCAGAATGACGACAAAAATTTACGCCCCTTTGCTAAAGGCCCTTGACCTGACCTACCCGCAGTACCTGGCCATGCTGGTCCTTTGGCAGCACGGGGAGCAAACCGTCAACCAAATTGGCAACCGCCTCTACCTGGAATCCAATACCCTTACACCTTTGCTCAAACGCCTGGAGCAGAAAGCGCTCATCAGCCGCAGGCGGTCCGCTAAAGACGAGCGCAGTGTACTGGTCCAACTCACCGAAGCCGGAGCACAGCTAAAGGCACAGGCACAGGAAATCCCCAAAACGATCATCGAGTCCTTCAACGACAGCCGCCTCACGGAACGAGAGGTGCTACAGTTTCAAAAGACCCTATTCAAGCTGGTCGAAATCCTGAGCGAACGGGCAGAACAAGATAAAGAGTGACCCATCAACCTGACAGGAAAAAAGCGGCAAAAAAACTACCCTTTGGCAGTAACAGTTCAGGGCAGCGTGCTGATAAATTAAAAAAGTCTTAATTTAACCCGCAAAAGCGTAACGAGCCGCGCTTTTCCCCGTTTTATACGCAATACGAAGTGGTCACCGACGATAAATGTCGGGATCTTGGATTTGCGACATCGGCCCGTGACGAAGCGTAGCTTGTCAGGACAGGCCGCTGATGAAGTCAAGCTTATCAGGGCAAGCGCAAGCCACTTCCCAGCGTAAATGCTGACCTGTCTGCCGAAGTACCGACACGCAGGCAGGCATTGAGTAGGTTTGCTGTGGCAAACCACTTAATCGTCAGTATAGACTATATGTTTGAAGCGCAACACTAAAAATTATGCCCATACAACCGATACCAGAGACGCAGGACCGCAGCACCAACATCCACATTGCTGTTCTTTATGCAAAGGCCGATCAGGAAGCCTGGGAGGAGCTGGAAAAGCAATTTACCAGCATCAATGCCCGCTACCCTAACGTGCACATCTGGACCGCCACCGACATTGACATAGGGGGCTCCGTAGAGCGGCAGCTCAAGGATGAATTGAAGCGGGCAGATATCACGCTGCTCCTTTTCAGCCCGGAATTTGTCAACGACGATATCGTAGATGAGGAAGTCCGTGAGTTACTGACCACCTACGCACAGTTTAGCGAAAGCGATGCCTATCGCAGGGAAGAGCGTTTCATCATGCCCATCCTGCTCAATCACCTGTATGGCTGGGACGATATTTACGATCAGCATTTCGATATTGAAAACCTCAGGGTATTCGACAAACTTCCGGAAGCCAGAGACGACCGGGGAAAAATCTACAAAAGCATCGCTCAGTCCCTCGAGGAATATATTGCAAGGATCAATGCGAAATCGGTACAAATCGCTCTGCCCACCTGGATCGGTTTCATTCCCAGCATTATGTATAATGGCGGCTTTGCCCGTAATGAAAACACTCCACTCTTTCAAAAGTACAAACGCGAAGTCCACTTTGAACTAAACGACCACCTGGACCAGCTCTGCGACGACTTCAAAGCCGGGCAGATTGATATGATGTGGTGCACCATTGACCGCCTTCCTTATGTGGCGGATAAGATCAAGGAATGGTCACCTAAGGTATTCTACCAGGCTTCGTGGTCTAATGGTGCCGATGCCATCCTGTCCAGGAGCCGTATCAAAACGGTGGCTGACCTTCGGGGCAAACGCATACTCTACCCCCAGGACTCGCCTTCCCATACTTTCCTGAAGCACGTGCTGCAGGAGCACGGCATTCCGCCCGGTGAGGTAAATGCCATTCCACAGAAGCATACCGACCTGGACCTCCTCACCAAAAGATTCATTAAGGATGATACCCTCGATGCGCTGGTGCTCTGGAGCCCCTTTGTGGAAGCCTGCATCGCAGAAGGCTGCGGGGACATCAAAGTCCTCACGGACTCTTCCAGCTACCCCAACCTCATCGCCGATGTACTGCTGACCAGTGAGGAATACATCAATCTCAACCGGGAGGAAATTACGGAACTGCTCAGGGGATGGTTCCTGGAGGTCGACCATTTCCTCAATGACGAATTCTACCCGAAAAAAGCAGTAGGGGTACTGGTAAACGCTATTATCAAGCCGCTTCCAAGTATCATACCCAGCTCCATCCGCGGGTCTCTGGAAAAAGCCCTGAACGACTACTTCCAAACCTCACTGAACAAGGTACACCTCTGCGACCTGTCGGACAACTTCAGGTTTTTCGGCATCGATGGCAGGCACGGCCAGCAGGATGGCGAGGCCTTGTACACTCAGTTTTTGCAACGGCAGTACCCGCACCTGGCAGCCGACCCCAACCTGAAGTGGTCTGCCCTGTGCGATACTTCTTTACTTAAGGTGCTTTAAAGCCGGATACCACGGGCAGTCACCGCAGCAGAAAGTGCCAGCACGACCACGACCCCCAGCCCAAGGCTAAGCCCAAAATGATCACTGATCAACCCGATCAGGGGCGGAGCGACCAGAAAACCGATGACACCTGAGCTCGCTACAGCCGCAATACCATTGCCCGCACTCACGCCGGGCGTGTTGGCTGCAGCACTAAACAGCAGGGGCACCACAGTGGAAAAACCGAGCCCCACAATGGTAAAACCGAGTACTGACAGTGATGGCAATGGTGCTAAGATCGCCAGCAAGAGCCCGGCAGCACCTAGCAAACTTCCCATAGTAACGGCCTTGCCCAACCCCAGCTGCAAACGGATACCATCACCCATAAAGCGCCCGATCGCCATCGCCATGGAAAAACCAGCATAGGCCAATCCTGCAATGAATGCACCGGCCTGCAATTCCTTCCTGAGGAAAATTGCACTCCAGTCGGCAATAGCCCCCTCTCCAATCATAATGCAAAAACCAATGAAGGCAAGCCCAAATAAGGCACGGGGAGGAATAGAAAGCCCACTGCTCTCCGCTGGTGCACTCGGCAGCGATTGGATGACCGGACGCAGCAGCAAATGCAAACCGACCATTAGCAGCGCAACCGTGATCAGGTGCACCTGAAGGGAAACCCCGAGAGAGGCCACCAGGCCGGAACTTCCCGCGCCCACCATCGCTCCAAGACTAAACATACCGTGGCAAACCGACATAATGGCGATATGGTAATGGCGCTCCACCGCTGCCGCTGCCGCATTCATGGAAATATTCATAAAGCTGTTCACAAAGCCGATAAGCAGAAGCCCGGCGAACAAGCTGGTGGCGCCCGTTGCAAAAGCCGGTAGTGGAAATACGCCACAGAAGAGCAAAGTGGAGAGCGTCATCGCCTGCCCGCTGCTCAACCGGGCAGAAAGCCACCCGGCCAGCGGCATCATCAGCAGCGCCCCTACCGGAAGCCCCAAAAGCGCCAGCCCAAGCTGCCCCTCAGACAACACCAAACGGGCCTGCACCTCAGGCAACCGGGCCAGCCAGCTGCCAAAAAGCATGCTCAATGTAAAAAATGTCAGCCCTACCGAAAGGCTGGGCATATGAAACGCGAACGTTTTGAGGGTTTTGATCATAGACAAAATTACTTAGAAAATGGACAATTGGTAAGTCATGCAAAAAATAATGGTGACGCCCCCCTAACCACGGGATCGTCACCACTTTCAAAAATAGTGTATGAAACTTAAGCTTTCTTTCAAATTTACTGATGCAAAGGTACTGGCGTTACAACAACCATTCTTCGGCCATTTTCACCAATATCAATACCATATTAACTTTTTGTGAAGGGCTGAACTTTTCCTGAACTCCTGCTGTATTAGGATTGTAGACAGAGAACGAATAACGTTCTCTTTTGAAACCAATCATTTTTTTCTCAGCTATGTGGTCTTCGCCCATAGCCCTTACCACACCACCAAATTATACTGCGGCCGCCCCAAGCTGAAAAACCATGAGCATGAAAGCTGCACTTGAAAAAATAGAACCTGTTTTTGGCAACTCCTTCACGCTAAGGAGTTTCGATGAATCAGATGACTGCAATCATCCCAACTGGCACTTCCACCCGGAGTATGAAATTGTTTTCGTCTCCAATGGCAGGGGAAAACGCCATATTGGTGATCATATTTCCTACTTCGAAGCCGGCGACCTGATCTTTCTGGGCCCTAACCTTCCGCACTTCGGCTTTACCGAAGAAGTCTTTGAGGCACATACCGAGATTGTCGTGCAAATGAAGGAGGACTTCCTGGGCCCTGATTTCCTGAACAAGCCTGAAATGCAAACCATCAAACAGCTTTTCCAGCGATCGCGGCAGGGACTTTCCTTTGGTGGGAAGGTAAAAGAAAAAGTGGGGCAACAGCTTCAGGAAATGTTACAGCAGGATAGTTTCGACCGCCTGCTCACCCTCCTGCATATTCTGCAGGAGATGGCTGCTGCCGAGGATTACGAAATGCTCAATGCCAGTGGCTTTGCACTTGAGGTTAACACTCAGGATCAGAATCGTATAGAAGCCATCTACCAGTACGTACAGCACAATTTCAAAGATGAAGTCAACCTTGACGAAGCAGCCCGGCTGGCTAACATGACTGTGCCTGCGTTTTGCCGGTATTTCAAAAAGCTCACCCGCAAAACATTCAGCCAGTTTGTGAACGAATTCCGCATTGCTCATGCCTGCCGCCTGCTTGGCGATGACAGCCTGACCATTGCAGCGGTCAGTTTTGAAAGTGGCTTCAATAACCTGTCTCACTTCAACCGGCAGTTCAAACAAATTACCAACCTGAGCCCAAGAGCTTATCGCAAGCATTTAAAAAAGGTTGTTTCCTGAGTTTGGGCAAATATTTGGGTGGGAATGATGGATGTTTCCGTTTCAGACCCTACTTTTGCGGCGCGTAAGTTTTATTTCCTGAAGCAGGAAATAACCTGTGCCCCCATTCAAATGTTTAACTAACAATCACTTATCCCATGAAAAAAATAGCTTTTGTAGCTTTGATCGTACTGCTTGCGGCCTGCAGCTCAAACGAGGAACAGAAAAAAATGCTCCTGGGCAAATGGCAATACGATGCTGCCCGTATGAGTGAAGAGTTCCAGAAGACCGGACCTTCTGCACAGGAACAGGTATCTATGCAACGTTTTGTAATGATGTATCAGAACGATGCCTTTATTTTCGGGGAAGAAGGTGATCTGACCATCACTTCTCCCAGCAGTTCTCCTCTTGAAGGCACCTGGGATGTCAGCCCGGACGGCAACATCCTGCTCCTTATGATTGGCTCTCAGAAGGTTCCGAACACCATTAAAAAGCTTACCAATGACGAGCTTATTCTGGCAGCGGACACCACCCGCAGATCCAAATATGACCGCGTCCTGAAGAAAGTGGAAGGGCCTAAGCCAGCTACCACTGAATAACCTTATTCAACAGGATGAAAAGAAAGGGAGCGTTTCCAACCGGGGGCTCCCTTTCTTTATGCCCAGTAATCAAACTTAAGCTCTGTTTGTCTTAACCCTACATCAAAAGATTAAAACATATATAATTCCCGTTTTACATCTACTTTACATTTAAGCCGGAATTTGCGCCCAATATGCAACATTCATAGTAACCGTCAGTTTTGGACATTCTCCACGCGCTGACATGCAGATTCAAGGCAAATATGAAGCGGGAATTAGATATTGTCATTATTTCAGATGTACATCTGGGTACTTACGGTTGCCATGCCAAAGAGCTGCTCAACTATCTCAAAAGTATTAAGACCGGCACCCTCATACTCAATGGAGACTTCGTTGATATGTGGCAGTTCCGCAAACGGTACTTCCCGAAGGAGCACATTCAGGTCATTCAGCGCATCCTGAAGATGGCCGCCAAAGGCACCAAAGTTTACTATATCACCGGCAACCATGATGATGCCCTGCGCCGGTATTCTGATTTCTCTTCCGGCAATATCCACCTGCGCGATAAGCTCCTGCTCCAACTCAATGGCAAAACCTACTGGATTTTTCACGGAGATATCTTCGATCTCTTCATTAAGTACTCGCCCCTGATTTCCAAAATCGGTGGCAAAGGCTACGACTGGCTTATTATGCTCAACCGCTTCATCAACAAGGTGCGCATGGCGATGGGCAAACCGCGGATGTCCTTTGCCAAGCGGGTAAAATCATCGGTCAAGGAAGCGATTAAATTTGTTTCGGATTTTGAGGATACAGCCATACAGCTGGCCGGAGAGCAAAAATACGACTACGTGGTCTGCGGGCACATCCACCGGGCACAAATGCGCTCACAGGAAGCACATGGGCATCAGGTTACTTATCTCAACTCCGGCGACTGGGTGGAAAGCCTGACCGCCCTGGAATACAAATGGGGCCGCTGGTCAATCTACGAATACGATGAAATGGACTATGCCTTTGTCAATCCGAAACTACGGGTCAAAGAGGCCGAACAGACAGCCGAAATGGAGGAAGATGCTGACCTGACCGGCAACATCAGCACTGAGGAAATCTTTCAGCAAATCACAAGGCAGCATCCTGCAGCTCACTAATGCCCTTTCCCGATATATTTAATACAGCAGGCCGGGTCAACGTTGACCCGGCCCGCTGTATTTTGAACCTTGTTATTTCCTGATCCCTGCCCTATCGGTTCTCCTTCCCAATTGAAATCAGGTTGGCAAATAAGCGGTAGGCACCGGGCACTCCTGCCGGTAACTCGCGGAACCAGCTGTAGCCGGAATAAATGTAGTACCCTTCACCGTAGGGCGCCACTAACAGCCCACCGTTCTTCGGGTCTTCGCCGGGGTCATTGCTGGACAAGACCGCTGTGAACTCATCGCCCCACTCATTGGGGAAGTAGAGCCCTCTTTCCTGAACCCAGCCCTCAAAATCAGATGTCGTGATTTTATTCGGCCAGTTGAGTACCGGATGATCAGGCGCGAGCATACGCACCTCGGCTTCCTCTACGGTCACCCGGTCGCGGCTGATTTTCAGGTGGTAAGGCGCGATATCTTCCATATCCACTTTGAGGTTCCAGGTGGTATTGTACTGATTGATGAGGGTGCCGCCCTGTTTGACATAGTCCAGCAGTACCGGCTGATGAAAAGCCATGCGCTCATTGGTATTGTAAACGCGGATCCCCAAAATCACGGCATCGTACTGCTGCAATTGCTCCAGGGTAATATCTTCATCCGACAGCAGGGTCACCTCATACCCGATCTGCTCCAGGCTGTTTGGGATTTCATCCCCGGCTCCCATGATGTAGCCAATTTGCTTGCCGGCTGTGGCAATATCTACTTTCACCACTTTGGCACTATTCTCCAACATGACAGTCTGTGTAGGAATATGATCGTAGGCAATGATATTCAAGCCTTTAGTATAAGCTTTCCCATTCTCCAGGGTAGCTACCGCCTGAATACGCCCCTCGCTTTGCTCAGCGGGGGAATAAAGCATGAAAGTAACCACCTGCTCTCCGGACTTGGCAGCAATTTCAAATGCCGCTTTTGCAGGCTCGGCCCGCCAGCCTTCCGGTAAGGACAGCGACAACTGCCCTTTCACTTCATCCTTGCCTGCCCGTACCCGGACTGCCACCTCCTGTGGCTCGTCACTGGCAAAAACATATACCTTCTCCGCAATATTGGCGAACACCGGTGGCGTCACTTCAAAGGGCCGGTAGGTCTCCCCCTGCGAGGGCTTCGTTTCCTTGTACACCACATCCCGGATGACGGTCATGGGCATGCCTTCAATTTCCAGATGGAAAGCTACTTGCAAAGCCCGGGGCGTTTCCGGCAGTCCGCGCAGTTGCTGATCTTCCACCTTGTACATACCCAGGGAGCCTTCCTCATTGAGCCAGTACGGATTGGTGTAGCTCATATTATCGGGCAGTTCCAGCTTTTTGTAAAACTCGTACTGCTGATTATTCTCCAGTTCCAGTGCCAGCGTCGTATCCGCCATCACCGGCTCGTAAGTCACCGATTTGAGCCGCGCAGTAACCGGCGAACGGTTGATGGCCTCCATCGTCAGCTCAATAGTTTCGCCCGGTGTGGCGGAATAATCCTCGGCCGTGGCTTCCACGTACATTCCCATACAAGCCAGGATGAGCTCGTCCAGCTCTTTGGACTTGACCCGCTTCCAGTACCCCTCTTCTACCCCATCCATCGCTTTGCGGGCATCTAGGAGGTAGGGCACCACTTTGTAAGGCTGCTCGAAAGTAAAGTTTTCCAGGGCCTGTTCCAGGATCGCACCAACGGCCTCTCCTCCTTTCACCCGGCTCCAGGTGGTATTAATGCCCTGGAACAGGTCTTCTTTTTGCGCAGGCATATCGCCCTTGAGCAGTTTCAGGTATTCCTGCTGTGTGCCCCGCTGCAGAGTTGCCCCGAAGCCCTGACATTTATGCATGCTCCGCGCCTCGGCAGCGATCTCATTATTGGACTTACCGCGCATCGGATAATACACGCCGATATCCACACTCATCAGGTTGGTCTTGTCCGCTTTCGCGAAAGCTTCCCGGCTGCCGTAGAACCACCAGGAGGTATTGAAAAACAGGCGGCGGGGCTGCCAGGGGTCCAGGTAGTTTAATTGTTCAGGGTAGGCTTCAGGATCGCCTGCCAAATCAAAGGCTTCATAGGATAAAATCGCCGAAGAAGTGTGGTGCCCGTGTGTACGCCCGGCTGACTCGTGATCAAAGCGATTGATGATCACATCCGGCTGCCACTTGCGGATAGCCCAGACCACGTCGCCCAGGACTTCCTCCCGCTGCCAGATTTCCAGCGTTTCATCGGGGTGCTTCGAATACCCGAAGTCGTTTGCCCGGGTAAACATCTGCCTGCCTCCGTCAATGCGGCGGGCACCCAGGAGCTCCTGTGTACGAATGACGCCAAGCAGTTCCCGGATTTCCGGGCCGATCAGGTTTTGCCCGCCATCGCCCCTTGTCAGAGAAAGGTAAGCCATTTCGGCATTGTATTCATTAGCGAGATAGGCAATCAGGCGCTGATTCTCATCGTCCGGGTGAGCGGCTACGTACAGGGCAGAACCCAGGAAGTTTAACTTCTCAATACCCTGGTAAATCTCAGTTGCTGTCCAGCGCTCGGGCGCCTGCCCGCGCATTAGCAGGGGCAGCATCAAGACCAGTAGCATACACATCTTACACTTCATCATCTTTCAGGTCAGTTAGTTATGGTTCGATTTGGATGGTTCCGCTTAGTGTTGGGGCCAGTTTTGCAGTACCCCTCCTTTAGATTGTACGCCATTCAATGGCTTATCCGCAGGGATCCGCTTGATCAGCCGGTGGGACAGTTGCCGCCCGCCAACCATAGCAGAGAAAGTATAATAACCATGCGGAAAGCTGGAAGTTTCCCAGGTCAGGGTAGAATTTGGCTGCACATCAGATTCAAACAGAACCTGCCCCTTGTCGTTGGTCAACACCAGATGGATAGGATCCTTTTCATGATTGACAATAGTAATGGTATCGGCAAATGGATTGGGCAGCACCTCCAAATCCAGCCGGTAAGGATCCGTCCGCTCCGCAACAAGAGGATGATCGCCAAAACCGGCTGCCACTTCGTCCGGAGGCAGCATCGGGCCAATGAAGCGCGCGGTGGCTTGCTGCTGCGGTTCCGCTTTGAGCGCAACAATTTTTTCTTTTTCTTCTTCCAGGGCAGCAATCAGGGGCTGCTGCTCAGGCAAGGCCGCAGTATCGCCACGCATCACCCGGCTGACCGCTTCCAGCAGGGAATATTCATTG
>CAZNHN010000120.1:11629-17569 GCA_964572415.1 uncultured Phaeodactylibacter sp.
TCATCCCCGACCTGATCGAGGTGGGCAAATGCCGGGTTCCGGTCTACAATTACGCCATAATTCACAGACCGGATGCGGTCCCGGTTCGTAAAGTCCCAACCATAGAACGGCAGCCCCAAAACCAGTTTGGAAGCGGGAACGCCCTGCTTTTTCCAGTACTTCAAACAAGACGCTGCAAAGGTGTATGGAGAATGAGGCCCCGATTGGGCAGGTGCCCAGGGACCGGTAAGATCGTACGCCATAACATTAATAAAATCCAAGATACCTAGCGCAGCATCGTTGATATGCTTGTAACGCTTCTTCCCCGGCAGCGCCGCTGTGATGAGCTTACCTTCCGCATGCAAAGCCCGCCCAAGCGCCAGAACGAAAGGGCTGTAATGGTGGTCAACATGCTTCCACTCCAGGTCCACATCCACCCCATCCAACTGATGCCGGCGGACATAGCCCATGATCTCCTCCACAAAATACTGCCGGTTCCAGGGTTGCATATAAGTCTTCCAGGCCGCCGCCCAGTCCGGGTCAAGCGCACCGCCTGCTACCGAGATGAGTACTTTTACGTCAGCAGCTTTAGCCTTCTTAACGATAGGGCTGATATCAACGCCTCCTGTTTGTAACCGGCCCTTATCATCCGGATTGGCAAAAGCAATACACAGGTGGGTCAGCTTTTCAAACTGAATTTCATCCAGCATATAACCCCGCCCGTACTGCAAATAACCAACTACCTTTTGCGCCTGCCCGTACAGGCCGGGCAGAACGGCGCACAATAAGACAAAGGAGAACATCAGCCGGTAGTGCATGTTTCTAAAATGAGTTGCTTGGTTTGAGCCGAAATATAGGGATTTTCTTAAGATAAAAACTCAAACTCAGACGATTTAAAGGCAATCCGCAGAGTCCCCGGGATTCACTATATTGGAAGGGTTCAATCACAGCTTTAGATTTCAGCAAATGCAGAAAACCTACACAACAGTCTTATTACTCAGCCTGCTCCTGCTGCAATGCCGCCCTATCGACAATACCGTCCCACCGGATAGTGACGATGTCTATGAAGTGCGGGACAGTATCCGGGAAGTCATGCTGCTCCGGCTGGGCGAAGCGATGCAGGAAATCAACCGGCGCACGGAAAAAATGCGTCGAAAAGCCTACAGCGTCCCCCGGCAGGAGGCCGGAAGACTCCGTGCTCAGGCAGAGGCTTTGGAGAAACAATACAAACAACTCAGCGAGCGCACTCAGCACCTGAAGCAGGATAGCGTGCTCGGGCAATGGTACCATGAATTAGACGAACTGGAAGTACAGCTACTGGACATCAGCCAAACCCTCGGCATATCACTTTAAGTAAAAAATCGACTCCATAATAACATGCAAACTGCAATCGACCCGACTACGGGCAAAAATGTCAAATCCTATAAGCTCATCAGCAACAAGAAGCTGAACAAGACCATTTTTGGTGCTCAGGCCGCCTTTCAGGAATGGAGCCGCACCGACCTGGAGGAAAGGGCCCGCCTGCTCCGGGAGGCCGCCCGTATTTTGGGGGAAGAACAGGACGCCCTGGCGATGCTCATCACCCGCGAAATGGGCAAACTCCTCAAAGATGCTAAGGCGGAGGTGGAGAAATGCGCCTGGGTATGCCTCTACTACGCCCAGAACGCTGAGCGCTTTCTGAGAGATCAATACATTGCCACAGAAGCCTCCAAAAGCTATATCTCCTACCGCCCGCTGGGCGTAATCCTGGCAGTCATGCCCTGGAACTTCCCCTTCTGGCAGGTCTTCCGTTTTGCTGCGCCCAACCTCATGGCGGGCAACACCATTCTGCTCAAGCACGCCCCCAATGTGCCCGGCTGTGCACTCGCTATAGCCGACATCATGGAGAAAGCCGGCTTCCCCAAAGGCGTTTTTTCCAGTTTAATTATTGACGAAAAGCGCGTCAAGAAGATCATCAAAAACCGCGTCGTCAGAGGGGTCACCCTCACCGGGAGCGTCGGTGCCGGGCGGGCGGTGGCAGGTATGGCCGGCAAAGCCCTCAAAAAGACCGTACTGGAACTGGGGGGCAGCGACCCCTACCTTATTCTCGATGATGCAGATGTCATTAAAGCGGCACAGGTCTGCACCAAAGGGCGGCTGCTCAATAACGGGCAAAGCTGTATTGGTGCCAAGCGCTTCATTGTGATGCGGCAGGTGTACAATCAGTTTCTGGAAGCCTTCAAGGCCCAAATGGAAGAAGCCGTCATGGGCGACCCCCTGGAAGCCAATACCGCACTGGGGCCTCTGGCACGGCAGGACCTCCGCGACCAACTTCACGCGCAGGTCAAAAAAAGCCTCAAAGGCGGTGCCAAACGGATCATCGGCGGCAAAAAGCCTAAAGGCAAAGGCTTTTTCTACCCGCCCACCATCCTCACCGATGTAAAAAAGGGCACCCCGGCTTATCATGAAGAACTCTTTGGCCCGGTGGCTTCTGTCATTCAGGCCTGGGACGAAGAAGAGGCGATCCTCATCGCTAACGACACGAGCTACGGGCTCGGCAGCGCGGTATTCACACAAAATATAGAAAGAGGCGAACACATAGCGCGCGAACATCTGCAGGCAGGGGCCTGTTTCGTAAATGAGATGGTTAAGTCAGACCCGCGATTACCCTTCGGTGGTATTAAAAACAGCGGTTATGGCAGAGAGCTATCCCACTACGGTCTAAGGGAATTTACCAACCCCAAAACCGTTTACATCGAGTAATTCGAGCCAACAGGCTTAGGAACCAAAACACATTCAAGTTAATTATGGAAATTACGAAACAAGCGTTAGACATTCATCAGGACACTTCACGCGAACAATTCCGCTTCGATATGAAGGGGGACGAAGATGTGTACATGCAGTACCACATCCACACAGATCCTAACCCGAATGTACTGGAGATTAAAAAAACCTATGTCCCCGAAGTACTCAGCGGCGTAGACATTGAAGAAAAAATGGCCATGGAAGCCGTTCGCTTCGCTGAGAAAATGGGCTATAAAATCAAAACGACCTGTTCTTTTATGTCAGGATGGATGAACCGCCACCCTGAATTTGCAGGTATGAGAACCAAATAAATCTATACCCTATTCACCCAATCACCTGACAAAGCCGGGCACCTGGAAGAGGCAAGCCCGGTTTTTTTATGCCCAGCTGTTTTTTTCTGAGCACCAAATAAAAAGATTTCCTAACTTGCAACATTGTTTTTGATCCCCTCATGGCTTGCGTGGATGAGGGCATTACCTATTTATTTGACGTAGCATTGGCAAAGACTCCATTTTCGCGAAATCTCAAATCGCTAAGAAGAGCCCGCGGGCTCAGTCAGCAAAAGCTGGCACAGGAAGTTGGGTTGAAGCGAAGCAATATTGCTTCTTACGAAACGGGGACCGTAGAACCTAATGCGGCTAACTTCCTCAGGATCGCCTATTTCTTTGACGTAGCCCCCGCTTTTTTGCTGGAATCAGAGCTTTCTGACCACCCTATACTCAACCCTGATAACAGTCAGCGGCAGGACAACCTTCTGGAATTGCTCAGCCGTTTCTCCGCTAAAACCGACGATGCCGACAAGGTGGCACAGGGCTTCCGCGAGTACCTGCTCCTCAATCCGGAACAGAAAAAAACCGGCAACCTTGAGGCTGTGCTGGATATTTTGGAGCGCCTCGTGGCCATCAATCAACGTTTTATGGGGCATTAGCCTGCTAGGGCAAACGCACCAAAAGTTGAATGGGATTGGAGCACGTTTGGAACATGTCGCGGAACACGTTAGAGCGGGTGGCGGCTGCCGAAATTGCATGTTCGACGGAGGAGTTTGCGAATTTCTAGCGTTTTTGTTCACTTTTTGGGCGATGCAAAAAGTGAAAGCCCGCCGGCTTGAGGCAAAGAACAGACTAAATCGCCATGCCTAAGAGCCTTCATCGCCCCTTTTCATGAAAACTTAGTTTGGTGCGTTTGCCCTATTAGCCTGCCAATAAGCCCCATTTTTCCTGATCCATTCTTTATCTTTGCAGGCTAAAATGAACTCAAGACCATGGTTTTAGACAACGACCGTTACGTCCTTAGCGGAGGCGTGGATCCGCTGCAGCTCATCGAGGAGTATGGCTGCCCGCTTTATGTGTATGACAGTGCCATTATTCAGCGGCAGTACAAACGCATGGAAAATGCCATGAAAGTCAAACGCCTGCAGCTCAACTACGCCTGCAAAGCGTTGTCGAATATCAACATCCTGAAACTCTTCCGGAAAATGGGCTCCGGGTTGGACACCGTGTCCGTACAGGAAGTCTCCATGGGCATACGGGCGGGCTTTGACCCGCAGGACATCATCTTCACGCCCAACTGCGTCAGCCTGGAAGAAATTGAAGAAGCTGTGTCCTACGGCGTAAAGATCAATATCGATAATACATCCATTCTGGAGCAGTTTGGGCAGGCCTTTCCGGATACGCCGGTCTGCGTGCGCATCAACCCCCACATCATGGCCGGGGCCAATGCCAAGACCTCAGTGGGGCATATCGACTCCAAGTTTGGCATCTCCTTCCACCAAATGCCGCTTGTGCACCGCATTGTGGAGGCGACCGGGCTCAAGGTGGAAGGCGTCCACATGCATACCGGTTCAGATATCCTCGACCCGGAAGTCTTCCTGAGCGGAGCAGAAATCCTGTTGAACATCGCCAGGGAATTTCCTGACCTCGACTATATCGACTTTGGCAGTGGTTTCAAAGTGGCCTATAAGCCAGGGGACGTGGAAACAGATATTGAGGAGTTGGGTAGCCGCATATCGGAGCGTTTCAATAAGTTTTGCGAAGAATACGGTAAAGACCTCAAGCTGATGTTTGAGCCCGGCAAATTCATGGTAAGCGAAGCCGGCTACTTCTTTGCGCAGGTGAATGTTATTAAGCAAACCACCTCTACCGTCTTTGCGGGCGTAGACTCCGGGCTGAACCACTTCATCCGCCCCATGTTCTACAACGCTTACCACAAAATCACCAATATCTCCCGCCCCAAAGGCAAGGCCCGCTTCTACACCGTGGTCGGCTACATTTGCGAAACGGATACTTTTGGCATAAACCGGCAAATGACGGAACTTCAGGAGGGCGATTTCATTTGTATGCATAATGCAGGTGCTTATTGTTTCTCTATGGCTTCCAACTACAACTCCCGCTACCGGCCCGCAGAGGTGCTCGTCCACGAAGGGCAGGCCTACCTGATCCGCAAGCGGGAAAACATGGAAGACCTGCTCCGCACGCAAGTGGAAGCTCCGATTTTTGATGAGGCGCCTGCGGTAAAATAAAACCGCATTTATGCCACAACGCATTGCTTTATTCCTATGGCTTGCCCTGCTGTCGGCCCGCCCGGCAACAGGGCAGTCTTTTCCGGTACAGGACGCTGCCTGGCAGGGCTTCCGTAGCAATATTGCCGGGCTTGACACCTTTCGGCAAGTCGCCTGTGGGGACACGCTGATCGCCGGGCGCCACTACACCCCAATGCTCAGTATCAGCCCGGATAGTGGTGACACCACCTACCTCGCTGCAGTTCGGTCGACCGGCGTGCGCAGCTTCTTTATCCGCCCCGGAGAGACGCAGGAACACCTCCTGTACGATTTCAGCCTGCAAGCCGGCGATGAAATTATGCTGGAGTTTGTTGAGTTTTCCGGCAGCACCATGCTTAAAGTAAGCAGCGTTGTTACCGTGGGTTCCGGAGCAGATGTCCGCACCGTAATCAACTTTGTGCCCACCAACGGGCTGCAGGAAACCTGGATTAGCGGCGTGGGCAGCCTCGCCGGGCCCCTCTACCGGGGGCTGCTCAACCCAAGCGAATACGCCGAGCTGCAGTGCTTCCGCCTGGCTGACACCCTTGCTTATTCCTCAGTAGACGATGCGCAATGCGCCTTCAGCTTTGACTGCCCGGTCATGGTCAGCACTACCGCGATCGAACAGCCTGTTCAGGCCC
>CAZNHN010000121.1:0-3708 GCA_964572415.1 uncultured Phaeodactylibacter sp.
GTAAATCTGCCGGTCGAAGCGGCCAGGGCGCAGCAGTGCCCGGTCAAGGACATCGCCACGGTTCGTTGCAGCCATCACAATGACACCAGTGTTGGTGCCAAAGCCATCCATTTCTGTCAGGATTTGGTTGAGGGTGTTTTCCCGCTCATCATTGGCCTGCATGGCTGCACTTTTGCCCCGGGAGCGCCCAATGGCATCAATCTCATCAATAAAGATAATACTGGGGGAGGTCTGCTTCGCCTTCTTGAAAAGGTCGCGCACCCTTGAGGCTCCAACCCCTACAAACATTTCCACAAACTCAGAACCGGAGATAGAGTAGAAGGGGACTTCAGCCTGACCCGCTACCGCTCTCGCCAGCAAGGTCTTACCGGTGCCCGGAGGGCCAACGAGCAGAACACCTTTAGGGATTTTCGCACCCAATTTGGTATAGCGGGAAGGGTTCTTCAGGAAATCAACGACTTCTTTGACTTCTACTTTTACTTCTTCCAGCCCGGCGACATCTTTGAAGGTGACATCACTGGAGCCTTTTTCAAATAACTTGGCTTTGGACTTTCCGATGTCAAAAATATTGCCACCTCCACCGCCCATACCTGCCCCGGGGCGCATACGGCGAAGGATGAAGATCCAAATACCAATAATGATCAGGATGGGAAGGGTCCAGGATAGAATGCTGCCAAGCCAGTCCGTTCGTTGCTTAAAGGCCAGGTCAATAGTGTTACCTGTAGCTTCCTGATTTTCGTCCAGCGTCTCCTGAAAGTTATCCAGCGAACCAATATTAAAGGTATAGTGCGGTCCCGTTTGGCTGGAATCCACCTCGGGATAGCGGTTAGTAGCCAGCGCCTCAGCTTCAATATAGACTTCGGCTGTAGTTTGGTTAATTACATCAATTTTATAAACATCTCCATTGCCCAGCATCTCTTGCTTGAACCGGCTCCAGGATATTTCTTCCGTTTGGGAGCCGGAAAAGTAAAAAACGGCTTGCCCCAAAAGCAAAGCCAGTAAGATATACAACAGCCAGGATGGTGACCTGCCGGATGTGGGGTTTCGCTTTTTGCCGGAAGGGTCAGGCTTTGGGTTGGATTGGTTAGCCATTTACAGGTTTGATTTTCAATGATGTAATCAGTACTACAGTAAAACGGCTGGGGCAGTGGGATGTTTTGTGATTATTGCAAAGAGGAGAGCTTTGGGGCGAAGGGAGAGATTATGGGGAATGTTAAGTTAACGGTGACTTTGACTTGCACTGGGCGAGCCAGTTTATCAGCATTTGTTTTACCCGCAAGTTGTTAAACGGCCATGCAGCTATGCTCAGGTGGGTTTCTCCTTGTAGAAGATGAGCTTCCAGGTTGCCAGAGCCTGTTTCCGCCTGCCGGATAAACGCAGTAGCCGCTGCAGTAGGGACCATTCCATCCTTTTCACCATGGATGATCAGCCCTCGCTGGGAGTGATTAAGGGGTAAATGGGCAGCCGGGTTGGCCATAGTAAATAACGGCTCCGTTTTTGGTCCGGCAAGCGGAAGCTCACCCGGCAGGGCTGAAGCGATCAGGCTGGTGTCCAGGGCAAGTAATGCTGCGAGATGCCCCCCCGCAGACATGCCTCCGGTCAGTGTACGTGCTGCTGACCAGTTGGAATGATGCCTCGGCAGTATTCTCAGCAAACGGATCAGGTCTTGTGAAATGTGCTGGTAATTATGCTTTGGACAGGGGCGGTAGGATGGGAGTATTACATTAAACCCAAGGTCATTCAGCACTCGGGCATGCTTTAGGAAAAAGTCGGGTTTCCCCCATCTCCAGCTTCCGCCGTGAAAATAGATAATCCAATGCTCTGACCGGGGTGCAGGGCAGAAAAGATAATACTGCCGGGGGTGCTCCCCATAGCTAAATTTCGTAGCCTCTGCCCCGGAGCGCTGTTTCCAAACCGATTGAATCCATAGTGCCGGCAGCCGGGTGGCCTCGTGCAGCAGTGTGCCGCGTGGGATCAGAAAATACAGGGCCACCAATAAGAGCAGGACGATAGAGATCAGCATGGGACAAAAAAAATTGCACACAGGGTTTTCATCCTGCGTGCAACTCAACTATTTTAACTAAAACCTATTACGTGCACCTAACTCCAATCACGCGGAAAAGTTTTTGATTTTGAGGATAAACTTTCATTTTCTTCATGAAAGGAGTATTTTCAGGATAGGATCAATATATGGGGGGACTATGGATTTACAAAAATTATGCCTGTGGGGCCTTTTCAAGCTTTTGCTATTACCCACTGTGTTTGCGCAATATGAAACACCAGAGGTACTGGTTTGTGAGGCCGATGCGCTTCGGAAGGCAAATGCGTATAAGGCAGCTTACCGTATTTACCAGGAAGCCTATCCTTATTTTGCAGCGGATTCCAATTACTACATGATGAAAACATGGGCAAGCGAGATGGCTTACGAGGGGGGCGCAGACTTAAGGAAAGGAAATATAGATATACAGGAAAGCTATCGTATTGCCACCACCCATCTGCACACCGATACTTTATCTTTTTTTCCCGTCACGCTAATAAATATGGGGTATTACCAGGGCATCATTCGAAATTATGAAGAAAAACTGGCCTTTTATCACCGGGCCAAAGCCGCGTCAAAAAAGCTTTTTGGCTGGAATCATGCCCACACCTTCACTGCTTATAATAATCTAGGCTATACTTATGGATCAAGACGCAGCTGGAAGAAGTGCCTGGCTTACCTGGACACAGCCTTTATTATTGCACGTAAGGTTGATGACCCGACCGAAGTATTTACGGCACAAAACAATAAGGCGCATGCTTACGCGGAAATGGGCGACCTGGAGAGAGCCATTTACACGCAGGAAGTAGCAGTGGAAGCAGCGGTTCAGCAAAGAGATTATGCCCGGGCTTTGAATAACCTCGGTAACCTTTATGTCGAGGTTAAAGATTGGGATGTTGGCATAAAGCTTTTGAAGAAGGCATTAGCCATCCGGCAAGCAATAAGCCCTGAGCTTGATGAAAACACATTGTCTACCCTGCTTAATCTGGTTTGGGCTTACAACGAGAGTGGTCAGGTTGAAGAATGCAGGGGCTTGTTGCGTGAAGTTGTTGCTCAAGCCAGCCAAATGCCATCTACGTTAGGAAATTCTACCTTTCTGAAAATTGCATTCAATTACCTTTCCAAGATCATGTTGGAGTCCAACCGGCTTAATGAAGCCATGGACTGGGTAACAAAAGCAGAAGCGATTAAGCCAGAGTATGGAGATGTGGCCGTTAATGCCAGTACCCAACTCATGAAAAGCCTGGTCATGGAGGCAATGGGAGAGCCGGAAGCAGGCCTGAATGCGATACAGGCATCTTACAAAGCCCTTATTCCAGGCTATCAGCCGGAAAGTTACACTGATTCACCGGACTGGCGCGCGATGGAAGCCATTGCCTATACCCTGACGCTGTTTCAGGTACAGGCAAGATTGCTGGGGCAACTGGCTGATAAGCGGTCAGACCCGGCTTTCCGGGACATAGCGCTCAAAACATTAGAAGCAGCGGATACTGCAGTTACGGTGTCCCGGCTATCTTATCAGGGTTCGCTTTCCAAAGAGTTGATGGCGGCAAATGCCAAAGGGCTTTACAATGCCCTCATTGATATGCATTATGAACAGTATCAGGAAACCGGCGCCCTGGAACATCAGGAAAGCGCTTTTCTCTACATGGAAAAGAATAAGGCATTAT
>CAZNHN010000121.1:3783-6142 GCA_964572415.1 uncultured Phaeodactylibacter sp.
AGCAGGGATTTCCCGAGGTATTATAAGACCCGGATTGATGTGAATATGCCTGGTTTAGAAGTCATCCGCGAGGAAGTATTATACCCGGAGGAGACTCTGATTGAATACTTTCAGGCCGATGAAGCTTTGTATGTACTCATAGCGGATAAAAAAAACACCCATTTTCTGAGGCTTCAGACCCATAATCTGACAGAAAACATCAAAGCCCTTCATAGTGCTCTGCGCAACAAAGGCGATGATGTGAGCCAGGCGAGCCACAAGGTCTATCAACAAGTGTTTGGTCCCCTGGAGCCTTATCTAAAAGGGGACAAGCTGGTTATCATCCCGGATGGCCCGCTTGCCTACATCCCTTTTGACCAGTTTGTAATGGCTGAACCGGATCGTAAGCGGCCTACGTACCTGATGGAAGCGTATCAGATCAGAAGACTGTTGTCAGGCAGCACCGCTTACCAGTTTAAGGGCGTTCAGCGGGAGGTGGGAATCCGTTACGGTATCACTGCGATGGCGCCGTATTTTACAGGTGAGGCCGGGAGCGTACATGCGCCTGAGGAGTTCGGCCCACTTCCCGGTGCGCAAAAAGAAATTGATGGTCTGGATCAGCTCTTTCAGGGCACCTTTCTAAGGGGAGCAGCGGCAACGGAAGCAGCGTTTAAAAACTGGTGCTCAAAAACCGGTATACTTCATCTGGCGACCCATACTGATATCAATGATCAGTTTCCCAACGCCACCCATTTGCTGCTGAAAGAGTCTGATGGGGAGGATGGAAAGCTGAATGTGTATGAAATCTACGGGCAATCTATTTCGGCTCAGTTAGGCTTTTTGAGTGGGTGCAACACCGGTTTTGGCAAAATAAAGGCAGGCGAGGGCGCAGTAAGCCTTGGGCATGCTTTCGCTTATGCCGGTTGCCCGAATATTGTGATGACGCTTTGGCCTATTAAAGACGACATCGCTCCTGATTTAGTGCGTGTTTATTACGAAAAGCTAAGCGACGGGCTGGATAAAGCTGAGGCATTGCGGCAGGCCAAGCTCTTTAGCCTGAATAATGACGACTTGTTCGCCCATCCTTATTACTGGAGTGGTTTTGTGTATACAGGTGACCGTACCCCTGTTCAGCTTTCGGCATTTGTGCTAACCAATTATCTGGCTTTTGCGCTGGTGGGCTTGGTCTCCATCATCATACTTATCCTATTGGTTTGGGGGTTCAGCCGGCGTAACCGGGCATCAAAGACCGTAGGCTGAAAGAAGTTCCCGTGCCGTTCTCCCGTATCGGTCCTCTTTGTCTGCAAGTAATTTTAAAAGCGGATATGCTTTTTCATGTTGTTCCTGCCGCACGTAAGACAGTGCCAGATAGTAGGTTGCCGGACGTTCTAACCCATCAATTGGTGGCCGGTTTTTGGTATCGGTGAAAATAGAAATGGCAGCGTTAAATTTTCGTTGTTCCAGCAGGGTTATGCCATAATAAAAGCGGGCAATACGGTCTTCCTCCTCTGCTAAACTGAGGTAGAGTTGGAACAGGCCTTCTGCCTCATCGTATTGCTCACTTGAATAGGCTTGTACAGCTCTTTCTTTTGTGTTGCCTGAACGAGACCCCTGTGCCCGGGTTCCCCGGCTGATGTCATCATCCACATAGCTAATTGCCTCAAAGTGATCCTGATAAAGACGCTCGCCTGAAAGTGCAGTATCCTGAAAAAAGGCCAGATAACCAACACTGACTAAGATGAGTACGCTGGCAGCAGCAGTCAGAAACATCCGTACAGAGACAACCTTGTTTTCAGTAGTCTTCAGATTGAGCCGTTTTTCCATTCGGTTAAGCACCAGTTCCGGATCTTCTTTTTGGTAGCGCACGCCTTTCAGGGCAGCCTGAGAAAACACATCATATTCGGTAGGGTCAATATCTGTTTTGCCAGTACGGTGAAATCTTAGGAAATCTTCATTTTCCAAACGCTTTTTATCCTTTGGTACTTCCTTTTTCATGTTCATTTGGTTAACTGCAATCTGAGGTTTCGTTTTCCGTTTTGGAGGTGGCTTTTGACTTTGCTGAGTTCAAAGCCTTCTTCTTCGGCTATTTCTTCATAGGACATATCCTGGAAGTAAAAAGCGACGATACATCGGTTTTGCTCTTCTTTCAATCCATCAACGGCTTTCGAAAGTTTTTCCAATTCGGGGTCTCCATCATCAAGAGCTTCAAAAAGTGGAAATTCCATAAGCGCGGGGTCATTTTTTTCAGCAAGAACCTCAGCCCGGTGCTTCATTCGGAGTTTTAGGACTTTCAGGCTTTCTGTTTTGACGACTTTCATGAGCCAGGAAGAGAAGTTGTCTATGGGGTATTTTTGCAGGTTTTTTTTCAGATTCGCCCATA
>CAZNHN010000121.1:6198-8854 GCA_964572415.1 uncultured Phaeodactylibacter sp.
GGATGCTTAGCGCGAAATAGTAGGCTTTGGATAAATAGCGCTTTATCAGGCAATTGAGTGCCGCTTCGTCACCCTTGTTTTTGAAAAGGTCGATCAGGGCTTTGTCATCAAGTTTACTGTATTTGGGCCTTATGAAGCGCCTCATAGCTTGTTAGAGTGGTTGTCTGATCAAAAGTAGTGAAATAAAATCAAAACTTGTTGAAACTTGCTAATCCGGGAGCCGCCGGAAAAAGACAAAACCGTTTTTCTCTTCCAGGAACTCCAGGTTGGGATTGTCGTGGAGGGCTTTGGCTTTATGTACCTTAGTGGCAATATATACCGGTTTGGTAACAGGTTCGCTAAGCAATTCTTCCCGGCAGGCCTCGTCTTTAAAGCAGGCTTCTCCGCTTTGCTGAGTCTTCGTGTAGAATAAGTGCACGTATGATTTGTAGCCCGTAACCAGATAATGCGCATCTTCAGCAGCCCGTTCCTTGAAAAACTCTACTGCAGCGCGTTGGGAGTAGCCTTCAATCCGCTTAATAAAGAAGATGAGCGTGAGCATTACGAAAAGCCCCATGCCCCCAAAAAGCAAGGCAAAGGCGCGCTGCCGGCTTTTTTTCATCAAACGGCTGAAGAATATTAGCAGCCCAAGCAGGAAAAGTCCCGGAATGACTTCCCATCCTGTCCAGTTGACCTTAGCTTGCAGGTTCCCCTGAGCAAATGGGTCCTTAAACATCGGTGCCAGCACCTCTGCCTGCATGCCTACAAATGGCAGGGCAAGGGTAAGAAGGATGTATAGCCCCCCAATACTGTACAGGAACCCCTTGATCCAGGGCTTAAACGCCACTTTCCCGCTGATCAGGCCTTCAATGGTCAGCGCTGCCAGGTAAGTCAGCGGGAAGTAGCACATGGAGGAGTAGTGTACGATCTTGGACTTGACAATCGTGAACAGGATCAGCACCGTCCAGAATAAAAACTTCATCCATCTGCGGAAGTCAACCTGAAAGGCCTTGTCCTCCTCCGGTAGCTTGAAGAAGGCGCGCAGTGCAAAAACGGAAGCCGGGAAGCAGCCCAGCAGCAAAACCACAAAATGATAACCCGGAAAGCCCCGGTGCCCGGCGTCCGGCGTACTGAATAGCCGGTACTGGTACACATTGAATTCGATCATGAATTCCGGCCCGTTCTTCATCGTTTCCAGCCCAAACCAAATCAGGCTGACAATAGTGGCGGATAGCGTGAAGAATAAAAACTGCGGCACATTCACATAAAAGCGAAACCGCTGATACACCCAGTAGACCCCCATCGTCAGTACCGCGATAAGATAGGCGACTGGCCCCTTGGTCAGCATACCCATGCCGATCCAGAAGCCTGCCAGGAAGAGATACCACCACGGGCTTTTTTCCAGCCTTATCCCCTCGAAGTTATCCCGCTTCCAATAGGCGAGGATGAAGAAATAGACGCCCAGGAAAATAAACAGGTTGAACCAGGGGTCGATTATGCCGGATTTGAAATACAAAAAAGGCAGCACGGAGCCGAAGTAAGCACCAGCCCAAATGAGGCCGAAGCGAGTGCCTTTGAGCCGTTGCCCAATCCGGAAGAGCAGTGGTAAAGTGATGATGCCACATACTGCGTTCGGAAATCGGGCGGCGTATTCTCCTACCCCGAACAGTGCCATTGCTCCGGCCTGCAGCCAAAGAAAAAAGGGTGGTTTCTGAAAGAAAGGTTCAAAGTTGACGTACACCCGTGTGTACTCCCGGGTGATGAGCATCTCCCGGCTGATTTCTGCGAAGTTGACCTCATCCCAGTCAAATAGGTGTACTCCCCCCAGGAAGGGCAGAAAAAATAAAGCTCCAAGCAAAGCAAAACCTATCGTGTAGTTGCGGTTGGACGAGTGCTCCACAAATTTTATTTTTTAGTTGAGGTAGTCTGGGTTTGAGTTAGTGCCAAAGATAAGCCATCAGTTGGTCTTCATAGCATCTCTTAAGGAGCTATGCCACTTCTGATCCGGCCGAAGCTTGCAGCAATTCAAACCATTCTTCCCGGCTCATCATAATATGTGCTGCATCGGCTGCTGCTTTAAGGCGCTCTATACGGGCAGTGCCCACTACGGGCAGTATGCCGGCGGGGTGCCGCATCAGCCAGGCTAGCAGTAACTGGTCTATTCCGATATCTTGTTCCCGCCTTTCGATGATGTCCCGGGCAGTTGCAAGGATGCGCTGTGCCTGCTCGTCGGGTGTTGCACTAAAAATACGGCCTCCGCCCAGAGGCGACCATGCCATGGGGCGAATACGATGCTGCTGGCACTGATCAAATGTGCCATCGGTGAAGGGGGTCAGGTGGAGCAGGGAAGCTTCTACCTGATTCGTGACGAGCGGAAAACGGCTGTTGAGCAGATCAAACTGGGTCGGTGTGAAGTTGGATACTCCAAAATAGCGCACTTTCCCTTCCTTTTTTAGGTACTCGAATTCACCGGCTATCAAATCCGCATCCATCAACGGACTGGGACGGTGGATAAGCAGGAGGTCAATGTAATCCGTATTCAAATTGCGCAGGGAGCGGTCTACGGAGGCGCGGATGTGCTCCGGGCTGGTATCGTACGACTTTAGGCTATGATGCGGGCGCTGTGGCACCTGCATTTTGATACCGCATTTGGTCACGATTTGTATTTGTTCCCGAA
>CAZNHN010000121.1:8864-10968 GCA_964572415.1 uncultured Phaeodactylibacter sp.
CTCCGGCAGGCGCCCTCGCAGGGTGCAGGGCAGATACGGCCCAGGATCGAAGGCAGGGCAATATCTCTTTTGACCACCTTCAGGGCCTCCCCAAATTCCGCCTCGGTGGTATAGTTGCCGTAAATATCAGCGTGGTCAAAGGTGGTCACCCCGTAATCCACACTTTCTTCAATCAGCCGCAGCATGCTCTGGGTGTCAAACTGATGCCCCCAAAGCCCCCATTTCATTACGCCAAAAGCAATGCGTGAAAACCTGGGTCCGTGCTCAGAAAGGGAAGTGGTCATAAGTCTTTGGATTTGAGTTCGTCCAAAGGTAGTAAGCTCAATAGATATTAGGGTCGGGTTATTTTTGTTTTTATTTTTACTTTTACTCAGTTGGAATTTTCTGAAAGCTTAAAATTTAAAAACAACAAGGGGTTATACGCTACCAGGGGCTCACTAAAAAATTGATAACCAATTAGTTTTGGGAGTTGCCCCGTTTGCTCAGTTCCAATTAGGGTACTATTCTTTTGCTTTCGGAGCCATCGGTTTTTTACCGAGTAGGAGCCTGACAAAGTAGTCCGGCATCATCACATGCACCGGGTGTTCCTGTCCTGGCAGTGCAATAAGAGGTGTATGGGAAGGCAGCAGTGCCTGCAGGTAGGTTGAATTGCTAAAGGGGACAAGAGTATCAGCAGTGCCATGAATGAGGGTGGTGGGCGCCTTCACAGACTGGAACAGGGGCACGGTTTCCCGGAGTGCCTGGGGGTGCCCAAGTTTTTCTACGTTGGAAACCCAGATTGGCCTGGGGAGCAGGTACCGGAATAGCTGGAAATTGATCCAGTAAGAAATGCCAAAAGTGACCTCCAGTTCAGGATTATAAGCTCCTGAAATGCCGTAGATGTGCTTAATCTGCTCCGGAACGATGCTACCCAGCGCCACAGCCACTGGTGCCCCATAGCTATGCCCTAAAACAACGGCAGGCTTTGATTGTGCTTTCAGAACTGGGAGCAGCGCCTCGCTTTGGGCAATCACAGAGGGCTCTGCTTTCCTGGGGCGGGTCCCGCCGTAGCCGGGGCGCTCCGGAATCAGGAGGTAGTACTTTTCGTATAGCTGGTCCCGTTTGGCGATAGCCAGCCAGTCGAACAGCCCGCCCGGTGCACCGTGGATAAGCAGCAGCGGTGTCTTGGTAGTGTCGCCAATTTGCAGGTAGCGCACCTCATTGGGGGTAAATTTTATAGCCAAAGGTTGCTCGACTGCACTGTAAAGCCAGTGGGCGCCCTGCTCAGTGCTTAAAAACCGGTCAGCGCCGGCAATGAGCAGCAACAGGAACACTAAAAGTCCACCGAGGCTGATCAGCAGCCATTTCAGGATACGTTTTGCTTTAGTCATCGTAGCTTTAACAACCGTTCCTGCCAGAAGTAGTTTGCAGTTTCTAACCTCAGTAAATAAGTGCCGGCAGGGTATGGCGTGAGCGGGATGCGTAATTCTGATCCGTTCAGTGGCCAGCGGCCTGCCTCCTGTCCTTGTAAGGTATAAAGTGCAGCTTGCCCTTCAGTCAGTCCGGGCGCGACGAGCCAAACAGCATCGTTCGCTGGATTAGGGAAAAGCCTCACCCGGGCGCTCTCCGGCTCATTGGTATGTACAATCATCACTTCAACGGTATCACAATAGGTATTGGTACCACAGAGATCAGTAGCGGTCAGGCAAACCGGATAGAAGCCGGACTGCTCATAGGTATGAACGGGGTTGGGGGCACCGGAAGTGTTGCCGTCTCCAAAATCCCAGCTCCATTCCGTGACAGTATTGTCTGCCAGTTGGAAGAAGCTCACAGTGCCCTCCTGAGCAATCCAGTTGTAATTGACCCACGGTGGTACACAACTTACTACTATGGAGTCGCACACTTGAGTGCTGCCGCAAATGCTGCTTGCGGTGAGGCACACTTCGTAGTTGCCGGGTTGGGAGTAGGTGTGCATGGGGGCTTGTTGGGTACTGGTTTGCCCGTCACCGAATGTCCATAGCCAGGCGATCGCATCAGTGGTGGAGCTATCCTGAAAACTAATTAATAATTCGTCAGCGGTGTAGCCGAAGCCAGCTTGTGGAGGGTTACAACTGACTGTAATAAG
>CAZNHN010000121.1:10978-11581 GCA_964572415.1 uncultured Phaeodactylibacter sp.
AACGCAACTCCTGCAGCCTCTTTCCCCACCATCCGGGGAAGTTTAATTGTTGCCGATCCTAAGGGGGCTTCTGCGTATGGGTTGGGTTTTGATCCATGCTGCCGTTGCCGTCACCAAATGTCCAAAGCCAGGTGTCCGGAGAGTTGATGGAAATATCTATGAAGTCTACAGTAAGTTCTGAATTTATGGAGGAAAAGTTAGCCTGCGGAGCATTACAGGTAATATTAATATTTTGACAAGTTTCGGTTATCCCGCAAATACTACTTGCAGTGAGGCATACCGTGTAGGTGCCCGGCTCAGCAAAGGTATGCGTGGGGTTCGCCTGATCACTGGTACTGCCTTCACCGAAATCCCAGAACCAGGCGGTAGGGTTATTAGTGCTGATGTCTGTGAACATAAGCTCGAGTTGGTTCGAAGTATAATCGAAACCAGCCTGTGGTGCTGCACAGCCTACTGTTATAGTCTGGCAGAATTCTGTTTGGCCGCATACGCTGCTTACTGTCAGGCAAACGGTGTAGGTACCGGGTGCATTGTAGGTGTGCAGAGGATTGGACAGCGCAGAGGAAGCGCCGTCTCCAAAATCCCAGGACCAACTGACGGGGC
>CAZNHN010000121.1:11591-12686 GCA_964572415.1 uncultured Phaeodactylibacter sp.
GCTGCGCGATGCGGTCGCCGGCCAGCTGGCCGACCCGGCCTCGGCGATCCTGGACATCGATCGGGAGGTGACCGCGACCATGCGCTCGGCAGTGGATGCATCAAAAAAGGCTACACTTAGCTCATCAGACTGGAATGAAAACTGTGCCTGAGGTGTGGTACAGTTAACCTGGACTGTCTCGCAATCGGTGCTGCTGCCGCAGAGACTACCCGCTTCCAGACATACGGTGTAAGTGCCCGGTTGGCTGAAGGTGTGTACCGGGTTTTGTATATCGGCAGTATTTCCGTCCCCGAAAGTCCAAAACCAACTCGTCGGGTTGTTTGTGCTGGCATCCGTAAACGAGGCCGTAAGTTCGTCTTTCTGCACTGAAAACGCAGGCTGTGGGCTACTGCAAGACACCGTTATCTGGGAGCAGGCCGTATTTGACCCACAAATGCTTTCGGCAGTTAGACAGACCAGATAAGTGCCGGGGCTGGCGTAGCTGTGTGCCGGATTTTGCTGGGCGGAGCTGCTACCATCTCCAAACGTCCAGAACCAGCCTGTAGGTGAATGGGTGGAATTATCCTGAAAGTTGATTTGAAGTTCGTTGGGCGTAGTGCTAAATGCGGGTTCAGGGGCTGCACAACTGACGGTAACCTGCTGACAGGCTTGACTGCTGCCGCAGGTGTTGCTGCTGATCAGGCAAATGGTATAAGTGCCTGGCGCATCATAGGTATAAGTCGGATTCTGAAGCCCACTGCCGGCTCCGTTTCCAAAGTCCCAGTCCCATTCCTCCGGTTGGTTCGGGCTCAGATCGGTGAACGAAACCGTTAATTCGTCCGTTTGAAACTCAAAATTTGCCTCAGGTTGCGGACAGGTGACAATTACTGAAGTGCAAAATTCATCAGACCCGCAAATGCTGCTGGTACTCAGGCATGCCTCGTAAGAGCCGGGAGTACTGTAGGTGTGAGAAGGGTTTTGCTGGGTGGAAGAATTACCATCCCCGAAGTCCCAGGCCCACTGTGATGGATTATTGGATGAAGCATCAAAGAAGGAAACACTCAATAGATCGGCTGCGTGCTCAAACGCAGCATTGGGTGCCGGGCAGCCCACGGA
>CAZNHN010000121.1:12696-15384 GCA_964572415.1 uncultured Phaeodactylibacter sp.
ACAAAGTATCACTTACGCCGCATTCATTTGTTGCGGTGAGGCAAACCTCGTAGGTGCCGGGTGTTGCGTAGGTGTGCATGACATTTGCCTGTGTAGCTGTGCTTCCATCTCCAAAGTCCCAGGACCATATTGTAGCCGTTTCCGGAAAATCGGTGGTAAAGGTGTAGGAAAGCCCGTTGCTGCCGATTGCAAAGGCCGCATTTGGGGGCAGGCAGGCAATATCCACGGTGGAACAAGTGCTCAGAATGCCACATGGCCCACTGGTTTGCAGGCAGACTTCAAAGATCCCCGTACCCGGAAAGGAAAAGTCAAAGCTGATCCCCGCGCCAACCCCCTGCCCGTTAACCTGCCAAAACCAGGTGTCCGCCTGTACGAAGGAAGTATCGGTAAATGTTGCCTGCAGTCCATCCAGTTCAATGGTGAAACCAAGTGGTGCATTGCTACAGTCCAGCTCAATAATTTTGCAAACGGTATTGCTGCCACATATACTTGTGGCAGTCAGGCAGACTTCGTAGCTGCCTGATCCCGGGAACAGATATTCTGGTGAGGAACCGGAAAGGGTGTCCTGCCCGTCTATTACCCATATCCATGAATCGACCCCGGCCCCGGAGTCATCCTGAAAGCTCACTTGCAGATTATCTGCATCGTAATTGAAGTTGGCCTGTGGAGGCGGGCAATCGACAAAAACGTTGTTGCATACTTGGGTGGTTCCGCAAATATTTTCAACGGTGAGGCATATTTCATAAACTCCCGGGGCATCGTATTGGTGAGTCAAAGATGATCCATCAGCGGTTGTACCGTCCCCCAGATCCCAGGACCAGGAAGCCGGGGAGTTGGTACTTTGATCCTCAAGGGAAACAGCTAAATTTGTGATTTCAGTAGTGAAAGCGGCTTCGGGAGGCGGACAGGTTACGGTAATATCCTTACAGATGCTGGCTGAGCCACAGGCGCCTTCTGTACTAAGGCAGACCCGATATAGCCCGGGGGCAGAGTAGGTATGCTGTGGATGCTGGTCACTGGAAAAGCTCCCATCTCCAAAGTCCCAGGTCCAACTATTGGTTCCCGCACTGGACAGATCAGAAAAAGAGATGTCCAGATCGTTGGCTGCAAAGGAAAAATCGGCCTCCGGGTCATCACAGGTGACTTGTACCAGCTGGCATGTTGAAGCATTTCCGCAATCGTTCAAAACGACAAGGCATACAAAGTAGTTACCTGGTTGACTATAGGCGTGTGTCGGATTTTGCTCTCCGGAGGAATTCCCATCTCCAAAGTCCCATATCCATTCATTGGGCGGGCCAAATGAAAAGTCCTGGAAACTTACCTCCAGGCCATTGCTGGCCTGATCGAAGAAAACCTCAGGTGGCGTACAGGAAGTTTGTACTTGCTTACAGATTGTAGCGCTGCCACAATCGCCTGCGGTTGTCAGGCAGGCTGTGAAGGCCCCGGTCGTTGGGAAGGTATGAACCACTGTGGCGCCGGTGTCCTGTACACCGTCACTAAAATCCCAGAAGTACTGATCTGTTCCTGTATCTCCCTGTCCTTCAAAACTAACCGCTAATCCGTTGACCTGAATGGAGAAGTTGGCCTGTGCCTGACAGAAATCTCCTTCCGTGATTTCGTAAAGGGTGTCAATGGATGGACTGTCAAGGAAGTCAATATTACCACTGGGCCAACGCACAATCAGGCTATCCAAATCGGGCTCCGGCCCTATACCAAAATGTGCCCGTAAGCCACAGTGTATGCCATACCCTTCGCCACTTCGGATTTCACGGGCCTGCTGTCCCCATGGACCATAAATTTCAACCCTGGCACCAATACCATTGGGGTTGGCTTGAATTCCCCTGAGCGTTACGTCCACAAAATGATTATCATTGCCAGCATTAAAAAAGAGTCGGTCAGTTTGCGTCCCTGACATATTGAAGCCAAATCCATATCCGGCATAAATATCAGTAAAGCCATCCTTGTTGAAGTCCCCGACTACAGCGCTGTGGACTCTGCCAACGGGGGGCAAAGCATTACTGACCCTGGCAAAAGTATTATTGCCCTGATTGCGCAGAATAGCGTGGGTGGCTCCAATACTGGTGTAGAGAATATCAAGCCAGCCATCGTTGTCGAAATCAGTAAATATGGCTTGAATACCCTGTCCTGTGCCGGCAAGAGCAGCCGCAAGATTGCTGCCGGCAGTAATATTGGTAAACGTACCATCTCCCTCATTGCGGAAAAGAGAATTTGGAATATCATGGTTGATGACAAAAGCATCAAAGTCTCCATCGTTATCAATATCCCCAAATGCAGTAGCTATGCTTTGCCCAAAGGGTTGTAATCCGGCTGACGCAGCTACTTCGGAAAAAGACTCCTCCTCTTCTTTACGGAACAACAAATTTAGTCGGCGGCCATCACCGGCATCCGTGACGCCTAAGCGGTATTTTGAGATATACAGGTCTGACGATCCGTCATTGTTGTAGTCGGTCCATACCGTGCCGTAATTGCCGGAATTATCTGATGGCTCGGTTGATATCGGGTTGATAAGGTTGTAATCCAGTGAGAAGGACTGATTGCCCAGGTTCCGGAAAGGTGCGCTAAGCCCGTCCTGATGTGCAGCGAAAAGGTCTAAATCGCCATCATTGTCAATATCTGCCATATTAAGGCCCTGAAGATAGTAACTGCCCTCATCTATTAGCAGTGGGG
>CAZNHN010000121.1:15394-17520 GCA_964572415.1 uncultured Phaeodactylibacter sp.
GTAGCCGGTTCCATTTTCGTTGGCTAAAAAAAGTTGGAGGGCATTATAGGTGCCCCCGGTAAGGATGTCATTGTATCCGTTCCCATCAACATCGCCTATGGTAATGCTGTTTGAGGGGCTGTCAAGAGATTGAATAAATAGCCCTTCAAAAAATGGCGTTTCACTTTGTTGATATTCAATAAACAAATCCCGGCGTTGGTTTAGGATAATAAGATCCTGTAATCCGTCTCCGTTCATATCAGCTGCTGCCATAGGTGTGCCGGAAAGCATCCCAACGTTTTCGAGATAGATTGTAGAGTCCAGGAAATTGATCTGCCCCCAAACGGGCAGGGAAATGGTAAGACAGGCGAGGAGTATATAGTTTTTCATAGGATTATGTTACTGTATGGCAAATCCGGGTTCTGCCTGATATGGGATTGACCGCCTTCAGTGAATGCTTGAGTTCGAGACTTAAATATACACAACTTTGAGCAAAGAAGAGTAGAATCGGACACCCGTATATTGGGTTATACGCTTAACAAAGTAGTCACCGACTTGATACCGGTATACCACCTCATCACATTGCTGTGAGTAGCCCGAATTATTAATTTAAGTCTTATTTGAGCGGAAGTAGTTGGTTCTCCTTAGAACTTATGCCTGTACGGATACTCAATCTGCTAAATCATCCGCCAGCGCGTAGGTTGCCAATCAGCCCAGTCAAACCGGGGCACAAACCTTGGAGCAAGTTCACGAAGCCGCTTTACCCTGTCCTTTATTTCAGGGTGGGAACTGAGAATTGTGGGCACTTTGATGCCACGTGGGGACTGCAACCGGGCCAGCCAGCCGCCTTTATTGTAGTAGTCGAGTGTCTCCAGGGCATCTGCTAAGGCATTCGGGTCTCCGGTCAGCCGGGCGGCCTCAAGGTCGGCGTCGTACTCGCGGCTGCGGGAAAAAGCCTGCACCATGAGTGTCACGAGCGTAGGTGCCAGGAGCAACAGGGCTATAGCCATCCACGAAACGGTCGCTTCGCCCATGAAAAAGAGGGGGAGATTGATAAAGAGCAATACCTGCCCAAACAGGGAGAAAAACCGGGTATACCGGCTAAACAGGTTGACCATCGACTTCAATTGCAGGTCATTATTTCGGATGTGGCTGATTTCATGGGCTAAAATACCAGAGAGGCCCCTGAGATCCATTGTGGAAAGCAGACCGTGGGTAATGGCGATGGCAGGGTCTTTTTTGCTACCGGTAGCAAAGGCATTCAGGCTGTTGTTGGGCACATAGTATAGTTTTGGGGTAGCCGGGAGATCAGCTCGCCGGGCGAGTTGCTGAAGCAGCCTCGAAAGCTGAGGCGCCTGTTGGGGATGCAATGGGCGCCCTCCCTGAAAACGCATTATCATCTGGCTGGAAACCCTTGTGCTCATCCCCAAAGTGATGAGCCCGAAGGCACCTGCCCAAAGCATGCCGGTAAACCCAAAGAGGGTGTAACCCAGTCCCAGCATTAATGCCAGCATACTGATAAATAAGGCGCCTGCCCGGAGGGTATTCTGAAATTTCTGATTTTTATACTGTACTTCGCTCATTAGTCATGGTCGTGGTTCGCTTTTTAAACAGCAAAACCGGTACCATGTGGCAAAAGCTGCCAGAATGACGTAGCTCGCCTTGGGATACTGTCATTCTGGCATTGAATTCGTCTAGATATATTGATTGATAATGTTTTCAAAGTACTCCTGACGGCCACTGTGCTGTACCAACCGGATATTGTGGCGGGCGATGTGGTCCAGGTCCTCCAAGCTCAGCTTGCCGGCTTCAAAATCCTTGCCCTCGCTATGGTCGAATGAGCTGCAGCGGTCCTTGCGCAGTTGCCGGTAGTGGGATTCCTGCAGGATGCGGTCAGCGGCTAGGAGTGCCCGGGCAAATACGTCCATCCCGCCAATATGGGCATGGAATAAGTCCGCCAGGTCGGTACTGTTGCGCCGGGTCTTGGCATCGAAGTTAATGCCGCCGCCCTGCAGCCCACCGGCCTCCAGAATGACCAACAGTGCTTCCGTTACCTCGTAAATGTTGACCGGGAACTGATCGGTATCCCAGCCATTCTGATAGTCTCCCCGGTTGGCATCAATACTGCCAAGTAGCCCGGCATCGGC
>CAZNHN010000122.1:0-17477 GCA_964572415.1 uncultured Phaeodactylibacter sp.
TTCTCCCTGCGGTTTGAGGATGATCATGATGTCGGCATCCTCGATAGCCATAGGGTCGGTGGGGACTTCGGCCGTACCGATCTTGGAAACGACATGCTCCACTTCCGGGAAGTGGTCGAGGAGGATTTTTTCGGCTTTAGTGGCGGTTTTTACACTCTCTTGCAGGGAGCTGCCCGGCTGAATCGCCATCTGCATGGCCAGGTCGCCTTCTTCCAGGGTAGGGAGGAATTCAGCGCCCAGGGTGCGGAACAGGAGCACGGAGCCAATCAGGACTGCAAGTGTGGCACCCAGCACCAGTTGTGGCAGGCGTAGCGCACCCTCAAGTGTGGGGCGGTAGAGCTTGCGTAAAAAGTTAACGATACGGTCTGCAAAAGTTTTATGGGCTTTTATATTTCGCGGCATCACCCAGGCGGTCATCATCGGTACATAGGTGAGCGAAAGGATAAGCGCACCCAGCACCGCAAAGCTGAACGTCATCGCCATAGGCCGGAACATCTTTCCCTCAATACCCGTGAGCGTCATGATCGGGATAAACACCGTGAGGATAATAAACACTCCAAATACCGCTGCACGGAAGAGCTTGGCAGACTCGTCGATGATAATATTGTCCATCTGCGCCTGCGTCAGCTTTTTGCCGACATGGTAAGTGAATAAGCCGTGGAGCACCCCTTCCACAATAATCACGGCCCCATCCACCACAATACCAAAGTCGATAGCACCGAGGCTCATGAGGTTGGCTGACAGGCCGAAGTAGCTCATCAGGATGAGGGCAAAAAGCATAGCAAGGGGGATGACCGAAGCTACGATGAGCCCCGCCCGCAGGTTGCCCAGCAGGAGTACCAGGACGAAGACCACAATCAGCCCGCCTTCCAGCAGGTTGTTTTTGACGGTGTTGATGGTTTTGCCGACGAGTACAGAGCGGTCGAGATAAGGGTAGAGTTCTATGCCTTCCGGCAGGGATTCCCGCACCTGTTCCACCCGGTCGTGCACATTGGCGATAGCTTCCGATGAGTTGGCGCCTTTGAACATGAGGGTAATGCCCCCAACGGCTTCGCCTTTCCCGTCCATCGTCATCGCCCCGAAGCGCTTGGGGCTGCCGAGCTGCACCTCGCCCACATCGCGGATCAGCACGGGCGTGCCGTTGCGGGTAGCCACCACGATTTGCCCGATATCTTCAAAGCTTTGTACCATACCTTCGGTACGAATGTAGTAGGCATTGGTGTTTTTTTCGATGTAGCTACCACCGCTGTTTTGGTTGTTGCGGGCCAGGGCATCGAAGACTTCACTAATGGCAATATCGTAGCCCTGCAGGGTAACCGGATTCAGGGCGACCTCGTACTGCTTGAGGTAGCCCCCGAAGCTGCTGATTTCAATAATGCCCTTAGTGCCCGCCATTTGGCGCTTGACGATCCAGTCCTGAATGGTACGCAGTTCCATGGGACTGTACTGATCCTCATAGCCAGGCTTCACGCGCAGGACATACTGGTAAATTTCGCCCAGCCCGGTGGTAATCGGCATCAGCTCCGGCGTGCCCAGTCCGGGAGGGATTTCCTGCTCGGCCATGCCCAGTTGTTCTTTGACATACTGCCGGGCTTCCAGTACCGGGACCGCCGGCTCAAAAACCACGGTGACCACCGACAGGCCAAACCGGGAGATGGACCGGATTTCGGTAACGTCTGGTATATTCGCTACGGCGATTTCTACCGGGTAGGTGATAAACTGCTCGACTTCCTGAGGGGCCAGAGAGCCGGAGACGGTTACAATTTGCACCTGATTATTGGTGATGTCAGGTACAGCATCAATGGGGAGACGGGACAGGCTGTAAATACCTGCGCTGATCAACCCCGCTACCAACAGGAGAATGATGAGTTTATTCCGTACGGAAAACTCAATGATTGCTTTGATCATGTGTGGTTCAATTCAGACTTGAAAAAGAATAGCGGAGATCGCTCCGCCGGTAAAGCAGAATGCTAATCAGGCCTGAATGGGTGGTCGGAAAACGTTTGTGAGGTGGTGGTGCGGGATAAAGTTAAGCGGCTTCTCCGTAAGGAAATGGCTGATTTCTGCCGGTACAGGAGAGATGACATAAGGAAATTGCAAGACGAGGTGGTCGAAAGAATGGACATGCTTCAGCGGCAGATCTTTATGGCTTTGACCTCCGTCACCATGGTCGTGATGGTCAGGATTCCAGAAGTGGGTGCCCATGAAAGCGCAGAAAGAAACCGTTTCTCCCTGTTCAGCAGCCAGGCTCTGGTGCAATTTGTAGTGCTGCATGGTCGCCTGGAGTTTGCTCAACTGGCTAAAGTCTGCCCCGGGCAGGAAACTGCCGAGCAAAAAATAGAACGCCATAAATTGAGCAATGACTTTCATGTTGATGGTCTCAAATACCCTTCAAAGGTAGTATTAGTTTCCTGTAAGTAAAATGATATTCGTCACAGAAGGTGAAAGGTGTACCGTGAGGATGTACACTTCACTAATGGATTAAGCTTTAAATATTTGACAGTTAATCGCCACACACCAGAGAATGCTTAAGCGTGAAAATATTATCAAATACTTCGGTCTAGTCGCACTCGCATCCGGTACAGTAATGGCAACCCGGTATTTTGAATGATCAGTTTCCGGACAAACGGGAGGTTCATTTCAGGAACGATCTTTCCGGAACAGGAGAGAGACTCAGGAATCAGAATGCGTTCAACAATTGTATCTATGGTTGATTAACAAAAAGATACCGGTTTAGTGTTCTTTCATATGCAGTAGTACCGCATACCTCACCCATACCGTTCCGCAAAATCCTTTGCAAAGTAGGTGATGATCACATCTGCCCCGGCCCGGTGCAGGCTCAGCAGGGTCTCTGGCATGGCCTGTTCGTAATCCAGCCACCCGTTTTGGCAGGCGGCCATCAGCATGGCACACTCGCCGCTTACGTGGTAGGCTGCAATGGGCACCTCGAAGTGCTGCTTCATAGTAAGAATGACGTCCATGTAGTGCAGAGCGGGCTTGACCATAAGAAAATCTGCCCCCTCCAGGGTATCCAGTTCGCCCTCAATCAGGGCTTCCCGGCGGTTGGCAGGGTTCATTTGATAGGTCTTCTTGTCGGCGGGGATTTCGTCCCCTTCCACCGGGGCGCTGTCGAGGGCATCGCGGAAAGGCCCGTAGAAGGCGCTTGCGTACTTAGCCGTATAGGACATGATGCCGGTATCCGAAAAGCCTTCTTCATCAAGCGCGACGCGGAGGGCTTCCACCCGGCCATCCATCATATCAGAAGGGCCGAGGATGTCGAAGCCGGCCTTGGCCTGCGCTAAGCCCATTTTTTGCAGCACATGAAGGGTCTCATCATTCAGGATTTTACCATCGTGTACGATGCCATCGTGCCCATCCGAGCTGTAAGGGTCAAGGGCAACATCACTGATCAGGCAGGCTTCAGGAAAGGCGGCTTTAATTTCAGCGGCGGCGCTCAGGTAGAAGTTGTCATCGTCGTAGCTGAAGGTGCCACGCTTGTCTTTTTTGTTGTCCGGTATTTTTGGGAAAAGGATGAACGATTGCAGCCCCAACGCCATACAGGCTTTGACTTCTTTCAGGGCTTCATCTACAGAAAGTCGGAAAGTGCCGGGCAAAGAGGGTATGGCTTCGCGTACGCCACTGCCTTCGACCAGGAAAAGCGGCTGTACGAGGTGCTGAGGGGTAAGGTGGATTTCCTGAGCCAGGCCACGAATGGCGGCGCTGCGTCGGTTACGTCTGGGTCTTCTGAGCATTTAGGAAGATTTATGTTTTTTTGGATTTTTCGGCACCGGGTCATAGCCGTGCGGCCCCCAGGGGTGGCATTTGAATAAACGCTTAAGGCCCAGCCAGATTCCCTTGATGGGGCCCCATTCTTCTATGGCTCCTACCATATAGTGCGAACAGGTTGGCGTGAAGCGGCAGCTCGGTCCCAGCAGCGGTGAAATGGCCACCTGGTAGAAGCGTATAGGGAGAATAAACAGCGTTTTAAAAAAACTTTTCATGCCGAATGTCGTAGATTCATTACTATAAACGGCTCGGGAGTGCATAGGGTTGCCCTCGTTTGGCAGCTAAAAAGCCTATTGTTTTTGTAGGGATTTTCACTGCCCTTTGCTTTATTTGCTTTTCATATTTACCTATGGCTACAGGCGCAATCATTACTCTTATTGTTATTGCAGTTGCAGTGGTGCTCTTTGCTACCGAGGCTTTGTCTATTGACCTGGTAGCCATGCTCATCATGATCAGCCTGGTGCTTACAGGGGTTATCTCCCCGGAACAGGGCGTGGCAGGCTTCAGCAATCCGGCGACGATGACCGTGGCCTTTATGTTTGTGCTAAGCGCAGCGTTGCTTAAGACCGGTGCCTTGCAGTCCGTTGCCCATCAGCTTTCGGCTATCTTCCGGCAGAACTTCCGCCTCGGGCTAGTGCTTATGATGCTCCTTATTGCGCTCATTTCTGCCTTTGTCAATAATACGCCCGTAGTGGCGGTCTTTATCCCGGTAGTGGTTCAGATCGCTTACTCCTCCGGGCAGGCGCCAAGCAAGATGCTCATTCCTTTATCCTATGCATCAATCATGGGTGGGATGTGCACCCTCATCGGCACTTCCACCAACATACTGGTCAGCGGTATCGCCGAGCAGGAGGGGCTCCGGGCATTTGGGATGTTCCAGCTGGGGGCGGTTGGGGTGCCGCTTATGCTGGCAGGAATGGCTTACATGATGCTCATTGGGCGAAAGCTACTGCCTGAACGGCAAAAGGAAAACCTCACCGAGCGATTCGGGCTGGGCGATTACCTTACCGAACTGCAACTGCTGGAGGGCAATGAACTGTCCGGGCAGCGCATTATGGACTCCGCCCTGGTGAAAGAGCTGGAGATGGATATCATCGAAGTGGTCCGCAACGGGCAGCGCTTCACCCTCCCACCCGGCGATTTCACGCTGGAGGCAGGCGATTTGCTCAAAGTGCGCTGTGATGTGGCCAAGGTCAAAGCACTTAAGGAGCGGGTGAAGATCATTGCCGACAACACGTTGAAGGTAGGCGACAACTTCCTGGGCGAAAAAAATACCAGCCTTGTGGAACTGGTCGTCACCGCTGGCTCCGCCTTTTCCAACCGCACCCTGAAAAACCTGGACTTCCGCCGTACCTACCGGGCTATCCCACTCGCCATCCGCCACCGCAATGAGGTATTGCATGACCATCTCTACAGCGTACCACTGGTGCCCGGAGATGTCATCCTGGCGGAAGTCAAGCAGCATTACATTACCAATCTCAAGCAGATGGAAGCGGAGCAGGATGCGCCTTTTGTTATGCTTTCCGAAGACCGCCTCTCGGACTTCAACCGCCGGCAGTTTGCTATTGTCATGTCAGTGATTGCCTTTGTGATCCTCACGGCTACCTTTAACCTGCTGCCTATTATGGTAGGTACGCTGACTGGCGTTTTTACACTGGTTCTAGCACGCAGCCTGAGCATGAAAGAAGTTTACGAAGCCATTAACTGGAAAATCGTTTTCTTACTGGCGGGAGCGCTAAGCCTGGGTACTGCTATGGGCAACACCGGGCTGGATCAAATGATTGCCGGCGGCCTGATCGGTTATCTTGGAGATTATGGCCCTGTAGCTATTGTGGCGGGCCTTTACCTCATGACTTCCCTGCTTACCGAGATTATGTCGAATAACGCGACTGCTGCCCTACTTGCGCCTATCGGGATTGCTACGGCTACTCACCGATTGGTTATCAGACCAACACCATGGTCTACAGTGCAGGCAGCTACCGGTTCCGCGATTTTTTCCGGGCAGGAGTGGGCCTTAATCTGATGTTTTGGATACTGGCAAGTTTACTGATTCCGTTAATATTTCCATTTTAACAGCCTACTTCCCGGCAGGCTGCCCGATTAGCAGCATTGTGGTAATTTTGGCAGATCCACAATTGAATAATACGACCCTTCTAAACTGTTCGTTTCTTGCTACACTTCAAACTCCTTTGGGAATAGTATTTTTGCCTCCCCTTTAAGTAAAAGCTTGCCCTTGGAGTTAAAAGCCTGGCAGGAGAACACCCCCTGTTTTTTCTTATCCTCAAAGCTGATCAGCGTCGCTTTAGCGGTGACCTCATCGCCGATGTAGGCAGGCCGGAGAAAGTCAGCGCTTTGTGACATATAGATGCCGCCCTGCCCCGGATAGATCGTCCCAAATATTTTGGAAAACATGCTGAGCAGCAGCACCCCATGCACGACCCGGGCTTTGAATACGGTGTCCTTTGCGTAGGCTTCATCGAGGTGAATGGGGTTGTTGTCCTCAGAGAGCGCAGCAAATTGAGCAACCTCTTCGGCGTGGAAGGTCTTTATGAATTCATGGGTGGTATCAAGGGTGACTTTGGGCATGGATTAAGCATTTTTAGTGTTGAAAATTATAGTAGAATGCGCGCTGCAAAGATACTTGTTCGGATTACCGGGATTTCACCTGATGGCGCAGTATTTTTAAAATCCGTCCATAAATAATATCCGCTAAGCTCCAGTTGTAGCCTTCAAAGTTGGTTGGGCCCGTAAACTGCACCACCACCGCGTCAATATCCTTGTGATACCTCGCAATGCTCTGGTATCCGGGGATCAGCCCGGTATGCTCGTAAACATAAATCGACGAATAGATATCCTGCTCTTTACCATCAAAGACCGACCCGTCGTTTAGTGCCCTCAAAAAGATGCCGACATCCTCGGCTGTGGCCAGCATGCCCATGTCTTCACCTTTCAAATCATGGGGATAGCCCACATAGTACCCACTCATCACCCGGTCAGGATCAACCTCGCTGACGGAGTCGAAGGTGTTTTGGAGATGGAGCCGGTCCAGGATGGCTTTCTGAATAAATTGAAAGTGGGGATAACCCAGCACTTTATCCATTAGTTCCCCCAGCAGCAGGTAGTTGGTATTGCTATATTCATAGTCTGTGCCGGGTTCAAAATTAGCGGGCAGATCGAGTATGAGCGCCAGGTTTTCCTCATTGGTTTCCTTTGGGGCCATCCAGTAGTTAGGCGTATTGGTGTAATTGGGAATACCGCTGCGGTGCTGTACCAGCATGGTCAGTGTGATTTTATCAGCATGCTGAATCCGACCTTCAAGTTCAGGAAAGTAATCGGCAAGGGTTTTTTCAAGGGATAAACGGCCATCGTGCACCAATTTGGCTATGGCTACAGCGGTGTATAGTTTACTGATGCTCGCAATTTTAAACAAAGCTTCCGGATAGGCGGGAATTTTGTTTTCGGGATCATGCCAGCCTGCAGCGTGAAATGCAGGAGACTGCCCTTCCTGACCTACGTAAACGATAATACCATCGAACCCGTGGTCAAGGGCGTCTTCCACCTGCTCCTGTACGGTATCCGGCAGCGGCTTTAGCCATGCCCATAGCAAAGGCCAGGGTACGAAGTATAAGGAGACGATTGTCCCAATGAGAAGCGTGATTCTTATTACTGTTGTTTTCCGGTTCGTTGGTGTATACAAGGCTTGAATGGTTTATTTGTACTTGCTATGCTATTGATTTGAATGGCGATAAGGAGAAGGATAATAAAATAGGTTGCTTTTCCAATTGCGAATTTAGAGAAATACGCTGTTTTCCGACGAGAATGGCCCCTGCTATGTGATGATTAAGGGTAAGTCACCTGGGAAAATATGGAGCCATCAGAATTTTACAATCACCCGGAAGGCTTTTGCCATATCACATTTGGCAAGAAATGGAAAAATTCCAATCCTGATTCCATTTTTTATTTGGCTGCCAAATTAGTGCGGTTTTTGTTGATTTTAGTGCCTTCAGCCCTATTTGAAACAGCCAGGACTGAAGAATATTAAATGGTAAAAACGGGCAGCTTGAATATTTATTTTGCAATATTGATGACACTTCATATATTGAGGCTCCGATACGCGTATTCGTAAAATAAACACGCTGAATAAACACGCTGATTTCACCCGCCAGAGTGTCCATTAATTCCAAAACTTTTTAAAAGCTATCTAAATGCTACGACAGGTACTTTTAGGAGTGCTATGCCTCCTGTGGGTCTCTATTGCCCATGCTCAAACTAGTAATTACTACTGGGCAGATAATGACCGAATGGCTATCACCCCAAGCAGCAAACATTTCCTTGTTACTGCCGATGCATCCACAACACTTACCAGTGCAAAGTCAGACAACCTTAAACGTTACGAAAGTTGGGCCCATAAGCCCTATGCTATTGCGGAATCAGAAAACGACCTCACTCCTTTTGACCTGATTGTTGAACTCGGATTTGATACCGATGAAGTCCAAATCAGCCCGGGCTACGCACTCGAGGACGGCTTTGTGGTTTATCCCACCCGGACAATCGTTGCCAAACTGATTGACAAGGATGATAAGGATGCGATGATGGCCATTGCAGAGCGCTTTGGCGTGCAGTCCATGGAAAAGAAATTTGGTACCTATCGCCTTCAGATGGAGGATGTAAATCAGGTGTTAGCTGCTGCGAATGCCATGCATGAAAGTGGTCTGTTTTATTTTGCTCAGCCAGACTTTTATGCACCAATTGAGCGGTATCAAATCAGTGACCCCCTCTTCAACCAACAGTTTCAGATGCACAATACCGGGCAAACCCTGGATGGCGTTACCGGCGCGGTTGATGCAGACTGTAATGCACTGGAAGCCTGGGGCATTACTTTAGGTTCCTCTTCCACAACAGTCGCTGTCATTGATGACGGAATGGAGGACCATGAAGATTTTAACAACAGTGCTGGCCAAAGCCGTTACACGGCAGGTTTCAGCCCTGCAAATAATGGCAATGGTGATGCGATCACAGGCAGCAACCACGGTGTAGCTTGTGCCGGTTCCATCGCTGCGAGCCACAATAATATTGGTGTACGGGGCGTAGCGCCTCTTGCCAATATGATTTCAGTAAATATCTTCGTAGGTGGAGAATCTACTCAGGATATTGCGGATGGTATCACCTGGGCGAAAAACCAGGGCGCTGATGTAATGAGCAACAGTTGGGGCTATACCTCTTGTACAGCCAGTTTTTCCAACATCAACAACGCCATTTCCGATGCCAACGCCAACGGCCGCGGCGGACTGGGTTGTGTGATCGTTTTTGCTTCCGGAAACGGATACAAAAGCTGCGTAGACTACCCCGCAGACAACCCGGATGTTATTGCAGTAGGCGCATTTGCCAACACAGGTGTCCGCTCGGCTTATTCCAACTACGGCCCTGCATTAGACATCATGGCCCCTTCAAATAATGTTGGTGGCCCAGGAGCAGGGGTGCGCACAACAGACCGTATGGGAGGACCTGGATATACCAGTTCTAACTATACCAGCTCCTTTGGAGGTACTTCTTCGGCTTGCCCGGTGGTAGCGGGTGTGGCAACCTTAGTTTTGGGCTACAACCCGGGCCTGACTTCCACGCAGGTGAAAAACATTCTTTATTCTTCAGCCATTGATATGGGCGCTCCGGGTGTTGATAATGAATATGCTAACGGACGCGTTAATGCACTTGGTGCCCTTCAGGCCGCTGGTGCTGGCGGTGGCGGCCCAACTTGTTCGGATGGCATACAAAATGGTGATGAAACAGGCGTTGATTGCGGTGGTTCTTCCTGCCCAAGCTGCCCGACTGCCTGTAATGGAACAGAAGTGACGCTAACCATCACACTGGATAACTACCCCGAGGAAACCAGCTGGGTGATCACTAATGATGCGGGCGCAACTGTGGCTACAGGAGGCACTTATGGTAGCTTCCCGGATGGCTCCACTATTTCAGAAGATATTTGCCTGGCAGATGATTGCTATACCTTTACGATCAATGATGCTTTTGGCGACGGAATATGCTGTGCATACGGAAGCGGTTCATATTCGCTAACGGATGGCGGCACGGTACTAGCAAGCGGTGGAAGCTTTGGTAGCAGCGAAGCTACAAACTTCTGTATCGCAGGCGGAGGGACAGACACTTCTCCACCTACTCAGCCCACTAACCTGTCGGTGAGTAATGAGCAGGACACACAGGTGACCCTGTCCTGGAATGCCTCCTCCGATAACGTAGGCGTTACCGGTTATGAAGTATCTGTAGACGGTAATGTACTGGGTACCACAGCAGGCACTACAGTAAATGTTACAGGCCTGACGGCTTGTACGAGCTACAACTTTGGCGTACGTGCATTGGACGATGCAGGTAACGCTTCAGGAACAGCTACTACCGTTGGGTCAACTACCGGCTGCTCAGGTGGTGGCGGAACACCATTCACAGAAGGCTACTTCTTCGAAACCGGCTTTGAAGGCTGGGCCGATGGCGGAGGTGACTGTGCCCGGTACAGTGGAAGTCGCTCCTGGGAAGGATCCTTCTCGATTAGGATCCGGGATAACAGCGGGGTAGCTTCTTCCATGACTTCGCCTACCTATAACCTTGCCGGGCTGGGCAGCGTGGAAATTAGCTTCTACTTTTTTCCAAACAGCATGGAGAATGGAGAAGACTTCTGGGTGCGCTACAATGATGGATCTGGCTGGCAGACGGTTGCCACTTACGCAAGTGGGTCGAGCTTCACCAACGGCTCCTTCTACACTGCTACGGTAACCTTAGATGCGGCTTCCTTTAATCTTACGGATGGGGCGCAATTCCGATTCCAATGTGATGCGAGTGGTAATGCTGACCATATATACATCGACGAGGTGACCGTAACCGGCTCATTGGCCTCCGGTAATGCAGTAGGACCTACCGTTACTATTGAAGAGGTACCAACCTTCCGGACCTTCGATGAGGTGAGCGAAATTGAAGCCGATGTCGAGCTGTTCCCGAACCCAGCTTCCACGGAGGTATCGGTTCGAGCTGCAGATGCCATTCAGCAAATCATAGTCTACAATATCAACGGTCAGGAGATGTTCCGCCGCGACTCTGATGGGTTTGATCAGGCTACCCTGGATATCAGCAACCTGTCTGCCGGGGTTTACATGATCAGCGTTCAGACGGAGGAGGAACTCCTTACAGAGCGATTAATTATTCAAAGGTAACTCTTCGGGATAAATACCAAAGACTTGAACCACCTGTCTTCACCTTGCTGGAGGCAGGTGGTTTTGTTTTGGGCTTTTGCCTCTGTAGCAACGTACAATACAGGTGGTTTGAAATGAGAAAATTTGATTACCTTTTAATTTGTACGGTTTTATTTTTCAAAGCGCTCCTTGTTTTCAATCAAGCGTGACCACACGCTCGTTCCTGTTGGTGTTTCAGTTCATTTTTTACGTTTATCTCATCCTGCACCGGTTTGAAAGGTCTTTATGGCCATCTTCTGGAAAGTACGGCACTTATGATGCCTTAGCCATTTGTGCCAACTTTTTAAGCTTTCTTTTGCGAACGGTTTTTTTGATTAGCCCGATAAACCAGGGTACGCCATAGCCATTTTTATAAAGGTGCACCCCACCCATCTTATAGATATTTTCGTGCCCCCTGATGCCATGCCCGTCAAGCAGGCGGTTATAAAAATTAAACAGGCAGCCAACGAGTATGGCCTGATGAAGGGCTTCTTCAGACCAGCCTGCATCTATTACTTTTTTCACATCCGCTTCCGTCAGCTTGCTGGGTGATAGCGTGAGTTTTTTGAGGTATTGGAAGACAGGCCGCAGTTGATTGTCGATGGGGGCGGTGTCAATATCCCTGACCATTTGTTCGATGACGGAGGGCTCCACTCCAAACTGCTGTGCTACTGCCTTATGGCTGCCATGACAGAAAGCACAGGCATTGAGGCCGGAAACGTAAGCGGCCATCATTTCCCTTTCTGCCGGAGAAAAGGCTGAATGGCCCCTCATAATTCGCTGTGATGCTTTGTCGAGCGGGCCCAGGCGGGAGCGGTCTTTAAAGGTAATGTCCGTAATGTCTGCGTTATCATCAAGATAAGAGAAAAATGCCATGATAGGTTACTTTTGATTTCATGGGCAAAGATGCAGCAGCCCATTCTCTCATACTTGACTATTCGTGCCAATGTTTTGACTATTTAAGCCAGAAAAGTCAGTTGGTATTTATTGTCATAGCATTGCTCATGCTTTCGGTACACTTATTATTCGCTTTCTGTCCTTGCTCTATGCCATACAAGGGTTGAGCACAACGCTATGCAATTCGTAAAATAAGCAAATAGGAACCTGTAACAGACTGAAAGCATACGCAACACTATTTACAAATGGTATATCCTGGAATGACAGAATTGATGACTATATTGCAGTAGGGTTGGTAAGATAGCACCCTTCATGCCCGGTGCCAGCAGTATTGCTTTTCCATGGTTTGGGCTTAAATACCGCTTCAATTCCTCAATGACTCAATCACAACCACAATGGCGCATAATTTACACGGTATAATAACGGGCTTCACTTACCTGGGTGATTTACCGAATGTCAAGTTGGCTGAAGGGTATCACCTGATCCCTTTGAGCAGCCCCGAAAAAGACAGCTCTCCTGAAGCACCAATACCTCCTTTTGAAGCACTCAGTAAAGCCACAACATCGGTAATCCGCCGGCTTTCTATGCTGGGGAAATGTGCCTATATCGAAACCGCCTACTTTGGAGGCATAGGCACGCAAGCCTCCGCTATATGGGAAGATGGTGCACAAATTGAGGGGCCAATGATATCTTACGATGGCGTAGAGCCGACAACGGAAAGCCGGCATTTCACAGTAGTCGACGGTGCAGTCAACCACGCCCTGAAGTACTTGGGAGTTCACCGGTCGGAAGATATGGATGAGTTTGACAGCGTTGGCCTGGGACAGTACCTGTCCAACCGTAAAGTACTCCAGGCCTCCGGCCACTAAGGAGCCTGTGGTTAACCGGTTTATACAATAAGGAAGACTATAAAACAAGAATGATTCAACAGGATAAGGGCTTCTCGAAAAAGAAAATGCGCAACTGGTTTTGTTCCAACGTCGTGCAAAAACAACCAAAGGGCGGGTTTTACACGATGTTGGGGCAAAAGCTTTCCGAAAGTTGTGCATTTTCTTTTTGCCCCACTACTAAGGTCATCCATTCTGCTTTCTTTCTTTTGCTATCAGCTATCCTGGTATTGGTGACAGTGTCCTGTGGCGGCACAAAAACACTGCCCGAGCATCAGGGTGAAAAGGCCAGTAATCAAATAACAAAGGACATGGTTGAAAAGATCGATACAGCAGTAGATCCGAAATTTGTGTACGCTTACGGGCAATCCAGGTTTGTACCACCGGAGGGGAAAACCCTACTTATTATGGGGCAAACAGTGGAGCAGATTACCGAATACCGGAAAGCCTTCCGATCCGAGCCCCTCCCCGGTGGGTGGTCCGCTTACTGGGGCATTCCGGAATTTACAGGTGTAGCGAAGGCTCATGAAATCGAACCGGGCAATACTCAAAACCATCAAATGCTGATCAAAAAATTCCCGAACACGACCATCCAAAGCGCCCTGTGGATGGTGGGCAAATGGGGAATCGCAGAGAAAGCCGGCAAAGGCGAATACGACGAGGTCATCATCAAATACAGTGACTGGGCAAAGGCTGTAAAACGCCCCATCTATTTACGGATTGGCTACGAGTTCGATGGCCCTCACAATGCGCTCGAACCGGAGGAATACGTCAAAGCTTACCGCCACATCGTCGACCTGATGCGGGCAGAGGGGGTGGAAAATGTGGCGTTGGTCTGGCATTCCTATGCGTCTCCAACTTATAAAGGGTATCCTGTAGCAGACTGGTATCCGGGAGATGAGTATGTCGATTGGGTGGGCATATCGGTATTTGGGCACGCCTACAATGGAACTGATTTTGGGCCGGACTGCAACCGGGTGCTTGAGTTTGCCAGGAAGCATAAAAAACCTGTTATGATCGCCGAGTCCAGCCCCATCAACGGCATAACGGAAGATAGTACAGCGGCCTGGGATCAATGGTTTATCCACTTCTTCTCTTTTGCTTACAACAAGAATATCAAAGCGATCAGCTTCATCAATGAAGACTGGACTCAATTGAACATTGAAGGGATATCCACCTGGCAGGACAGCCGGCTGCAAAACAACCCGCAGGTCGCAAAGGCCTGGTTTAGGGAGACCGGTAAAGACCGGTATTTGAAACAGTCGGAGGGGCTTTTTGAGCAGTTGGGGTACCAAAAGTGAGCGGGCAGTAGCGTATCTTGATAGGAATAACGCATCGTAAGAGCCAGATTGCCAGGGCAAGATGGCCTCTCAGACTTTTGCAATCATGCTTAAGAATTACCGGAATAGTAGTACCTTAAATCCATAGTTCCAATCAAAAGGATATAAAAATGAGACTCATTTCAACAATGGCACTGTTAGTGCTGGTGCAGCTGGTTTTCAGTTGCAAGGAAAGCAGCCCAAAAAACAATACCGCTCAAGATATGCCTGATGATACCTGGGAAGTCGATTTCCAAGACGATTTCGAGACTTTCAATCCCGATAACTGGCAAGACCAGCGTATTTGGGTGAACAATGAAAATCAATGCTACGTACCCGATGGGGCGTTTGGCACCCGTGAGGTCAGCGAAGGTACCCTAAAGCTCAAAGTGGTCAACGTGGGTGAGCAGCGCCCCTGTGACAATTTTGATAAACACGGCAATCAGCACCCTCCTACCGAGTATGTAGCCGGCCGGATTTGCTCCAAAAACCGAAAGGAGTTTATCAAAGGCAGGTGGACTGCCCGTTTGAAGTTATCCAGCAACGGGGAAGCCAGTATGTTCCCGGCATGGTGGCTGCTGGGCGCTCAAAACAACGAGCCCCCGGTGCAGGAGGAAGACGAAAATGTCTGCTGGCCACTGACCGGGTCCGGCGAAATCGACATCTTTGAGCACCATGGCGACCATATGAAAGACGAATTCACCACAGGGGCCATTGTCAGCCTGGGTGAATGCGATAAGGGGGATTGGGAAAGCATGCGCCGGAACTTCCCGGCTACCCTGAACGAGTTTCACGAGTACTCCGTGGAATGGCAAGGCAGCGACCTGGTCTACCGCCTGGATGGCAAGGAAGTGTACCGCAACGAAGGCGAAGGCGACAAATACCCGGAGCCGATGTTTGCCATTCTGAACTACGCCAAAATCACCGACTCGCCTATGACGGGCGAATGGGTGATGGAAGTGGACTGGGTGAAGCACGAGCGGCGAAAAAATCAGTAGTTCCTGACTGCTTCAATCCTTATCGGCTTTCAGTAAGCTACAAATCGTGTATCTATCCTGGTGTTAAACTTTAAACTATGATCGCATGAGAAAAACTATCGTCTTCGCCTTAATATGTTCTGGCTTATTGTCCTGCAGTGAAAGCTCAGAGCCTGCTGGACAGCAAACAAATCAACTCGATAGCCAACAGGTACAGCGTGATATAGACACGGTAAAAAGCCTGGTCATGCAGTCCTTCGAAGACATCTGGTCAGACCTCGACACCCAGAAGATCGGTGCGCACCATACCCGCGACTTCATGCTACTCGAGAATGGCGTGGTTTGGAACAACGACTCCGTAGCCCATTACTTAATCAGAGAACGGGAAAGAATGGAAGCTCAGCAATATCAGCGGCTTAATCAATTTGAATTCTTAAAAGCCGAACACCATAAGCACGCCATCTGGGTGGCTTACCACAACTATGGCACCTGGGTGAAAGGACAGGATACTTTAGGTACTGTTCATTGGCTGGAAAGTGCCATTGCCATAAAGGATGAAGGCAGTTGGAAACTTCAGCAGCTGCATTCTACGCGAGTTCAGCAATAGAAGATATGAATTACCTGTCATTTATCCTGCCCCTGTTGATTCCCTTACAGTTGGCAGCTCAGTCTGCCGAAGGTTATCTAACCCAGGATGGTTCCTGGTGCTGGTTTTCGGACCCACGCGCGATCATCGTGGACAACAAAATATATACGGGTTGGGTAAAATCCAATGGAACGATTGAGGCTGCCGCATTTAATCTGGACTCGAAGGAAATTACGCCCTATGAGCTCTACTACCAACTTGAAAGAGACGATCACGACAACCCGGCTTTTACCCTTACCGCTTCCGGTGATATCCTGGCTATGTACACCCGGCACAGCAAAAAAGACCTGTTCATTAACCGGTTGAAGGCTCCTCCGAATAACGGTTCATTCACCGGTGCGCAGCTGATTCATCCCCTCAGCAAGGAAGAACTGGCTAAGTTTCCGCTGGAGCATGTGACTTATGCTAACCCCTACCGGCTGGAAAAGGAAAACAACCGGATTTATTGCTTTGGGCGTTGGACAGGATACAAGCCCAATATGATGTGGTCAGACGATGATGGTGCAACCTGGTCCAAAAGTCGTGTATTCATCACCAACTATCCTTTCGACCCGGCCAACCGGCCCTATGTAAAGTACCACTCGGATGGGCAATCTCGCATCCACATGGTCTTTACCGATGGGCATCCCAGGAACGAGCCTGCCAACTCAGTGTACTACGCCTACTATGAAAATGGAGCCTTTTACAAAGCCAACGGGCAGCAGATTGCAACCATGGATCAACTTCCCTTCGAGCCTAAAGACGCCTCCGTTGTTTACACCTCCAACGAAACAGAGGGGCGGGCCTGGATTGCCGATATTGCGCAGGATACGGAAGGTAACCCAACGATCCTTTTTACCAAAAGCCCTACCGAGTTAAATCACGAATATTGGTATGCTCAGTATACAAAAAAGGGATGGGCAAGCCGGAAGATTTGCGATTCGGGCAAGTGGTTTCCTCAAACGGAACCAAGCAAAACAGAACCAGAGCCTCATTACTTTGGAGGAATGACACTCCACCCTAAACGCAGTAATATCGTATTCCTCTCCCGGCAAATTAACGATGTCTTTGAAATCGAAAGGTGGTCAACAGATGACAAAGGGAAAACCTGGACAAAAAAGGCTGTAACCCGAAACTCAACTTACGATAATGTAAGGCCCTATGTGCCGCGTGGCTTGCCTCATGATGCCCCTGAAGTCGTCTTATGGATGGAAAACCAAAGGTATATCCATTACACAGACTACAAAACGTCCATTAAGTATGCCATGTTGGAATATTGAGGCCTGCTCCCGTTTGGTAGCAAACTACAAAAAGTGACAAAGGGAACAGGGTGGCAAAGTATTGATACATTTGCAGCCATATGAATATCTATTTCAAATCTATAATCCTTCAGGCCACGGGAGCAACTTCCCTTTTTGAAAAAGAGGCAATTCAGCAGTTGTGGAGTGGGTACGGCCAGATCCTTCGTTTTGGACTTGACGACACTCCGGTAAAGTCAGTGATCGTCAAGCACGTTCAGTTACCGGCTCACCACGATCACCCCCGGGGCTGGAACACGGATCTGGGGCATCAGCGCAAAGTGAGATCCTATCAGGTGGAGACCCGGTGGTACGATACCTACAGTAAACACAGTACCGCCCGCCTTCCCCGCTGCCTTGCGGTAGCTAAGCAAGGCGATGAAGTCTTGATGGTTCTGGAGGACTTAGACGAAGCAGGCTACGCTATGCGCAAACAAGCGGCCTCGTGGGAGGAAA
>CAZNHN010000123.1:0-12340 GCA_964572415.1 uncultured Phaeodactylibacter sp.
TGGGCGGTGGGGGCGATATCGGCCTGCATGTCCGCGCTCAGGACCTTGAAGAAGCCACGCGCATCATCGCCCGCCTGGATTTCCAAAAACAGCAATCTACAGACTCAGATTTCCGCGATGCCGACCTGGACGACATTGAGTATCAGCGTCAGCTCAGCGAGGCTTCTAAGGCGGACCGTTTACATCCCTACTGGTACTGGGCGCTTGTCCTGATCGCTTTGCTTGTGGCGCTGCGGGCGTATTTGCGTGCCTCGGGGGCGGTGAACCGGTGGTGGGATTTTTTTTGAAAAAAGACCAGTGCAGATCGAATGTTTACACTGGCCTTTGAAGATTGGATTCAGGTGTTTCACTCTTATTTCAGTACCACTTTTTCCACATAAACCCGATCACCCTGCCGGACCTCAAGCAGAACGGTGCCTTTAGGTAAGTTGCCCAGGTCAAGTGTCTCATCTGCCTGGCCGTCAAAGCCGGGGAGTGGGCGCTGCAGGAGTTCCTGTCCGCTTAGGCTGAGAATGCGGAGCGTGGTAGGCAACGCTTCGCCTTTAAAACGTACCCTCAGCTCTCCGCTCGTTGGGTTGGGGGCGACCCGGAACCGCTGTAGCGGTAAGGGTTGTGGTGCAAGATCTTCCACCTTCTCAGCAGACGAGCCTGACTTGGTGAAAACCTCCACTACTCCATTTGTACCATCCTGACCGTACTTTTCGATAGCCGCTTCACCTTTGAGGACATTGATAGATTCAATATCATCAGGTTTGACACCAAACTGATCTTCAAGGTCTTCCATACTGGGGACCGGTTTGCCATCAAGAAAAATTAACACTTCGGGGTCTTCAGATCCGCTTTGGGGTGCCGGCTTTTCCGGGCTGTAATAGCCAATCACCGTTGCGGCGTCTTCCGGAGCTACATCTTTTTCCTCGTTTTCCAGTTCAGGCAAACGGAAAGCGACCGGTAAATTGATTTCAACGGCTACCTTTTTACCACGCTGCCTACCTGGAACCCAGGTGATTTGCTCTTGCATAAGCTTGGCAATACGAAGGACCTCTTCGTCCAGAATCTGGTCAACAGACCGGGCAATACTGTATGCTCCTACTTCACCAGTTGGTTCAATAACCATTCTTGCAACAACTACACCCTCTATGCCTGCAACTCTCGCTGACTTGGGATACCTGATGTTTTTAAACACAAATTCCAGCAACCGTTGCTGCGCGCACTTCTCCCGGTATTGTGAGTTTTCTATATCCTCACAACCTGGGAAACGGGGCATCTCTTCTACCACCTTGAAAATATCTCCTTCCGCAGGGGCGACTTCCTCTACTTCATCGGCTTTATCATCCAATTTGAATCGGATGGGGAGCTGCAGGGCAACGTTGACCTTCCGCCCACGCTGCACGCCTGGCACCCAGGTGATTTCCTGCTGCATTTGCTGAGCGATCCGCAGGACTTCGGCATCAAGGGCCTCACTGACAGGTCGGGTAATGCTGAAGTCCTTAATTGCACCATCCTTGCCAATGACCAGCTTTAGCACCGACATCCCTTCTACTCCGGCCTCTTTAGCGGCTTCGGGATAGACCAGGTTCTCATAAATGTAAAGCATGAGCTCCTGATTGGCACAGGCCTGCCGCTCTTCTGCATTAGCAATGTCCTCGCAGCCCGGGAAGCGGGGCATTTCTTCCACCACCTTGAAAATCTCGTCTCCACCATCTGCTGCCGGCAGCTTGAATTTGAAAGGCAGGGTCATCTTTGCCGCCACCGGCTGTCCGCTTTCATCCGTTGCCGGTACCCAGTCGGGCAGTTGGCGCACGACGGCTACTGCGGCCTGATCGAGGGCATCTCCGGCACTTTTAAGGACTTTGATGTCTTCAACTGCTCCGCTTTTGCTTACGGTAAATTCGACTACTGCCATGCCTTCCTGCCCGGCTGCTTTAGCCGCTTCCGGGTATTTCAGCTTTTGTTGTATAAAAGCCATCAGCTTTTCAGTGGTGCATTTCTGTTGGGCAGCCTCCAGCTCCAGGGTTTCGCAACCTTTGAAGACCGGTTGGGGCCCCTCTTCACCATAGATTGCTGATTTTACCGGGCCCACAGGTGTGGAAGGCAGGGTAAAAGCAAATGCCAGAGCGGCCAGCAGCGGCAGCGCCAGTGCGTACCGCAGGAGTTGATGTCGGTGTGATTTCTTTTTAGTCATCATTAGAATCCGTTTTTTTAATTGTACGTGTGAAAAATGGTTTGCTAAGGCAATCGCTTGTCCGGATTGCGATTGCCGGATCAACAAATGGCCGTATGTTGTTTTCTTGGAGTGGTGCAGCACGGCTTCGTCAGCCAGGTATTCGTGCACCGTACGCAGAGAGCGGGTGTAGAGGTAAATGAGTGGATTGAACCAGAACAGCACGCCCAGGATTTCAGCAATCAGAATGTCGAGGCTGTGCCAGCCGTCCATGTGGGCTTGTTCATGCCGGATGATTTTGGCGGCATCGGCCTTGGGATAGGGGAGTGCCCGGCTCCAAAAGAGCAACCGGAAAAAGGAAAATGGGGTGTGCAGGGTCGGGGTGCTGACCAGGGTGTACACCTGTCGTTTGTGCTGCTCACTTTTTCGGTACAGCGCATAAATCTGCCACATGCCGTAGAGCAGCCGAACGCCTGCTACGGCAACACCAATCCAATAGATGAGGAGCAAAACAGACCGCCAGGTTAGCATAGAGGAGCTGCTTTCCGGGGAGGTCATCTCCGGTGTGGCCGTCACCACTATCTCCAGTTGCTGTACCCCAATCGTAATAGGCTGCATGTAGTACGCCGCTTGCAGAGCTACGGCAGAGGTGGCTTCGGGCACTGGCCACTCCAGCAGCGGTAAGGCCAGGCTGATGACCAGCGTAAGCATGAGGTACGCCCGGTTCCAGCTGAAGAAGGTGGTCCGGCTAAGCACCAGTGCATAGAGCAGGAAAAAAATGCCCCAGCAAACGCTGACTTGTAGGATATAGGATAGCATGATCGTTCGGTTTATTCTTCTTCAAGTTTGCCCATCAGGTCATTGAGCTCCCGCAGGCTGAGGTCTTCCTCCTGCACCAGGAAGGAAACGAGGCGGTTCATGGAGCCCCCAAAGTAATCTTGCACCAGGGTGCGCACGGACTGCCGGCTGTATTCGTCCTTGGTGACTTTGGGCTCGTACACGAAAGTCCGGCCGTAAGCGGTGTGTTTCAGAAAGTCTTTCTTGTCGTCCAGTATCCGGACCATGGTGGACACGGTACTGTGGGGCGGCTTTTCCAGCCCCATTTCTTCCACCATGTAGTTGCGGATGTCGCTCACCGTGCAAGGCGCAATCTCCCAGATGATCTGCATAATTTCTTCCTCCGCTTTCGTTAATTTCTTCATTGTACGTTACTGTTGAAAGTGTATGATTTCTTTTAATTGCCCGATACGTTGCTCGGTATAGGCCTGATCAAGGCGGAGCCCTTTTTCCACCATCTCTTTTGCATAGCCAAGCTCCCCCATGGCCAGATAAATAGTGGACAGCCGGGTGATGACTTCCAAATCCGTTGGATTATAGGAGTGAGCCTGAATAAACTGTTGAAGGGCGTGCAGGGCATCCCCCTGATGCAAGGCAATATTTGCTGACTTTTTATAGTAATAGCTGTTGGTGCTGTCAATTTGCGTAAGCTGGGCAAAGTAGGATTGAGCTTTTCTGTAGTTCCGCTCCCGCTCGTAGATACTGCCTAAAGCGCTAAGCGCAGTGGTATGCAGGCTGTCAAGTTTCAACGCCTCGCCATAAAACAGTTTGGCGTCCGGATAGCGCCCAAGCTGCGTATGGCAATACCCGATCCGGAGCAGATAGGGAATGTGCCCGGGCCGCTTGATGTAGCAGGTGCTTAGCTGCTTTAGTGCGCCATCAAAGTCGTACGCGGCGATCCGGCGTTCAGCTTCTGCAAAGTATGGCTTCAGCTGAAGACTGTCCTCCACCTGGGCAGAACCCAAAAAGGGTAATAAAAGGATCAGAAAAAATGCTAATGGCTTCATGATGTACTTGATCATCGTTGGCTACAAATTTATAACGTATTTTTTAGTTACAAAAGCTTTCAACTAATTTTTACGTTACAAAACTAAATTTACCGTTGAAGATGCGGTGTGAATAGATTTTGGTGCACGCTACATCAACTTTCCCGAAAAAGGTTTAATTTTAAGTGAGCAAACACCTGATAGACATAACACTTACCCCGGTTAGCGCAGTCACGCTGCTGAAAGAATGACCTGTTTACCTCATGAAATGAAAACCCTCCATTACTATGTTTATCTTATTGCTGTGTTTTCTGACTGCATTTGCCATGTCCTATCTGGCCATTCCTTACATTATCAAAATTGCACGGGACCGTAATCTTTGTGAAGTGCCCGGCGAGCGTAGTTCGCATACCATCAGCACTCCTGCTCTGGGAGGGATCGGGATTTTTTGCGGTACGATTTTCGCGGTATTGATGTGGACACCTTTTCAGAACTTTGCTAACCTGCAGTATGTCCTGTGCGCGCTGTTGCTAATGTTTCTGGTCGGTCTCAAGGATGACCTGGCGCCGATTCTGCCGTGGGCTAAATTGATGGCTCAGTTTTTCGCATCATTGGTCGTCATTCTGCAGGGTAGCATTTACCTGAAAGGCTGTTACGGCCTGTTTGGTGTACATGACTTTTTGCACGTCAACATCTTCCGCGCTCTTACCATCCTTGTGTTCATGCTGATTATCAATGGGTTTAATCTCATTGACGGCATCAATGGCCTGGCCGGCAGTATCGGAACGCTGGCAGCTGGCATTTTGGGTGGCTGGTTCTTCTGGGCCGGTCGGATCGAACTGTCCGTATTGTCGTTTGCTTTGGTAGGTGCCTGTATCGCTTTTTTGAGATTCAACTACACGCCTGCCAAAACCTTCATGGGGGACTCCGGTTCACTGGTTATTGGTATGGTCTCTGCCATTTTGATTACCTCATTTATTGAAGTAAATTACCAACTCCCTTTAAACAGTCCTTTTAAAATAGCAAACGGACCGGTATTCGCAATTAGCGTAGCGATTCTGCCGATTTTCGATACGGTCCGTGTTTTTCTGACCCGTATTGCCCGGAGGAAGTCGCCATTTGCACCTGACCGGCGGCATATTCACCATCTGCTCGTTGATTTTGGCTTTAGCCATACCATGACCACCGCTATTCTCACCGGAGTCAGTATTCTTTTCATTACCTTGGTGGTTGTGCTGGATGGCCTTTTAGGGCTTCACGCACTACTATTGTTGATCATCAGCCTGGCGAGTGCACTGACCTACTACCTGCATTGGAGCGTGGGGCGCTACCGGGCAAAGAAAATGGCATTCTAAGCCTCATGCAAGCAGTACTATGGGTGTTTCTGGGCGGTGGATTGGGAAGTTTGGCCCGCTTTGGCATTGCCCGGGCGCTGCATTTTTGGGGTCCGGATTTTCCGTTTGCCACGCTGATTGCGAATGTAGTCAGCTGCATACTACTCGGCTATCTGATGGGTCAAACGCTGCACGGGCGTATGAGTCAGGAAGGGCAGTGGCTGCTCATGACCGGCTTTTGTGGTGGCTTCAGCACCTTTAGTACTTTTTCGGGAGAGACCTATAACTTGCTGACAAGCGGCCATTACGCCTACGCGCTGTTAAATGTGGGAGGGAGCCTTTTCCTTGGGTTGATTTGTATATATTTGGGGCTACGCCTTAGTGGATAACCAAATTGCAGCACAACCCTATGGAGCTTACCCACGAAATCCTGGAACGCCTCGAAAAACTGGAGGATAAATATTCCGCCATGGGCCAGGATATCTTGTCTTACCTGGACGGTCTTCTCTATGCCGATTACCTTACCTACTGGGACTACATTCATCTCGATACCCTGTTGAGCCTCCAAACACCGGAGACGCCCTTTCCCGACGAGAAGATTTTCATCATTTATCATCAAATTACGGAGCTCTACTTTAAGCTTAGCCTGCTCGCTATTGAGCAACTGCTTGATGCGGAAGCACCCGGGCTGGGCCTCTTCAAACGGCAGGTCACCCGCGTCAACCGCTACTTCGACAGCCTGATCAGTTCTTTTGATATCATGGTGGAAGGCATGGACCGGGACGAATTCCTGAAATTCCGGATGAGCCTGCTGCCTGCCAGCGGCTTCCAATCCGCACAGTACCGGAAAATCGAACTGATGAGTACGGATATGTACCGCCTCGTGCACGCCAGCAAACGGGAAGAAGTTAAACCGGACAGCCCGGTGGAGGCGTTGTACCAAAGGCTATACTGGAAATCGGGTGCCACTGAACTGGCCACGGGTAAGAAAACCCTCACCCTGAAGCAATTTGAGCAAAAGTACGCAGAAGAATTTCAGGACCTGGGCATGGAAATGCGCCACCGTAACCTTTGGCAGGCTTACCTGCGCCTGCCGGAAGCCGATCAGCAAGATGAAGAGCTGAAGCAACTGATGCGTCAATACGATTTCAACATTGAGGTGCGTTGGCCGCTTTCTCATCTGCGCAGCGCGGTACGGTACCTGGATGCCAAGCCTCAGGTGATTGAAGCCACCGGCGGTACCAACTGGCAGGACTATCTGCCGCCCCGCAAGCAGCGTATTATATTCTTTCCCGGTTTGTGGACGGACGAAGAGCTGGATAATTGGGGTAAAAGTATCCGGTTTTAAGCCTTTAGACTGCGCCGGTGCTTAAGGTCAAGATTGACCAAAATGGCGAGGGACATAAAGAAAAACGGACCTACTTTATCGGTCTCAATCAAATCATTGATGAGTTGCATCACAGAAATGATGATAATGCACAGCATCGCCATCATGGCAATCTGCTTGTCCCGTTTGTTACTGGCATTGGCGTATATGGCTTCGCCCCGGACCAGGGCATAGAAAACCAGTATCAGGAAGATTATTAACCCTGGTATGCCTTGTTCCACGAGGGTCATCAGGTAATAGTTGTGAATACCCGATCGTTCCGGGTTATCACTGACATAAGTCGTAAAACTCGTTACGGTATAGGATTTGTAGAAAAAGTAAAAGTTGCCTGGCCCGAATCCGATCAAAGGCTCAGCGGCAGACATGTTGAAGCCGGCGACCCATCGGTAGAGGCGTTCCATTGTGGAGATATCTTCCAGCTCGTACGTCGCCTGTATCAGGTTATTGAAATCCTTGTGAGTGACGGTCGTTTCATAGTTCGGCGCATATTCAAGGTAGCGATTGTCTGCAATCATGTAGGCCAGACCGGCGATGCTGCCGGCGACTGCAAGGGCAAGTGCCCATTTCGTCAGCCGCCACCGGATAATATAGTACGCCCCAATCGCTCCAATTACCGCCACATAGGCCGCCCGGGTGTAGGACAGCTGAATCGCAATGAGCAGTACTGGTAAGCTGAGCGTGATCACCCGCCGGGCAAAGCTGCCTTTAGGGTACCACTGCCGCATGAACCACACAAATGGCGTAAAGAGCACAATGATGGCCGCGTAAGCTACGTGATTGCGGTAGAAAGGTGCCAGTACCCAGTGAATCTCTGCAAAGGTAAAGCCTTGTATGGCGTGCCTTGCTGTAACGACGAAAATGGTGAGCAGCAATGGCAAAAAGATGGCCCAGAAAAAGCGCTTGAGGTCTTTTTCCGTTTTAAGCATTCGGCTGGCGAGGAAGTAGAAGGGTACGACATACCACAATTTGGCCAGGAAGAATTTAAAAGATACCACAAACTGGTGCGAAACCACCGCCGAAAAGAAAATCCAGCCTAAATGGAGCAAGAGCAAAAGGGTGATTGGGTGGCGCAGGAGGTCACTGTTGTGGGTTTTTGAATTTGGAATATAGTAGATTGCTCCTGCAAGCAAAAGCCCAACCATTAAGGGCTCTGTCGGGAGGTCTAATCCAAGCCCGTTGGGCAACTGTAGTTCGGTGCTTAAAGGGATAAACAGCAGCAACAGTGTGAATACAGCTCTGATATCCACAATAGTGAGGAAAATAATCAATATCACTGCCGGTGCTGCTGCCAGAAAGTACCATTCTCCGGCGGCTCCCACAAACAGCATAGTCAGCAAAAATGCTCCATAGGCCCAAAACAACTGCTGTTGAACGGGCAGGTCTCGCCAATTTTTCAAAATTGGCTCAAAAATGCTGCTATTGGAATACTTTGATGCCAAACTATGCTCCTTTGTAAATGCTTTTCCAGTCTACATCCCTGTAGGTATCAAGGATCAGTATGCCGATTACGGTAAAAATAAAGGCAATGAATGCGGCACCGATTACGATAATGCTGCGCTTAGGCCTTGATTTGATCAGGGGGACTTCCGCCTCTTCCACGACCACAATAGAGGGGATATCAGAGTTATAAACGGATAGCGTCTGTTTCAGGCGCTCTTTGTCTTCACTAAGGGTGGCATTAGCTTCTATATATTGACGGTCAAAGGTGCCCACTTCAGCCATGCCTTCGTTAAAGCGCTCCACTCTGTCGGCGAGGTTTTCAAAAGATTTTTCATAGCCCTTGACTTTGGCCTGTAGTTGCACAATGGTATCTCTGGGCACGCCCTGAGAATTTTTCAAAGCTTCCAGTCTTGCCTGATTACTGATGAGCAGGGCTTCGGCCTGTGAAATTTGAGTCGTAAGCGCTTCTGATTGTCCGGCGATATTATAAATACCATACCGTTTTCTTTTGGAAATCAGGCTGTCTCCCAGTACCCGGAGCAGTTCTTCTTTATTGCGAATGTTCTCCTGGTAGGACTCTATGGTGCGCAATTGTCCTTCTCTGATAAGGCGGCGGGCCATTTCCGCGATTTTGCGCCTTGCTGTATTGGCCATCTGCGCGGATAGTTCAGGATCTTTGTCTTCAATACTCAGTTCGAGGGCATCGCGTTTGGTCTTTTCAATTTCATACAGGCTAAGGAACTTTGTCCTTACCTTAAAGTCGGCCCGTTTCTGAGTAGAATCAATCTCATAGTGCCGGAACAAGCGGAAGGAGTCCACCATAAAATTGAGCAACTCTCCGGATTGTGCAATAGTGAGCAGCCGGTCAATATCATTTTCATTACCAAAGTACTCTGTGAGCACCTGCCCGTCCCCAAATAACGCTTCCGGTTTAGCCTGATCAGGGCTGACGGCGAGGAAGACCGTTACGCCTTTATAATAATTAGGTAAAAAAAGGCTGATGATGGCCGTACCTATGCCAGCGGCGAGCACGATGCCGATGATTTGGCGTTTCCACCGGAATAGCGTCCGTAAGACATCCAGCAGGTTATCGTTATTCTCTTTCATAGATTTTTGTAGCTATTGCAGTATTTTGAGCTTTACCCACTCTGACAAATGCCTGTTATTTAGTTCGGTATGTGTTTGAAATAGGTGGTTGTTTTCAAATGGTCTGCAAAAGTAGTACCCTTTGCGGGGATTTAAAATTTTTTTAGGCATCAAGCATTCCGGAGTTTGAGTATCTCTTTGAGGTCAATAAGCCGCAGCAGAAACGCAAGCGGGATCCCGGCCAGTAGAAGCAGACCGAATACCCCGTACCACAAACCGGTCCAAACCGTAGTTAACCCGTAGCCGATGAGTAGCAGTAGCACCAGATAGACCGCCAGCTTTAGCCAAAGGGTTGGGGGCAATGGGACATTTAGTGTTTTCCCGGACAGGTACAGCTCACAGGTCAGCACGAAAAACTGCGTTGCACAGGTCGCTATAGCAGCGCCTTCTGCCTTTAATGTGGGAATAAGCAATGCATTTAAAGTCAAATTTATAGCTAGTCCGCCCGCGAAGACGTGGTTCAGGCGGCGCATGTCTCCATTTGCAACCAGGAGAGTGCCAAAGATGTAGGTGCCTGCCACGGCTGTAAAGCTTGCACACAGGTATAGCAGAATCTGACCGGAATAGGCCGACCCGCTATCGTAAAGCAACTCCATAATTGGGGTACGGAAGAAAAAAACACCTGCAAACAGGGAGAGCGCGCCCACTGTGATTATTCGAAAGCTGAGTGTTGCCAGTTCGGTAACGGATTCTTTTCGGGCCAGCATACCGGAAAAAATGGGCAAAAGAAGGCTGGCAAAGAGAAAACCCAGCATATTGCTCGCTTCGTAGAGCCGGTAAGCGGAGGCATAGAGGCCAGCTTCTACCTGTCCGTTGGGCAGCAGGCGCTCTATCATGATACCATCAAGCCGATAGTAGGCGGTCATTAGGAAAATACTCAGCGCATATGGCGCACTACGTTTTAATAAAAGCAGCAATAGAGGCCGGTTGTACTTAATGCGGATCCTGCCAAGATTGGTGCGTATCGCCGCGTAAGCCAAAAGGCAGGTGCTCCCCAATGCCACTGTTTGAGCCCATACAAACCACTCAATACGGAAGGGGCCTGGCAGGAGCTGCCCCCATAGTAAGGCACCGCATATCAGGATGAGCAATAATCGGTCGGTGATAGATAACAGGCTGTCCAGCCGGTAGCGCCCGAGCCCCGAAACATTCGACCGGAGGAAGAGCATCAATGCATTGAGCAGTTGATTGAAGCCAATCAGCAGGAGCAGCCAGGTGTATTCCGGCACATATCCGGATATCCAGCCAAACAAAAGGATAAGCACAAAGAAAACTATCCCCAGGCCGCTTTTCAAGATCAGGATATTGGGGAAATACTTATACAGCAGATGGGGATGCTGGGCAATATTCCGGTTATTGTAGTTCTGTATCCCAAAGTCATTGACGATCTGGAACAGGAATGTGAAGTTGAACAGGGCAAAGTACAGCCCGTACTCACCTTCAGGCACTGTATTCTGCACCGTCCGGTCAATGCCAAACAGGTAGAACGGCTTGATCAGCAGGTTGGCCGTCAGCAGGAAAGCGATATTGAGGAGGAACTCGCGCTTCATGGGCGCAAGGTAAGGCCTTTTACTCGTACCGCAGAGATTCAATGGGGTCCAAACGGCTGGCTTTCATCGCCGGGTAGAGCCCGGAGAGCAGACCAACGCCGGTACAGGTGACAATAGCAATAATCACCCAAGCCCAGGGGAAGAGGAAACTACCGCTGGCAATGATGGCCACGACATTACCCGCCAGTACGCCCAGGAATATTCCGACCAGTCCGCCAATGAGGCTGATGGTCACCGCTTCGGTCAGGAACTGGGTGAGGATATTGCTTCGTTTGGCTCCAATGGCTTTGGAAATACCAATTTCCCGGGTGCGCTCCGTTACTGAAACCAGCATGATATTCATCAGTCCAATAGCAGCGCCGATGAGGGTGATCAGCCCGATACCCACTGCAGCCCAGCGGAAGTACGTGGTGTTCTCCCGGATTAGGCCGATAAGGCTATCACTTTTGGTTATTTCGAAGTCATTGTCCTGAGCGGCTTCCAACCCACGGACATTCCGGAAAACGGCGGTAGCATAATCCGTTCCTATATCAATCTGATTCGCATCATTTACAGCGATCATGAGGTTGTAGTTGGTTCGGCTGCTGCCGTAGTAGCGCTTACCGGTTTGGAGCGGAATAAGCACGCGGCGGTCTTCATTGCCACCCATACTCGATCCTTTCGACTGCATGGCGCCTACTACTTTGAGCTTGATGTTGCCGGCATGAACGTACTGGCCTACGGCTTTCTCGGGTTGCCCTTTGAACAGCTCGTCCACTATTTCAGCACCAATGATGGCAATAAATCCGCCACGGATGGATTCCAGATAGGTGAAGTTCCGCCCGGCGGCCAGCTCAAATCCTTTGGATTCCAGGTAATTCTCGTCAATGCCGAAGAGGCCTACGTTGGGGTTCGTTTTTTCATCAGCGCGTTTGATGGTGGCGGTGCCAGAGCAGGGCAGAGATACGGAAACCCGGGCTGGGAAGTCGTACGCTTCCTTAAAAGCCAGTGCCTGGTCATAGGTGATGGGCTCGCCGACTTTCTCACGCCTGCCGCCGCGGTGCCCCCGCACGCCTTCTCCACGGGGCTCAATGTCGAAGGTATTGGCACCAAGGTTAGAGAGGTTGTCGCTCAGGGAGTTGATGCCTACGTCGATGGCGGTGAGGATGCCTACGAGGGCCATAATCCCGAAAGCAATGATCATTAGGGTGAGGATGGCGCGTAGCCAGTTGGACCGGACGGTGCGCAGGGCGAGGGTGATGTTTTCGCGTAAGCTCATGGCGTGGCTTTATGTTTCCAAAGTCGAATGTAGGGGTTTTTGGGGGAAGGTGGGAAAAAGTTCGATGAATGGGGGGTGGGAGTCGGCGGTTGGCAGTCTTACAGTCGGCAGTCTTGCAGTTCTGTAGTGGGCAGTTGGGCAGTGGGGTAGTCTGGGTAGTCGGCAGTGAGGCAGTGGGGCAGTAGGGTAGTCTGGCAGTCGGCAGTGGGGCAGTGGGTGGGCTAGAGGCCTCCGGGGAAGA
>CAZNHN010000123.1:12360-17460 GCA_964572415.1 uncultured Phaeodactylibacter sp.
TTTTTGAGGTCGCTACTATGATAGGTGGCTCCGGAGGAGGAGTTGCTTAGATCGATGAGTGGGATTCGGTAGCTGGGGCAGTAGAGGTCTTCGGTGAATTGCTTTTTGGGCGTGAGGCAGGCGTTTAGTTGGTAGGGACCGGGTGGTAGGGGTTGGAGTAGGAAGGATGCGGTTTCGTGGCCAACGTAGAGGGCTTTGAGGGTTAGCTCTGTATTGGCAGGCAGGTTGATGGTGTAGTGGCCGTTGAAGTCTGCTTCAGTACCTTTGATGAGGGTATTGTCTTGGTAAGCGGCGATGGTGCAGAAAAGGAGGGGGGCTCCGGAGGGGCCTTGGGTGGTACCTTGCAGGGTTATGATGGAATCAGGTGTTGTTGGGCTGACTGTATCAATGGGCGTGGGAGTTGCCTGTGTTATGGAGTCAGTGGTGGTACAACCGGATAGGATGAGGGCGAGTGTGGCAAAGTATACGGGGAGGCGCTTCATAGCAGGGATGTTTTTATGAAGAATGCAGGCCGCCCATAAGGAGTTCTATGACTTCGGCTTCCACCGCTTCGGCAGAGCGGGACTTGCCATCCTGAAACCAGTCGTAGAGCCAGCGCACGGAGGAGAAGAGGGTGTAAAGCATGACATTGGGATCCATTTGCCGGAAGGCGCCGCTCTTCATACCGGTATTGAGGATGCTGCGGAACCGCTGCTCGTAGTCCTTGCGGAGCGCCTTGAATTCGGAAAGGTAAGGCTCATTGAGGTGGCGCCACTCGTCGTTAAAAGCGGTGACAGAGGTGGCATCTTCCATAGCGGTCCGGATGTGAAGGGACAAGAGAGCACGGACCTGTGCGGGTGCATCAGCACCGGATTTTTCCACCTCCTCCATACCGGAGATAAAGCGGTGGGCATTATCAAAACAGATATTGCGCAGAATTTCTTCCTTGGAGGAAATGTGGTTGTACAGGCTTGAGGCCTTCAGGTTGACTGCTTCAGCCAGATCGCGCATGGAGGTGGCCGAGTAGCCCTTGTCGCGGAACAAGTGGGCGGCGGCTTCCTGAATGATTTCCTTCTTGGTCTTCTTCGTTGTCGTAGTCATGCAGCAAAGTTAACTATCAAAATCCACAGCGACCCGGTCCGTTTTGGGGTGGGCCTGACAGGTGAGGATGTAGCCGGCAGCCAGCTCATCGGGCTCCAGGGCGTAGTTGACGTCCATTTCCACTTCCCCTTCAGTCAGTTTGGCGCGGCAGGTGCTGCAGACCCCGCCTTTACAGGCAAAGGGCAGGTCGGCACCCGCTTTCAGCGCACCGTCCAGCAGGGATTCAGCATCAGAAGCGAGGGGGAATTCCACCGTGGTACCGTCCAGGGTGATGGCGACCATAGCGTCTACCTTAGGCTGATCTGCACTGCTTTTGGCTTTGGGGGCAGGGGCTTTTCCGTTGCCGGTATTGAAGAGCTCGAAGTGGATTTTTTTGCGGTCTACGCCGTGTTGCTCCAGCACCTCCCGGATGCCCTCGATCATCGGGAGAGGCCCGCAAAGGTAGAAGTCATCCACATCAGCCGTATCAATCAGCTTATCGCAAATCGTAGCGCACTTATCGGCAGAGATACGGCCGCTCAGCAGCGGGCTGCCCAGCTTCTCCCGGCTGAGTACGTGGTAAATGCGCAGCCGGCCCATGTGCTCGTTCTTCAGCCCTTCGATTTCTTCCCGGAAGATGATGCTGTCTACCATACGATTGCCGTAGAAGAGGGTGAAAGTACTCTGCGGCTCCTGCTCCAGTATAGTCTTCATAATGGACATCACCGGCGTAATGCCAGACCCCGCTGCAAAGGCCACATACTGTTTGGCTTTCGCCTGATCGGGCTCAGCGGTAAAACGGCCCATAGGCGTCATCACCTCCAGCTCATCGCCAGCCTTCAGCGTTTCATTGGCATAGGTGGAGAAACGGCCCTCCGGCAGCGTGCTGCAAATAGAGTAGGAGCGGCGCACCTCTTCACCATTGATTTCCGCCCTGAGCGTCAGGTATTGTCCGGGCAGGAAGGTGTACTCCGGCTGTAGTGCTTCCGGCACTTCAAAGGCTATTGACACACATTCTTCAGTCTCGGGGCGCACTTCGCGTATCTTCAGAGGATGAAACTTCGGCATTGCTGTTCAGTCTTTTCTATGAATAACGATACGAATGAACGTTCGTTTGCAAAGATAGGAAAAAGGTTGGGAAGCTTTTGCGCCTGTCTCCGTAAAGTGTTGCTGGTGTAGGGTTCAAGCTTGTCTTGCATCAAGCCTTACGAGCTGCTCCAAGCTCTACACTCACGAGAGCCATTACCACCAAAACCTCTCCAAGGAAATAAGCCACGCCCAGCCAGGTCAGGGTGTCGAAGCGGTAGGCCACGATCCCAAGTGTAGCGATACAGTAGAGGGTATTGGCTACTGCGATGCCGGTCAGAAAGGGGGCTCCGCCTTCTTTGATCCGCCAATAGCAGGTGAGGGAGTAAACGGCAAAGCAAGCAGCAACGCCCGCCAGGATGTAGAGCAGGGAGGCAGGCATGCCAAACACAGACTCGTACCGGGCAAGCACCTGACTGAGCAGGAGGGCGGTGATGATGGCGCCGATGCCGTCGATCAGGAATAGCTTGTTAATGGTAGCTTTGGCAGGCATAGGTTCGTTTTACCTAGGGTGCATGGAAAAGAAGGGATAGATGCTTAAACGCGCTATTGGCTATCCTGTACTTTACGCTCTAGCTGTTCGCGCACTTCCTCAAGGTAATCTTCATCTACTTCTAAAACACGGCAGATCACCGCATCGTCGAGCCCATCTCGGATCATATTGATGCAGGTTTTTAGCGTTTTTTCACTGTAGCCCTTTGCTTTGCCCCGAGCTTCACCTTTGGCCTCGCCTCGAGCTTCATAAGCATCAAGAATACTCATCGCTTCAGATTTTATCGGTGAGGGCAGATTTTCCATAGATTTGTGAATGGCGTCCATTTGATTTGGAAGTTTGTCAAACAGATAAACAAGCAAGGGCTTGTATAAGTTCCCGTGCTTGTCTGTGGCGTGGAGGAGCAGGAACTGCAATTGTTGCAGCAGATAATCTTGCTCGTGGAAATGCTTCATGGCGATCAGTGCCGCTGTGAGTTTTGGGTTAGGAGTTTGTTTTATTTCCTCGTCCTGGGTAGCCTGATGATTGTGGAAGAGGTAGTCGAACCGGGGCAGGTACATTTTGAACTCTTGGTCAAGCGTTGAGAACTTATCACCGATCGATTCGTAGTCCCAGGGGGCTTCTCCATGATAAAAAAGGATGGGGATGATGAGCCGTTGCGGCTCTCTATTGACTGCTCGTTTAAGCATGGCACTGCTTATGTAATGTAGGATTTGGAATGGTGCCTTTTCATCTACATAGCTTTTGTGCTCAAAAAGAAAACAAAAGTTGATACCATAGCCCTGTTTGGTATCGGCTTTGAAAACCACGTCGGACATGGATGTCTTGAGCTTTTCGTCAATGTACGACTCAGCATCCTGCTCCAGTGTTTCAAAGTCAATAACTGCTGCAAGGTCATCTGGCAGGAAAGTAGCCAGATAGTCCCGGGCAACCTGCTGCTCAGACATTAACTTTCGAAAGAAGCCGTCGTGCGATTTGTAGAGCTTATCCATATCACAAGATAAACAAAATTGATTTAACTTGAAATATAATATTTGATTGTATTTGTTTTTATCTTGTAAAGGGGGTGCTTTTTAAGGCTCCCTACGCAGTACCCAGACTCTGTCCGGGCGGCCGCCCCACAGCCATCGTTGGTAAGTAAAGCCAGCCTGCATAGCATAGCCTGGCCTTGGGCCGAAGGCGATCATCCACTCATCATCATCTACCCACCACCAGGATTTACCGGGCTGCCCTTTGCGTTCCGGGTGGTAATGGTGCCAGCCATTGTACTCATAGCCAGCATCCACCCGCTGCATGCGGATATCATTGCGCTGCAGCCATTCAAAAGCCTGTGCCCGGGCGCGGTTCCAGGCAAGATAGTCATGGGTAGCCAGCATGCTGAATAGCGCAAATATTAGGAGGACTGCTCCTTTAAACCATGCCTGTGGCTTTGGGGCAAGGGTTGCCAAAAACAGGATCGCCGAAGCCACGCTCAGCAGCATATACCGATCGAAAAAACCGGTGACCGACATAGCCAGGAAATTAGCCAGATTGAGCAGCAGCAGAAAAAGGAAGAAATCCTGCTGTTTTTGATTCAGCTCACGCCAGGCACTCAGGCCCACCCAGGTCAGCAGGCTGGCTGACAGCTGACTGATGTAGCCCAGCCCATACATCATCCAAATGGGCAACCGTGGCGTATTGCGGAGCTGAAAAGTGTATACATCGCCCAAAAGCTCGGGTCCAAGCCCCCAGTTGTACAGGATGTTGCCACCGTACGGAAAAACATGACCGGCATAATGCTGCGCGATGAGCAAGCCTGCATTTGCTACTAACAACCCGGTCATTGGCCAAAGCCGGAGTACGCCGGCAGCCCGCACAAGAGACCAGAGAAAGGGGAGCAACGGCAGACAGAAAGCCCCGAGGTAGACCCAGGACTTAAAGCTTTGCCGGCCCAGCTGTGCGAGTACTCCCCCCGGCGCATCCCGCAATTGCTGCAGTAGCTGCCCGGAGACCGGCAGGTAGTTTTCGCTGATGCCTAACCAGGGTTTTACTACGTTTTCCAAAAGCAAATAGGCGCTTGCAGCCACTGCTACGGACAGCCCCGCCCATACCCATCCCCGCATTCCACCGCGCTGTTGCAGCAGATACCAGCCCCCCATAGCCGGGAAGAGTAAGATGCCCGGTTGCCGGTTGAGGTAGGCCAGCAGGCTTAAGACCGTGAAGATAAGCAACCATTGGACCTGCCTGCTCTGCTGAAACCGGAGGCCTGCCCAGGCGGCCCAGATAACCAGGGCCAGAAAAGGCACATCGGTCATAAAGGAAAAAGAAAGGTGAAAATACAATGGGCTAAAAAGCAAAACAGCGGTGCCTACAGTAGCCATGCTTGCGGAAACACTAAGCAAACGGAGCAATCGGAAAAAGCCCAGCCCGCCCAGCCCCGCTGCCACCCAGGTAGACCACCGCAGATACTCAAAACTAAAGCC
>CAZNHN010000124.1:0-9868 GCA_964572415.1 uncultured Phaeodactylibacter sp.
GGCCGCTACCGGTCTGGCAATCGACTTCCGTCAAATCGCCACAACTGCCAGTGTAAAGCGCCACCTGCGGTTGAGATAGCTGGTTGCTCAAAAAGCCACCTAGGACAGAAATACTCACGGAGGGCGCTACTGCGGTAAAGGTATACCAAACATCACCTTCTGCTGTAAAACAGGAAGGGGATTGATCCGGGGCAGCGGAAGCTTCAACGGTAGTGAACTGCCCATCTAAAGAGCACCAGTTGACCGGCTCCTCAATGAGAAAAGCATCGGCACACTCATCATTGGCAGGTTGTGCCAGGGCTCCTAGTAAAGGCAGAATGCACAGCCCTGTTACCAGTATAGACTTTGTCGTTTTCATAGCGTCGGATGTGATTCCTCCGAAAGTTAAGAAATAAAATCGGGCAGGGCCCAATGGGCTTGGTCGGCAGCTTTCCTCAACCTTTGGTTTTTCGTACCTTCGCGCTCATGGTAAAAAAGCAAATTCCAAACGCGATTACGCTGCTCAACCTGGTCTTTGGTGGTTGTGCGCTGGTGAGCGTGCTGCATGGGCAGTACGTAGCCGGGTTTGGATTCATAGTGGCGGCGGTTGCGGCCGATTATGCGGATGGGCTGGTAGCCCGGTTGCTGGGGGTGCACTCAGAGCTGGGCAAAGAGCTGGACTCCATAGCAGATACGGTTTCTTTTGGAGTGGTGCCTGGCGCTATCTACTACCAATTGCTGCTGATTGCCCTGGGGCAGGAGGGGGCAGATGCGCTGGTGTATGCAGCAGTGCCCGGTTTTGTCCTTTCGGCTTTTTCCGGTTTGCGGCTGGCCAAGTTCAACCTCGATACCCGGCAGACGGATGGCTTTATTGGTTTGCCAACGCCATCGAGTACGATGTTTGTGACCGGCCTGATGCTGATATATGCCCTGGACAGCTATGGCTTGGGCAATTGGGTGGTCAGCAGTCCCGTGATGCTTTACGTGTTGATCGCGTTGCAGTCCTACCTGCTGGTGAGTGAAATCCCCATGTTTGCCCTCAAATTCAAATCGCTGGCGTGGGCAGGCAATGAGATTAAGTTTATCTTTGCCGGCATTGCGTTGCTGTTGCTGGTACTGACCCGGGAGGTCGCTTTTTCAGCAGTAGTCGTGCTTTATGTTCTTTTTTCTGCTTTCCAGTATTTCACGAAGCCGGAGCACTGACTTTAATAGAATCGACAACTGCATGCTTTACCTTATCCCCACGCCCATTGGCAATCTGGAAGACATTACCCTGCGGGCGCTTCGCCTGCTGAAAGAAGTAGACCTCATTCTGGCGGAAGATACCCGCACCTCCAAAAAGCTGCTGGACCACTACGAAATTACCACGCCGCTCCGCGCCTACCATGCCCATAACGAGCACAACATTACCGAAAACCTGGTCGAACAACTTAAAGGCGGTGCCCGGATGGCCCTGATTTCCGATGCGGGCATGCCGGGTATTTCCGACCCTGGCTTTCTATTGACCCGGGCCTGTGTGCAGGAAGGTGTAAAGGTGGAATGCCTGCCCGGCGCCACTGCTTTCGTACCCGCGCTTGTGGCCTCTGGCATCCCCTGCGATAAGTTTCACTTTGAAGGTTTTCTACCTCATAAGAAAGGCCGTCAAACCCGCCTGAGTTATTTGGCAGAACTGCCGGTCACATTCGTGCTTTATGAATCGCCTTACCGCCTGGTCAAATGCCTGGAACAGTTGGCAGAGCACTGTGGAGCAGACCGCCTCGCTTGCGTGGCCCGAGAACTGACCAAAATGCACGAAGAAGTCAGAACGGCATCGCTGGAAGAACTGATCGCTTACTATGGGCAGCAGGCAAAGGTGAAAGGTGAAATTGTGGTGGTGGTTAGCGGGCAACCTGCGTAAAACCAATCTTTGGCTTAGGCTTCCCGGGGTGGCTCCTGTTCATCTCCCTGTGCGGATGCCGAACCCGGTGAGTCAGGAGCTGGGAACTCACTCTGGTGGAATGGAGAAAGGGGCATATTGGAGGAGCTATCGGCGGAGGCCGGTGCGCTATCTGATGGCTCATCAGACTGATAGGGCAGTTGGTCTGCCTGTTCCTGCGCTTTTCTGATATTAGTCATGGTATTAGCTGCTACGAGCCTCATCAGACTGGCTATGCCAACATCTGCGTCCGTTGCAGCAGGTTCCTGTTCTCCCCGAAACCAGGCTATCACAGCTTTTAAATCGCTCCACATCATGCGTTTGGCATCATTTTATTTTGACAAAACAGCCATAGTGGCTGATAGTTGATGTGACCTCCGGGGAAAACGCCGTCTATAAAAAGCACACCCGGGAAGCAAGCATGTTTTGCTACCTGAAAAACAATTCTTATTTTAACACCATAATTAACAACCATAAAAAACAATATGGAAGCTAACTTGATGAACCTCCTGCAGGGCTCTCTTTCTGAGGGCATGATCGATCAACTAAGCCAGCAAATCGGAGGTGCCGATAAACAGAAAACTGCCGCTGCAGCTTCTGGAATCGTGAATACTTTGATGGGAGCATTGGCAAAGAATGCTGAATCCACGGAAGGTGCTCAGGCGCTGAATAACGCACTGGAGCGCGACCATGATGGCAGTATCCTGAACGATGTCATAGGCATGTTAAGCGGGCAGCAGGCGCAGGCACAGAACCCAAAGATGCTCAATGGCACAGGAATTCTGAACCACGTCCTGGGCAATAAACAGGGCGGTGCGGTACAGATGATTAGCCAACTCAGTGGACTGGATTCCAATAAGACTGGTAGCCTGATGACAATGCTCGCACCGGTAGTGATGGGCGCACTGGGCAAGACCAAGCGCGAGCAGGGACTGGATATGGCAGGTATTGCTTCGTTGCTTTCCGGTACCGTTTCTGCCGAGCGGGCGAATACAGATAATCCGGCGATTGATATGGCCATGAAGTTTCTGGATAGCGATGGCGACGGTAGCGTCGTGGATGACGTAGCTAGTATCGGTATGAAAATGCTGGGTGGGCTGTTTCGCAGAAAATAATTTAGCCTCTGGCATGCAAGAAAAAAGCCATCCGGGAGATTTTCCGGATGGCTTTTTTTGTGCGCAAAAATTGCAGCGTTTATGCGTTGCTGTTTTCTTTCTTTTTCGCTTCCTCGCGCTCAGCCGCATCCATACCCTCTTTCAGTTCGCTTTCGAGGGAAGAGCGGGCTGTGTTGAACTCGCGGATACCTTTACCAATGCCGCGCATCAGCTCAGGAATTTTCTTGCCACCAAAAAGTAGCAGGATTGCGAAAAGCACAACCAGCATTTCCGGTCCGAAGAAGTTGAACAACAGTATAGTTTCCATAATGATACTTTTTAATTATTGCAAAATTACAGCATTAAGCTGTCCTTATCAACCTGCTTTTGGTCATCTGACCGTAATAAGAGGGATAAGTTTAGTGAAGGTAATGTATTTTTTGGCCATCCTTATTTTTTCAGGCCGATTTCGCGCAGGCGTTCGTCGAGATATTCACCAGCTGTGATCGGTTCGTAGTGCAGTGGGTTGTCAGCGGTGATGCATTTTGGCAGGGCACTCAGATCCATTTCTGACTTTGGGTGTAGGAAGAAAGGGATAGAAAGCCGGGGCAGGTGCCACTCCTCACGCGGCGGGTTGACTACCCGGTGAGTTGTAGACTTCAGGTAGTTGTTGGTCAGCCGCTGCAGCATATCTCCCACATTAATGACAATCTCGTTTTCCTCCGGCATGATGGGCAGCCATTCGTTGTCTTTACTGAGTAATTGAAGCCCACCGGCAGAAGCGCCTACAAGCAGGGTGATGAGGTTGATATCTTCGTGCTGCTCTGCCCGTATCGCGGAATCCGGCTCTTTTGTGATCGGTGGATAGTGTATGGCCCGGAGTATGCTGTTTCCTTTCTCGATATGCGCTTTAAAGTAGTCTTCCGGCAGCTCCAGGTGGATGGCTATCGCTTTGAGGAGCTCGCCGCCAGCCTTCTCAAAAGCCCGGTAAAGCTGCAGCCCGAGTTTGGTGAAATCCGGAATTTCTGTTACGTGTACGTTGTCCGGATACTGGGATTTGCGCGGGTCATCGGCGGATACTTCCTGCCCGATTTGAAAAAATTCTTTCAGGTCAGCTACCTCAGACTGCTTAGCGTGTTCTTTCCCAAAGGAGGTGTACCCCCGCTGTCCGGCCATACCTGCAATTTCGTACTGCTCCTTGGTATCTGTAGGTAAGGCGAAAAAGGCGTTAGAAGCCTTATAAAAGTTATTAATCAGTTCTTCGGGAATGCCGTGGCCGGTAACGCCAACAAAGCCAATTTCGTGAAAGGCCTTACCCAGTTCTGCTACGAAAGCTTCACGGGCGGTGGCATCGCCCTTAGTAAACTGAGACAAGTCGACAACAGGAATTACTCTTTTAGTCATTGGTACTTATGCTTGTTTGAAGAATGCGCCGCAAAGTACCGTAATTTACTGCTTTTCAGCAAGAAAATCTTTCTAAAGGAATGGTTAAATCCCCTGATCCAGCATATCCTGAGATGGTTGCAGCCGGGGAGGCTGAGTTTCAATAATTCCGAAGGTGCCACAAAATAATGCAATCCCGGCAAACACAAAGCCGTAAAGATAATGGTGCTCCAGGGTGCCTTCCACCTGATGCTTGATAATGTCTTCTACGTAAACCATAAACCAGGCAGGCAACATGCTGATGATAAAAATGCCGAAGGAAAGGGCGACTACCCTGACCTGTTTTCGGGAGAAAATTGCTGCCAGCCAGCTCATCAGCAGAGTCATCAGGCTGTAGAATTGAAAATCCTGTGCAAAAATCAACCCCCTGAGCTGTTGTGTGTCCCCGGTAATATCAGTACCGAAGATGATCAGGTTACGTGGGGTGGCACCGGAAGTATGAACTTCAATAAGCGGAGAAAACAATAGCCCTAAGGTGGCGAGAAAACCAAAAACGGGCAGAATTTGGCGATGTGGCTTCATGGGATATCAGCTTTGCTTTGGGTTAAAACCGGAACAATTGTAAAATGTTGAACTTCAATAGTCTTTTCCCGTTATTGCCGCGCTTTGCCGTTTAGGTGCAGTCACCTATCTTTGCGCCCATTATCAACTATACGACCTTTGAAAAAGACGCTCGTAAATATTCTGAAGTTCCTCCTGTTTTTAGGCTTGGGTCTGGGCATCCTCTACCTGGTGTACCGGAGCCAAAATGCCGCCTATCAGGAAGAATGCGCCCTCAAGGGCATCTCGGCTGAGGATTGCAGCTTATTCCAAAAAGTAGTCACGGACTTTCAGGAGGCCAACTACTTTTGGGTGCTAATGGTCCTTATCGCTTTCATGATGAGCAATGTAAGCCGTGCGATCCGCTGGAGCATGCTCATCTGGCCTATGGGTTATACTCCCCGGTTTATCAATGCCTTTCTGACTACGGTGCTGGGTTACTTCGCTAATCTTGGCTTGCCGCGAATGGGGGAGGTCGTGCGGGGGGCTTCCCTGGCGCAATACGAAAAAATCCCGCTCGAGAAGGTCATGGGGACCATTGTCGTAGACCGGATTATTGACGTTATCAGTATTTTGCTGGTCACCGGGCTGGCCTTTTTGCTGGAATTCGATACCATCTGGCAGTTTGTTAATGAAAAAGCCGATCTCGGTAAGCTGGCGAATTTGGGTAACCTTCTGGCCGTAGCGGCTGGTATCGGGGCATTGGGGCTGGGGGTGCTGTACCTCTTTCGCAAGCCGCTGTCCCGAACGGCGATTTATAAAAAGGTACGGAACCTGGCACTTGGCTTCTGGGAAGGGCTGCAGACGGTGCGTCAGCTTGACCGTCCCTGGTGGTTCCTGTTCCATAGTATAAACATCTGGTTCATGTATTACCTGATGACGTACCTCTGTTTCTTTGCCTTTGCACCTACAGCGGGCCTGCCGGCCGTGGCAGGGCTTACTGTATTTGTATTTGGCGGATGGGGCGTGGTCATCCCTTCGCCTGGTGGTATGGGCACCTACCACTTCCTGGCGCAAACGGCACTGTCTATGTATGGCATCAGTGGAGAAGATGGGTTCTCCTGGGCGAATATTGCCTTCTTTTCCATTCAGTTGGGCTGTAATGTCCTGGTTGGTATTCTCGCCCTGGTTTTTCTGCCCATTCTCAACCGCGACTATCAGCCTGGCAATGACCGGGAGCAAGTGATAACGGCTAACGCATAACCTATGATTGAGGAGATCAAAGCGAAAATCATGGATTGGGCGGGCGCCGCACAGCAGCGGTTGGGCTGGCAGCAACATGGCCAGAAGGTGGTGTTTACCAATGGCTGCTTTGACCTTCTGCACTACGGGCACATCCACTACCTGGCGCAGGCGCGGGAACTGGGCGATGTGCTGATCATCGGGCTCAACGCAGCAGACTCGGTACGGCGGCTGAAGGGCCCCGGCCGGCCCATCAACGATGAAACGACCCGCCTGTGGCAAATGGCCGCCCTTCAATTTGTTGACCTGGTCGTACCTTTTGAAGAAGACACCCCGGCGGCGCTCATTGAGCTGCTCAAGCCGGATGTGCTGGTTAAAGGCGGCGATTATGAAATAAGTAGTATCGTTGGTGCGGATACGGTGCTCCAAAATGGTGGAGAAGTGCGGGTATTACCTTATATTGAAGGCTACTCAACCACCTCAATAGAAGCAAAAATCAGAAATCAATCCTAATGCAGATACGCGATGTTATTCAGTACCTCGAACAAATAGCCCCACCGGTCTATCAGGCTGGCTACGACAATGCCGGGCTGATTACGGGCGACCAAAGCGCAGCAGTGAAAGGCGTACTCTGTTGCCTCGACTCCACGGAAGCGATTGTGGAAGAGGCCATTGAAAAAGGCTGTAATCTGATTGTCGCCCATCATCCTATTGTATTCAAAGGGTTGAAGAGCCTGACCGGCCGTAATTATGTGGAGCGGGTGGTGATCAAGGCAATTAAACATGATGTGGCCATCTATGCCATTCATACCAATCTGGACAGCGTTTACTATCAGGGGGTCAATACGCGGATTGCGGAAAAGCTGCAGCTGAAGGACACCAGGATTCTGGCTCCGGCAGCAGTGATGAAAAAGCTCAGCGTTTACGTGCCTCCGGCGCACAGCGATGTAGTGCGAAAGGCGCTCTTCGCAGCTGGCGCGGGTACGCTCAACCAGGAAAAAGGCTTAAGTTATGCTTCTCTCGGTGTAGGCACACAGGGCGAGCAGACCGGCGCCGAGGTCAAGCTTGAAGTCTTCTTCGCTTCCGGTCAGCAGCCGGCTGTGCTAAGGGCACTCCGGGATAGCGTTCCGCAAACACAACTGCCTTACGAGCTAAGCAGTATTGAAAATAAAAGTGCGCTGGTTGGCTCAGGCATGGTCGGTCAACTGGCAAAGCCGATGAAGGAAGAGGCCTTCCTGAAATACCTTAAAAAAGAAATGGACGTGAATGTGATACGGCACACAGCTCTCCTGGGCAATCCCATTAAGACTGTAGCGGTCTGTGGCGGTGCAGGCGGTTTCCTGCTCGGTGCCGCCAAAGGGCAGGGCGCCGATATTTTCATCACGGCCGACTACAAATACCACGAATTCTTCGATGCAGACAGGCAAATCATCATCGCAGATATCGGGCACTTTGAAAGCGAGCAATTTACAATACAATTGTTGCAGGAGATTATTTCTCAGAAATTTAGTAATTTTGCCGCTTATTGCACGGAAGTCACAACGAATCCCGTTCATTACTTGTAGTATCTATTGGTACTACTTCATCTGATCACATTAAACCGACATAAATAATGGCAGGAGAACCCACTGTTGCGGAGAAGCTGAAAAATTTATTTGAGCTCCAAACCATTGATTCCAAAATTGATGAAATTGAAATCCTGAAGGGGGAGCTGCCGATAGAGGTCAGTGACCTGGAGGATGAAATTACCGGCTTGGAAACCCGGATTAACCGCCTGACGGAGAGCATTGCGGATTTCGACACGGAGATATCCAGGCATAATGCAAATATCAAGGAGGCACAAGCGTTGATTGAGCGCTACAATACACAACTCGACAATGTGAAGAACAACCGCGAGTATGATGCCCTGATGAAGGAGCTGGAAATGCAAAACCTGGAAATCCAGCTTTCCGAAAAGAAAATCCGCGGGGTAGAGAAAGATAAAGAGCGCAAGGTGGAGACGCTGGAAGCCAATCAGGAACGCCTCGACCGTAAGTCCAAGGATCTGGCCACCAAAAAGGTAGAACTCGAGGAGATCATCAAGAAGACAGAAAAAGAGGAGCAGAAGCTGCGCAAGGAAGCTGAAAAGTGGCGTAAGAAAATCGAAGACCGCCTCCTGCGTGCTTACGACCGTACCCGTACCAATTATCGCAACGGCCTGGCGGTTGTAACAGTCGAGCGTAACGCCTGTGGTGGCTGCTTCAATATGATCCCGCCGCAGCTGCAGCTGGAGATCGCAATGCAGAAAAAAATCATTGCCTGTGAGCACTGCAGCCGCATCCTGGTAGATGACGCTATCGCTGTAGAGGTCAGAGGAGAAACGGAAGCAGCGTAGCTCCGTTGCCTTCCAATATTAAGAAGCCCCGGTATGCCTATTATTGTGCTATCGGGGCTTCTTCAGTTTCCTGCTGTCTGGTATTCCCAATCTCTGTTATCTTTGCCTCAAACCAAATGATATGCACGCCCTCCGGTTCTCCATATTTGTATTACTTTTCCTGTCCGCCTCCCTGAGTTGCGACGCAGGAAAATATTTTCATTTTACCACTGATGCCAGGACTGCGTATGAAAAGGCTACGGATCTCCGGTTTGGAGAGGCTTATGCCTTGCTGGCCAAAGTACGCCTGCAGGAGCCGGATAATCTCATCGTGCACCACATCGAGAATTATATCGACTTCTTCAAGTTGTACATCAATGAAAACGAAGAGGAATACAAACAACTGAAAACGAAGCGCGACCGCCGGCTGGCCACTATTGTGGAAAAGGGCAACCCAAACTTGCCTTACTACCGCTTTGTGCAAGCCGATATCCGGTTGCAGTGGGCGCTGGTGCGCTTACGGTTCGAAGACTACCTTGGCGCCTTTACAGAGGTCAGCAAAGCTTATAAGCTCCTGAAAGAGAATGAAGCCCTGTACCCCGACTTTATGCCCAATAAAAAGGACCTGGGTATCCTTCACGCTATGGTAGGCACCATTCCGGACAGCTATAAATGGGGCGTGAAACTGCTGGGCGGGCTGGAAGGTACGATTGAGGAAGGCCGGCGCGAAGTGGAAGCGGTGCTGAAGTACGCCGAGACCCATGACTTCGTTTTTGAAAAGGAAACCAAAGTGCTCTACGCGCTGCTGTTGCTGCACCTTGAAAATAAGGGTGATACCGCCTGGCAGGCTCTCAACAAAGCAGGCCTTTCACCCCGGCAAAGCCCACTGGAGTGCTTCGTGATGGCGCATGTGGCTATGCGGACCGGGCGCAATGATCAGGCTATTGAGCTGTTACAGCTGTATCCGAAGAGCGGCGCTTACTTCAGTTTCCCTTATCTGGACTACATGCTCGGGCTGGCCAAGCTGCGCCGGCTGGACCGAGATGCCGCCCCCTACTTTAAAGCCTATCTGAGCGCCTACAACGGGCGGAACTTCATCAAGGAGACCTACCAGAAACTCGGCTGGCAATCCCTGATCAATGGCAATGAAGCAGGCTACAAAAGGCATATGCTCAATTGCATTGCCCATGGCTATTCGGTAGCCGGGGGCGATAAAAATGCCCAGCAGGAGGCGGAATCCGGGATGGTGCCGAACCTGAACTTGCTGCGCGCGCGCCTCCTCTTTGACGGAGGATATTTCCAAAAAGGCTATCAATTGCTGACCAAACAAGCTGCGGACAGCTTTAAGGGTGCCCATGAGTT
>CAZNHN010000124.1:9967-13147 GCA_964572415.1 uncultured Phaeodactylibacter sp.
GGACAAAGGCGCTGACTCTCCGTGGTTTTACGCTTGCAATGCCGCCCTGCAAATGGGCATCATCTACGAGGAACAGGGAAAGCGCACCCAGGCAAGGGCGGCCTATGAGCGCTGCCTGAGCCTCAAACCCGAAGAATACCGTGTGGGCCTTCACCAAAAGGCTAAAGCTGGCCTTACCCGTTTGGAACAGTAAGCTTCCTACTGTTTATTCAGGCTCCAGTCATACTCAAGGTAGGAAACTTCTGCGTCGGCGTTCACCTCTGTCGGTGCATACTGATTGATATACTCAATGATTGACTTTCCATCCGTCTTGAAGTCGCCGCCGTACCAGGTGAAAATTTTGGATAGCTGCACGGAATTTGGGCTCACCTTATTCTTGCCTTCGTCTGCCAGGAACGCCTCGGCTGCCTGCGTCAGCTGGGCATCGAGTTTTTCAGGCGTGTAAGCCCGGTTGTACAGTTTGGGGCAGGACCTGGCTGCGCAATTAACCGCAAAATGAATGCGGGGCTCCTCAAATTTGGGGCGGATGATGCCGTGCTCGATATTATTAAGGTCATAAGTCTGCCCCTCAATTTCAATAAACTTAATATCCCAGACAGTATTCACGAATGGGATCCCATTTTTAATATCCTTGATGCTTTCCACGGGATAGTGGTCGGCCACCAGTTTTACCGTGAAGGCATTATAGGCATTGATCCAGTACGCCAGGCGCTCGTCCCGCGACCAGTGTTGATCGTTGGGATGGTGCTGCCGCAGCAGGTCAAGGTAGTTGTTCAGGCGGGTGCTGTCTTCAATAAAGCCCTGATAGTCAACCCAGCCTTCCTCTGTCACGTGTTCCTGAAGCAGGCTATCCCAGGCACGGTGGTCAATGGGTTTAGAATCAGAGGCATAGTCGCTGATTTTACAACTGCTAATCAGGACAGCAAATACAAACAGTAGGCTATAACGCATGAATGAGTTTTATTCTCATAACGCAACCATGTGCATAAAGTTAGCTCCGGTGCAGCAGCCTTTCTGAAATGTCCGGATCAGGACTTACTCCTCCTTCAAGTCATATTCCGAAAGAATCGCCTGCCAGCGGCTGCTTTCCAGAATCCTAAGCATAATCGGGTTGATCCGGTCGGCCAGAGGGCTGTCTTTGGGCAGGCCGTAGCTGTAGTACTGTGTATTGAACCGGTAGGGGAGGACCTGCAGCTCAGTGCGGTTGCCGCTAAGGATTTCGTACTTCAGGATAGGCTCGTCGTATACAAAAGCTTCAATCTTTCCGGATTCCAGTGCGTCCAGACCTGCCTGTACATGCTTGAAGGGCCGGACGGGCACGTAATTGTCTTCCAGAAACTGAAGGCTGGCAGAAGCTGCAACGGAGCCTACATCATGCTGCCGCAATTCCTGTAAGCTTTCAATATCGCCACTTAGCTGATTCACTGTCAGGGAAGAAGCAATACTTGCGGTAAGGCCGGAAATGATGATAATGGCCGTGAACATCCATACGAGCGCAACGATCCTGCCACCAAGTGAGCGCGGAGATTTGTCGCCATAGCCTACTGTAGTCATTGTGACGGCCGACCACCAGATGCCTTCCCACATGCCCTGCCAGCCATCGGGGAACTCCTCCGGGTTGGCTTTGCGCTCGAACAGCCAGGCAATAAAGCCGAAAATAAAAATGACAATAAATAACACAAAAATGGCCTTTAGGAAATTAGCAGAGAAGAATTTTTTAACAAAGGCAAGTGTGCTTTCTAACCCGCTGCTGCTCCGGGTAGCCACCGCCGAAGAGGAGACAAAAAAAGGCTGCGTGAAGGAGACCTGCTCAATGCGGTCACTAGTGACCGTCAGTGGGTTTATTGAAATATCAAGGGTTTTAGCTTCAAGCTTATTAAGGATTTCACCCAATTCAAGCGTCTGGAATTCATAGGGCTGCCCCAATTCTGAGGCGACTTGCTCCCATAGCCATGCACTTATCCCTTCGATTTGATTTGTACTTTTTTTGAACAGAAAAGGGGGAGATTCTTTAATGCCTACCTGTATAGTGGACAAGCTGTCTGTTGATAGGGTTGTTTTTTGCCCATTAGCACCTGTTAAAACATAAATTGTGAATAATAAATACGAAATAATGTGTTTATGTGTCATTTATAATCTAATTTTGTGCCAAAATTAAGCAATTTGAGTTTCTAAGTTAAATAAAAGTAGTGTGTTTAGCGCACTGCTTAGTCCATGTTTATTCTTAATTAAACACTAGTTTTATGAATCGTACTTTACAAATGACTCGCCACTTCCTTGGGCTGGTCCTGCTGTTTGCATGCAGTAGTACTATGCTGGCACAAGCCGGTGGGAGAACCATTACTGGTACTGTAACTGATAATGAAGGGGAGCCCCTCATCGGTGCCAACATTTACGTGAAAAAGACGGTAAAAGGTACCGTGACGGATTTCAATGGCGCTTATGAGCTGGCTATCGCCGAAGATGCGGAAGTCCTTATCTTCTCTTACGTTGGTTTTAGCACTAAAGAGGTCCCAATCAAAGATGGTAAGGATACCTACAACGTTGAGCTGAGCTCTCAAATCGAGCTGGACGAAGTGGTCGTAACGGCTCTGGGCATTGAGCGCGAGGAGAAAGCCCTGGGCTACTCGGTCCAAAAGCTGGGCGCTGACCAAATCGCCAAAGTGAAGCCTACCAACGTAACCAACGCTCTGGCCGGTAAAGCTTCGGGGGTATACGTAACAGGTAGCTCCGCTGGCCCAACCGCATCTTCCAACATCAATATTCGCGGTGCAGCATCACTGCTGGGAAATAATCAGCCACTCTTTGTGGTAAACGGCATTCCTATTACCAACGACTTGTACAGCTTTGATGATGGGCTGAACGGATCGACTACCATCGACTTTGGTAATGCTGCGCAGATCGTCAACCCGGATGATATCGCCTCTATCAACGTTCTGAAAGGACCTGCCGCCTCTGCACTTTACGGTTCACGTGCTGCCAACGGGGTGATCCTGATCGAAACCAAGACGGGTAAAGATGCTCAGGGCTGGGGTGTTCAGCTCAATAATACAACCATGTTTGCCGGCATCTTAAAGATGCCTGACTTCCAGAACACTTATGGTTTTGGTGGCGGTGGAAAATACAGCTACCTGAACGGCTCCAACTACATCGGTGGTCGGGAATATTACGAAGCTTACG
>CAZNHN010000124.1:13157-17298 GCA_964572415.1 uncultured Phaeodactylibacter sp.
CGACAGCCCGCTGTCGGTCAGGCGCGTCATGCCGCCGACCACAACCATGGCGCAGACCATACTCAAGCTGCCCAACTACCAGAATGAATTTGGTTTTGGTGGTGGTGGCAAGTACAGCTATATTGATGGTACGAATTACATCGGCGATAAAGAATACTACGAGGCGTACGGTGAGAACTGGGGCCCGCGCATGAACGGGCAATTGATCAAGCAGTTCAACTCTGACGGTGAACCTGCTCCGTTTACGCCCGCTGAAGACAACATCCGCAACTTTTTCCGCACGGGAGTATCGAGTATCAACAACATCGCGATCAATAATAACTCAGAGGCTGGTGATTTCCGCCTTTCTTATACGAACACCTCCAACCGCGGGATCGTACCCAATACGAATCTTCAGCGGAATACTTTCCAGACGAGCATTGGCCGTCAGCTCTTTGATGACCGCCTCAATGTGCGCCTGAATGCTATGTACGTACGCTCCGGCTCAGACAACGTGCCGAACTCCGGATACGATGAGTCTTCTTCTGTCATGTACGGCTGGCTCTGGTATCCGCGGCAGGTAGCTATTGACGACCTGCGCGACTACTGGGAGCCTGGCCTCGAAGGCGTACAGCAGCGCTATGTGGAGGACCTTTGGGTAAACAATCCCTGGTTCGTTGCCAATGAAAATACCAACAGCTTCAGCAGCAACCGCGTCATTGGTAACCTGCAGCTGTCTTATGAACTGAATGATAACTTTGATGTCCGCCTGCGCTATGGTGCAGATGTGGTGGACGATGAGCGGGCCTACCGCCGGGCGCCATCCACCAAGGCTACGCCGGGTGAGAACGGAAGCTACCGTGAAGATGAAATCTCCTTCACAGAGACAAACGCAGAAGCAATCATTGGTTACCATACCGACCGGACCAATAACTCCCTTTTTGACCTGGACGTAAAAATTGGTGGTAACATCATGCGGCAGGATGCTAACTTCCTGGTAGCTAATAACCCGGAACTGAAGTTTGCAGGTACGAGCGAAAGCATTTACACTTTGGCTAATGCACGCTCCGGTGTGCTGGTAGAGTCTCAGAAGACGACTACCGGTATCAATAGTTTATTTGGCCTTGCGACAATTTCCTTCGATGACTTTATCTATCTGGATGCATCACTGCGCCAGGACTGGAACAGTACACTGGTCAACCCGGAGGTAGGAATTGACGGGTCAGACTACGACTTCCTGTACCCATCGGTCTCGATGAGTGCTGTACTGAGCGAGAAGCTCAATCTGGGTGCCAACTCTGCCCTTTCCTTCCTGAAGCTGAAAGGTGCATATGCAGAAGTAGGTAACGGTGCGCCGCCCTATTCGTTCGGTAACACCTTTACACCACAGGCTGCCTTCGGTGCTACATCGGTATTCACGACCAACCGCACCGTAGCTGACCCGAACCTGACCAATGAGCGTACACAGGCCATCGAAGTAGGTGTTGATGTACGTTTCCTGAATGATCGTCTGCGCTTGGACGCGACATACTACAATATGCTGAGCTTTGATCAGGTGATTACCCTGCCGGTTGCGGCAACAAGTGGTTACGACTTCAGCCTGACCAACGGCGGAGAAATCCGTAACCAAGGTATCGAACTGATGCTGAGTGCCACACCAGTAAAGCGCCGCAATTTCAGCTGGGACGTCATGCTGAACGTTGGCCACAACCGCGCCATTGTGGAAAGCCTGCCGGACATCATCACCAGTGGGCGTTACAGTATCATTGCTGATGTATTTCCTGGTGATGAGGGTGGTGCAGACCTGGAGTACGTTGCCGAAGAAGGCGAACTGCTCGGTCAGCTTTATGGTCTTGGTTTTCAGCGAGTGGAAGGTGGTCAGTATGACGGCCAAATCATTCACGAAGACGGACTGCCACTGCTCACAGAGGAGAAAGTTTCTGCCGGATCCTTCCAGCCAGATCGCCTGCTCGGTATCTACAATACTCTGAACTTTGGTAATATCAGCTTTGGATTCCTCTTTGACGGTCAGGTAGGTGGTAACATCTATTCCCGTACTCACGCACTGATGAACACCGGTGGTACGATTACCAACGAAGACGACCCGCACCTCGACCTGCTTACGACAGAAGGGCGTACAGTATACAGCGTAGACTATGATGGAAATGGCGACCCCGTTTACACACTCGAACAGGAGGGTGGTATCATTGGGCCAGGCGTGAAAAACATCGGTACCGATGAAAACCCGGAGTACGTACCTAATGATGTGCCCGTTGAACCAGGTGGAGCCGGCTATACCGGTTACTTCTACAACTACTACGGTAACGGATTCAACCGTGACAACATTGAAGCAGCAACTTACGATGCCACTTACGTGAAGCTACGTGAGGTGAGCTTGTCTTACCGCATCCCATCTGGCGTACTGAAGTCTGCAGGTCTTGCCAACGCCAGCATTTCACTGGTTGGCCGTAACCTGTTGCTTTTCACTAATGTGCCATCTATTGACCCGGAGACCTACTCTATCCGGAACGGCTTGTTTGTAAATGGCTTTGAGAGTACACAACTGCCATCCGTGCGCAGCTTTGGTGTATCGCTGAATCTGGGCTTCTAAATAAAAAGCTTGAAACTCATTTGGGGGAGGACTTGCTTTTCTCCCCTACCATTTTTCAAGACAAAAAAGATATTTATGAAATTTTTCAAATCTATATCACTCCTCTTAGTGCTGGCCGGGCTGTTCCTGGTTTCCTGCGAGCAATTTGATGAGTTCAATGAAAATCCAAATGAGCCTACAACGGTTTCTCCCGATGTGCTCATGGCTTCGGCTATTCGGAATAGTGTGAATACGACCACTGAAGAGTCCTTCCTCCTGGGCAACAACATCGCTCAGCTGAGCGCCAAGACCCTCCGGAATGAGGTCGATGCTTACAACTGGAACGCCTTCCCTACTGTATGGGAAGGGCTCTACGGCAGCCTGACTGATGTGTATGCCGTGGAGGAAATTGCGATTGAATCGGGGAATGCTCACCTCGAAGGTGCCGCAGTTGTACTGCGCAGCTGGATTTTCTCCGTGCTGACGAACACTTATGGCGATGTGCCTTACTTTGACGCCATCAGTGGCCTGCAGGATAACTTCACACCGGTGTACGACCCGCAGCCCGAAATCTACGCTGACCTGCTGAGTGAGCTGGAGCGTGCCAGCAACCTGCTGTCTTCTTCAAACAGCGGCTCTATTGCCGGTGACCTGATCTTCAGCGGCGACGCTTCCAAGTGGCAGAAGTTTGCCAACTCCCTGCGTTTGCAGCTCCTGATGCTGGCCAGTAACCAACTGGATAACGCAGCAGCTGATTTTGCAGCTATCGTGGATGGTGGTAACATCATGGGAAGTAATGAGGACAACGCAACTCTGACGTACCTCAACGCTTTCCCCAATCAGTTCCCGCTGATCCCCCTGAAAACAGGTGACTTTGATGCGGTGGCGATCAGCTCCACCCTCGTAGCCCACCTGACAGATTACGATGACCCACGTTTGTTCCGCTACGCACGCCCGGACAACGATATGTACACGATGGAAGGCACCTTTAATGGTGCTGATAACGGCAATAATACCGATGATTGTAGTAAAACAGGCTCCCGTTTGGGTGCTGCTTACTATGTGGACGGTTCACAAACAACGGCAAGCCAACTGGGCATCGATCTGGCAAAAGGAATTATGATGACCTATGCTGAGGTAGAATTCCTGCTGGCAGAAGCAGCTGCTAAAGGTTGGATATCCGGCGATGTGGAAAGCCATTACCGTAACGGTATTGCTGCTTCGATGGAGTACCATCAGGTCGATTTGTCCTCTACGCAGTGGTCATCCTTTGAAGACTTTTATGACAATTCTGGTGCAGCCTACGAAAAAGTCACAGACATCTGGGAGCAGAAGTGGGTCGCTTTATTCTTCCACGGCTTGCAGCCCTATTTTGAACTGCGCCGCTGGTACCTGTTCGGCCGGCACTTGTCCCGCCAGCCAATGCGACAGCAACAAAGGTTGCCCGATTGCAGCCGCCTGATGAAGAAGCGCGCTGACGGGTGCGGGAGCGCTCCGGTACGTGCAAGCACTTGCGGACCGAACGATCGAGCTGGGCTCCGCGCTCGGCGCTCCGCCCTCCGAAATCACGTC
>CAZNHN010000125.1:0-1788 GCA_964572415.1 uncultured Phaeodactylibacter sp.
TGCCGGTGGACAGCCTCCGGCGTTTTAGGGTTGGCCAATGCGCCACCGTGTACCTTTTTGATAAAGCCGCCTTCTGCCAGTTCACGGAGATCGCGCCGCACAGTATCCTCCGAGACCCCCAGATGATCACTCAGCTCCGTTGACTTGATTTTGTTCCGCAGATTAATGATTTCCAGAATCATGCTCTGCCGTTCTTCCTTTAGCATATTTTCCATGGTTGCGGCAGGTTTCGTTGGGTTCTTGGGGCTGCCGGTTAGCATGGCCTAAAGTACATAAAAACTTGCAGCTTTTTTCTTGTTTGTGCGTGTTTGAATTAAAAACGGCAAAAAATATGCGCTTTATTGCTGGTTTTTACTTTTTTTAGTAATTTCAGAGCTTTGAGCGTGTTGTCTGCAGGTTAAGCACTAAAATTTCAACCCGCTCTGGTATCATCAAACTACGCAGAGGAGCCGGATGTCTGCTATTGCTACAGTTGTCTGTCCGGCCGTTTGCACTACTACTTAATAAAGACATGCCTCACACTAACCATCAACACCGAACAGTTTCAGCAGTCGCCTGCCAGGTGGAGCGCACGCCGCTGCTTCAAAACTGGGCTTTTCGAAAAGCAGGGGATACGGATTGGCTGCCCGCACAAGTGCCGGGGAATAATTTTTCTGATCTGCTGCGGCAGGGGCTCATATCTGATCCCTTTTACCGTACTAATGAAAATGAGCTGCAATGGATAGAGAAAGAGGACTGGGAGTACCAAACCACTTTTGAGATAGAGGAGCGCCAGCTTGAGTTAAGCCGGCATCTGATGGTTTTTCACGGATTGGACACTTATGCAGATGTATTCCTGAACGGGCAGCTCATCCTGGAAGCCCAAAACATGTTCCTTGGTTATGAGGCAGAGGTCGGTTCTATGCTAAAGGCCGGAATCAATGAATTGCATATCCGCTTTCGTTCGCCTATTCGGGAGGTGCAGGCAAAGGCAGAGGCAGTTGGTTTTACCTACCCGGCGGGCAATGACCACGCCGAGGAAAAGCTGAGCGTATTTACCCGCAAGGCCCCTTATCATTATGGATGGGACTGGGGGCCAAGGTTCGTGACTTCCGGTGTCTGGCGCCCGGTGGAGCTGATTAGTTTTGATACGGGCCGAATGAAGACGGCCAATCTGGTTACCCAATCGCTTACCGAAACAGGAGGGGTGGCACGGGCAGAGGTAACGGTAGTCACTGCGATAGCCGGGGCGTACACGGTAACGCTGAATGTCGGGCAGGGCCACTGGGTATTTGAGCATACCGTTCAGCTACAGCCCGGTGAGTATACGATTGCCTTTGATGTGGAGCTGGAGGGCGCAGACTACTGGTGGCCTCGCAGCTGGGGAGAGCCGGCACTTTACGATTTGAACTGGCAACTGAAGCTTGCTACAGAGACTGTAGACCAAAAGCCAGGCCGGTTTGGCTTGTGCACCGTAAAACTCGTACGTGAGGCCGATGAGGCAGGCCACAGCTTCCACTTTGAAGTCAACGGGCAGCCACTCTTCGCCAAAGGCGCCAACTACATTCCGCAGGACAGCTTCCTGGACCGTCCCACAGAGGCCCACTACCGGCAGGTATTTGAGGATATGGCGGCTGCCAATATGAATATGGTTCGGATTTGGGGCGGAGGTATTTATGAATCCGACCTCTTTTACGATCTGGCTGATGAGTATGGCATTATGGTGTGGCAGGATTTTATGTTTGCCTGTACCATGTACCCGGGGGATCCCGATTTTCTGGACAATATCAGAGCCGAAGCGGTTTATAA
>CAZNHN010000125.1:1798-4313 GCA_964572415.1 uncultured Phaeodactylibacter sp.
GACGATGCCTTCTTTGAGAACGCGCGCGTCGAGGCGGTAGAGAACGTGCGCCGACTGCGCCATCGCGCCAGCCTGGCGCTATGGTGTGGCAATAACGAAATCGCCGTGGGCTGGCAGCACTGGGGCTGGCAAGAAGAATATGGCTACAACGAAGCGGACTGCAAGCTTATGGCTGATGATTATGAGCGGCTGTTTGAAGCAGTCCTGCCTGAACTTGTAGCGGAGCATGACCCTACACGCGACTACCTGCCTTCTTCACCGGTATACGATTACTCTGATCACGACAACTACGATAAGGGAGATGTCCACTATTGGGGCGTTTGGCACGAAGAGGCGCCATTCTCCACCTACAAATGGGCGGTGCCCCGCTTCATGAGCGAATACGGTTTTCAGTCCTTCCCCTTGCTGGATTCAGTCCGGCGTTATGCGGAGCCTGAGGACTGGTCGATTGAATCGCCGGTCATGCAGCTTCACCAAAAGCACCCCCGGGGCAATGGCATTATACGCAAGTACCTGCTGCAGCACTACCGGGAGCCTAAAGACTTTGAAACCTTCCTTTACCTCAGTCAGCTACTACAGGCTGAGGGTATCCGGATTGCCATCGAAGCCCATCGCAAAGCCAAGCCGTTCTGTATGGGCACCCTTTACTGGCAGCTCAATGACTGCTGGCCGGTGGCGTCCTGGGCAGGCATCGACTACTACGGGCAATGGAAAGCCCTGCACTATGCGGTCCGGGAGGCGTTCAGCCCCTTGCTGGTGGTACTGGAAACAGAGGAAGAAGACTGGTCCGCTACCGTAGTTTCGGATGAGCCTGAAGACAAGCGCCTCCGCCTGAGCATCGGGCTCTACCGCCTGACCGGCGAGCGCCTGTGGCTGGAGGAGAAAAGCCTGGACGTGCGCGCCAACGGTAAAGCCCTGGTTGGGCTGGAGGATTTGAAAATTGCCGTAGAAGATTATAACCCTGCTGATTTATGGATACGTGTGCAACTATCTGATACGAAAGCAGTAGTCTACGACCAAACTGCTTACCTGGTGCCGGCCCGCGATCTGCACCTGCCCGCCCCTAAAGTTAACATCAGTACGGAGGCCAATGGGGCACAACTTACCGTTACCTTGCAATCGAATGTACTGGTGATGGGGTTGTACCTCAGCCTGGAGGGCCTGTCGGGTAATTTTTCTGACAACTTCTTTGATCTTTGCCCGGGGGAGCCCAAAACGGTACATCTCACCTTGCCCGAACCACCGGAGCATGGCTGGCCGCCGGTCCGCCTGCTGTCCGTCTATGATTCCTATACCGAATAATGCAATACTCAACGATGCAGAAAAATCTAATCCTTCTCTTGCTGGTGGTTATGATGGCCGCCTGCAGTAGCGGCTCAAATGAGCAAGCTGCACCATCCGGTGAAAAGTACCTGTCTTTTGTGGATCCCATGATTGGCACAGGCGGTACCGGGCATACCTTTCCCGGGGCCACTACGCCTTTTGGGATGGTGCAACTGAGCCCCTCCAACGAATATAAGTCCTGGGATTATTGCTCAGGCTACCACTACAACGACACTATCGTTAAGGGCTTTGCGCACACGCACCTCAGCGGCCCGGGCTTATCTGGTTTGGGAGACATTCTGGTGATGCCTGCCCGGCAGGCGCATACGGGCTCCGGTGAGGATGGAAAAGCCGATACGGGTTACCGTGCTCGTTTTTCTCATGAGAATGAGTCGGCTTCAGCGGGCTATTACAAACTGCTGCTGCACGAGGAAGAGGTATTGGTGGAGCTGACAGCAGGGAAGCGCATGGGGTACCATCGCTATACCTTTAATGGGGAAGGAGCGGATTACCTGCTGTTCGACCCGAATCATCACATCAACGAAAACATACAGGACACCTATCTGGAATTGCTTTCCGATACGGAGCTAGTCGGCTACAAGGACTGCGATGGCTGGTCGGCAGGAGACCGGACGCAGTACTTTTATGCAAAATTCTCCCAACCGGTGGCTGGCTTCAATCTGATCCGTAAGGGAGAGCCGGTAGAAGGCAAAAAAGGCAGTGGGAAAGGGCTGCTGGGGCAGGTCCGCTTCGATCTGGCACCTGGTGAAAGCGTGGAAGTCCATCTGGCGCTGTCTTCCATTTCCATAGAGGGCGCCAAAGCGAATTTTGAAGCCGAAGCGGCGGACGGATTTGACCTGGCCCACGAAAATGCCCGTATGGAATGGGCGAAGGTGCTGAGCAAAATCGAAATCGAGGGCGCGACCGACCGGCAAATGAAGTTGTTTTACACCGGGCTTTACCACGCCTTTATCTCCCCCAACCTCATCTCTGATGCCGACGGGCAGTACTACGTCGAGGGAAAGGTGCGCCAAAGCGATATCCCGCAGTACAGCAATTTCTCCACCTGGGATACCTACCGGGGCTTACATCCCCTCTTCACCATCATCGAAACGAAAAAGACAGCCGAATTCGTGAATAGCCTGTCCTCCCGGGTAGCCGTGGACGATGTGGGCCTGCCAAGCTGGGAGTG
>CAZNHN010000125.1:4323-12168 GCA_964572415.1 uncultured Phaeodactylibacter sp.
TCGAGCGGCAGCGCACGGCCAAGGCCCTCCGCCACGACAACCGCTGCATGATCGGTTACAGCGCTGTGTCACCCGTAGCGGATGCCGTGCTGAAGGACATCCCAGGAGTGGATGTGGAAGCTGCTTACGAAGCCATCCGCTATGCTGCTTTTGACCGCACCAAGCACAGTCAGGTGAGCGACCTCAACGGCATGGACGAATACCTCAAATACGGATATGTGACCGCAGAGACCGGCGTATCGGTTTCTAAAACCACAGAACAGAATTATTGCGATTGGGCGATAGCCCGGGTAGCCGAGAAGCTGGGCAAAACGAAAGACCAAACTTTATTTGACCGCCGTGCGATCGGCTACCGCAATTTTTTCGACCCGCAAACGGGCTATTTTATGCCCATTACGGCTACCGGAGAGCACCTGCTGCTGGATACAACGAAGTGGAATTCCCTCAAAGGGCATTACATCTCGGGCAATATCTGGGCGTATTCGGCTTACTCCCCCCACGATATGAAAGGCGTGATGCAGCTCCACGGCGGACGGGAGCCCTATGCGCAGTGGCTACAGGGTGTTTTTCAAAATGAATCGCCCCTTGAAGGGCATCAGCATGTGGATATTTCCGGATTTATCGGGAAGTACGGGCACGGGGATGAGCCCGGGCACCATATGCCTTACCTGTTCAACTATGTGGGCAAGCCCTGGCTGGCGCAGCGCTACATCAATGAGGTGCTGACCACTATGTACCACCCCAATCCGCAGGAAGGCTTCATCAACAACGAAGACCTGGGGCAGATGTCGGCCTGGTATATGCTCAGCGCGCTGGGAATGTATCAGGTGGCACCGGGCGATGGGGTTTTCCAGCTGACCGCGCCCCTTCATCCCAAAGCGGTCATCCACCTGGAGAGCGGGGATGATTTCACCATTCTTGCCAATAAGGTGTCGCCGGAGAACATCTACGTGCAGTCCGTCACCCTCAACGGGCAGCCCTATGAAAAGAACTACATCGATTACAAAACGATCATGCAGGGGGGCGAGCTGGTCTTCGAACTCGGCCCCGAGCCCAACAAGCAATGGGGCAGTGACCCGGCAGCGACCTTCCCCGGCGACTTTGAGGACACCGCTGTGGCGGAAATTCCGGTGGTGGGCACGCCTGCGCCCTACGATGTGGCGCCCGGTGCCTTTTTCCGGACCGGGCGTACCATTGAGCTGGCTTCCAAAAACAAAAACGCTAAGATCTACTACACCCTGGATGGGAGCAAACCGGACAACAATAGCACGCCTTACAACGGCCCATTCACCATTCGGGAAAACACCACGGTAAAGGCTATTGCCTATGAGGAAGGGCTCAATCCAAGTGCCTTCTTTGAAAAGCCCTATTATCAGAGCGTTTTGGCAGGATTGCCGGCCGGCTATCCCAAATACAGCGTAGCGCAGTACGACTTTCCCTACGGAAAGGAGGGCGCAGAGCTGATTTTTGATCAGGAAATTGGTTCCGAGAGCTACAACGACAACCGCTGGACCGGCATCAAAGACAACATCTTTCTGGATATTGACTTCGGGGAGCCTACCAGCGTTAAGGAATTGGAAGTGGGGGCCTTGAAGGATACCCAATCTTACATTTTCCCACCCGATAAAATCGAGGTGCTGGCCGGGAATCAGCCCGGCGCCCTGCAGCCCATCGGCAGCCTGGATCTGCCGCCTCAGGAAGGGCATGAGCTCAAGGTTTACCGCTACAAGCTGGACCTCGAACCCGGGCAATACCGATACGTGAAAGTCAAAGTGTACAACTACGGTACTCCTCCGGAATGGCACGGAGCACGGGGCAATGAATTGTGGACTTTCCTGGACGAAGTTATTCTCAACTAAACGAATATGAAGTACATCATTTATATCTCCCTTTTTTGTGTGGCCGGGCTGGCTTTGATGCCAGCCTGTACTACTTCTGATGCAACTGAAGGCCCTGCCAATAAGCCGGTAGACTACGTGAGCTACGTCAATCCGCTCATGGGCACCGATTCCGAGTTCAGCCTGTCCAATGGCAATACCTACCCGGCGATTGCGATGCCGTGGGGCATGAATTTTTGGACGCCAATGACCAACAAAATGGGTGATGGCTGGACCTATCAGTACGATGCGTATAAAATCCGGGGCTTCAAGCAGACCCATCAGCCCAGCCCCTGGATCAATGACTATGCGGCTTTCTCCCTCATGCCGGTGACGGGCCCGCTGAAGTTTCAGGAAGAGGAGCGGGCGTCCTGGTTTTCGCACAAAGCGGAAGTGGTACAGCCACATTATTACAAGGTATACCTTGCCGACTACGATGTGGTGACCGAGATGGCCCCAACGGAAAGGGCGGTGCAATTTCGCTTTACTTTCCCGGAAACAGACTCGGCGTACATTCTGCTCGATGGCTTCTTCCGGGGCTCCATGGTGAAAATCTTACCGGAAGAGCGGAAGATCATCGGCTACTGTCGCAACAACCACGGTGGTGTACCTGACAATTTCCATAACTACTTCGTAGCGGAGTTTGATAAAGATTTTTCCGTCCACCACACCTGGGGCGATGGCTGGCAGCTCATGCCGAATACCCTGGACAGCGAAGGCGATCACGTTGGGGCAATCGTGGGCTTTGCAACGGAGCGGGGCGAACAGGTTAACGTGAAGGTGGCGTCTTCCTTCATCAGCCCCGAGCAGGCACAGCGCAACCTCGATCAGGAAATCGGCAGGGCTACCTTTGAAGCTACCAAACAAGCCGGTCACGACCGCTGGCAGGACGAGCTGAGCCGCATCAAAGTGTCAGGCGGAAAAGAAGCCGATATACAGACCTTCTACTCTTGTCTGTACCGGTTGCTCTTGTTCCCGCGCCCTCTGCACGAAATTGATGAAAACGGGCAAATCATACACTACAGTCCTTATAATGGAGAAGTCCGCCCCGGATACCTCTACACCGACAACGGTTTTTGGGATACTTTCCGGGCGGTTTTTCCTTTTTTCAACCTTGTGTACCCTGAGCTGAACAGCCGGATCATGCAGGGGCTGGAAAACACTTACGTGGAATCGGGCTGGCTGCCGGAATGGGCAAGCCCCGGGCACCGGGATTGTATGATTGGCTCGAATTCAACGCCTATTATTTCTGATGCCTACCTCAAAGGCGTGGAAGGGTATGATGCGGAATTGCTGCTCGATGCCATGCTCAAGAATGCCAATGAAGCCGAGGGGCGCCCCGTACAGTCGGTGGGCCGGGCCGGTGTGGATTATTACAACAAGCTGGGATATGTGCCCTACGATGTGGGGATCAATGAAAATGCGGCCCGCACCCTGGAGTACGCCTACGCAGACTTCACCCTGGCGGAGATGGCCCGCGCTATGGGCAAAGAAGACGTGGCACAGCGCTTTTATAAGCAAAGTCAGCGTTACCGCAACCTCTTTGACCCGGAAACCGGGTGGATGCGCGGTAAATTGGAAAACGGTGCATTCCAATCACCCTTCAATCCGCTTAAGTGGGGCGATGCCTTTACGGAAGGCAACAGCCTGCACTATACCTGGTCGGTCTTTCACGATATTGCGGGCCTGATGGAATTGATGGGCGGAGAGGAAGCCTTCGCAGCCCGGCTCGATGAGGTGTTCACCATGCCTCCCAAGTTTGACGACAGCTACTACGGCTTCACCATTCACGAAATCCGGGAGATGCAGATTGTCAATATGGGCAACTATGCGCATGGCAATCAGCCCATACAGCACATGATTTACCTGTACAATTTTGCCGGTCAGCCCTGGAAGGCACAAGCCCGGTCCCGGGAAGTCATGGAAAAGCTCTATCAGCCTGCACCCGATGGGTACTGTGGGGACGAGGACAACGGGCAGACTTCCGCCTGGTTCGTCTTCAGCGCTATGGGCTTCTATCCGGTATGCCCGGGCACGCCTCAGTATGTGCTGGGCAGCCCGTTGTTTGAGTCAGTGGAGCTGCAGTTGGAGAATGGCAATACCTTCCAAATCCATGCCCCGGGCAACAGCCCCGAAAATATCTATATACAGCAAGCGAGCCTCAACGGCAAGCCTCATCCTTATACCTGGCTGGACTACGATGCGGTGCAGGCTGGAGGAGAACTGCAATTCAAAATGGGCGCAGCCCCCAACCGGGAATGGGCTACCGATGCTGCCGCCCGCCCGTACTCATTATCTACCGATCCGGAACTGGAAAACTACCTGAAATGATACGCTTGTTTATAGCCCTACTGGCACTTGGAATTTGGAATACTGCGGTAGCTCAGCAGCGCCCCAACGTCATCCTCATTTACACCGATGATCAGGGCACCCTCGATATGGGCTGCTACGGCGCCCCGGATTTGTACACGCCCAATATGGATGCGCTGGCAGCAAGCGGCGTGCGTTTCACGCAATTTTATGCGGGCTCCTCGGTCTGTTCCCCCTCCCGGGCGTCCCTGCTGACCGGGATGACGCCCACTAAAGCCGGGTTGAACAACAACGCCACCTCACAGCCGGGCGCTCACGAAGGGTTGCCCGGCGAAGCCTTCACGCTGGCAGAGGCCCTAAAGGCAGAAGGCTACCAAACCGCCCATATCGGCAAATGGCACCTGGGCTATCAGCCTGATAAAATGCCAAACGCCCAGGGGTTCGACTACTCTTTTGGGCATATGGGCGGCTGTATTGACAACTATTCCCACTTCTTCTACTGGAACGGTCCCAACAGGCATGACCTCTGGCGAAACGGAGAGGAAGTCTGGTACGATGGGGAATTCTTCCTTGACCTGATGGAGCAGGAAGCCCACGATTATATCCGGGCGCACCGGCAGGCGCCTTTCTTCCTGTACTACGCCATCAATATGCCGCATTACCCTTTGCAGGCTAAATCGCAGTGGCGGGAATACTATGCGGATTTGCCATCGCCCCGGAAAGAATATGCCGCATTCATCAGCACGATTGACGAGAGCCTGGGCCGCCTGATGGATCAGTTAGACCGCTACGGGCTTCGGGAAAACACCATCGTTATTTTACAGTCCGACCACGGGCACAGCACCGAAGTCCGCACCTTTGGGGGCGGGGGCTACGCGGGCCCTTACCGCGGCTGTAAGTTCTCCTTATTCGAAGCAGGCATCCGTGTGCCGGCTATGATCAGCTATCCCAAAGCGGTCCCTGCCGGGCTGGTACGGGATCAAATGGCTGCGGGCATGGACTGGTTTCCGACCGTACTGGATTATGCAGGCGCGGAAAATATTCACGGTCACCTGGAAGGCCGGTCTCTACGAGATGTCCTTGAAAAAGATGCTCCCTCACCCCATGAACATCTGATTTGGGAAGGCCCCGACCGGTGGGCGGTCCGCAAAGGCGACTGGAAGCTGCTGTATGCCCCCATTGACCCGGCAGGCAACACGGATGCGCCCTGGGAGCCGGTTGCGGATGGGCCTTTTTTGGTTAACCTCAAGGACGATATTGGTGAATCGGAAAATGTAATAGAACAATACCCGGAAAAAGGGGAAGAGCTTAAAAAAATATACCAGAAATGGTCGGAAGAAAAATAGCCGTACTTCATGCTTTGCCAGCAAGGTTTCTGAAAGCATCAACCATTGCAGCATTATCAGTACAATATTTCAAGGGTGGAATATATACTGGCAAGGGTGACAAATCCAATATAATTCCACCAAATTTCTTTGGGAGCATCGGTAAAATTCATACTTTTGATTAACCGCTAAACCGGTTTAGCAAAAATTAAAGACTGGTTTGGTGTGATGCTAAGAAAGCATCATGATACAAGTCAAAAAAGCCATCCGAAATGTCAACATTGAAATCCTGTTGCTTTGCTGTTTTTTGCACCGCCCTGTTTTTCAGCTGTGAGCAAGCGTCTACTACAGACCCAACGCTGACAGCCGCCACCCTGCCGGAAGTAGTAGATTTCAACTTCCACATTAAGCCCATCCTGTCCGACCGCTGTTTTAAGTGCCACGGGCCGGACGAGGCTACCCGGGAAGGCGGGCTGGGGCTGCATACCGAAGCCCATGCTTTCGCAGCATTGGGCAAGGCGCAAGACCACTATGCTTTGGTGCCTGGCAATCCGGAGCAGAGTACCCTCATACAGCGGATTTATACCGATGACCCACAGGAAATCATGCCGCCTCCGGAATCTAACCTTACCCTTACCGAACACGAAAAAGTGCTGCTGCGCCGGTGGGTGGAGCAGGGGGCAGAGTGGAAAAAACACTGGGCGTTCCTGCCTCCGGAAATGCCTGAAGTGCCCGAAGCCGGGGCGGGCTGGGCGCAGAATGAGATCGATCACTTTGTTTATGCCAAACTGCAGGAACAGGGGCTGCAGCCTTCCTCAAAAGCGGAAAAAGCCAAGCTCATCCGCCGTCTCTCCTTTGACCTGCGGGGCTTACCACCTACATTGGAAGAAATCGACGCATTCGTTGGGGACGACCGCCCGGATGCCTGGGCGCGCCTGGTGGATACCTTTCTCAACTCCACCGCCTACGCCGAGCGCATGGCCCTGGACTGGATGGACATCGCCCGGTATGCCGACACCCACGGCTATCAGGACGACTTCGAGCGGGTGATGTGGCCCTGGCGTGATTGGGTTATTCATGCTTTCAAGGAAAATATGCCCTACGATCAGTTCGTCACCTGGCAGCTGGCCGGTGATCTGCTGCCGGAGCCTACCCTCGAGCAGCGTATCGCCACCGGGTTCAACCGCAATCATAAAATTACGGCCGAAGGGGGCGTTATTGATGAAGAATACCGGGTAGAGTATGTGGCGGACCGCGCACAGACCTTAGGCACTGCTTTTCTTGGATTGACTATGGAGTGTGCCAAATGCCACGACCATAAATACGACCCTATCAGCCAAAAGGACTATTTCAGCCTCTACGGTTATTTCAATACCATCCCGGAGAAAGGCTTTGTAGGGCAGCTCAATCAGAACTTCCGCTATGCGCCCAAGCCATCGGTCCGAATCACGCAGGAAGAGATAGAAGGTATCGTCACTTTCATCAACAACCGGGACAGCCTGCCGTACATTGACCTGATGGTGATGGAAGAGCAGGAAGAACCACGCAAGACCTATATCCTCAACCGGGGCAAATACGATCAGTACGGAGACGAGGTACAACCTGCCGTTCCTGCACAGCTGCCTCCAATCCCGGAAGGGGCGCCCAATAACCGGCTGGGCCTGGCGCAGTGGCTGTTTACTCCGGAGAACCCTCTGACCGGCAGGGTAACGGTAAACCGGCTCTGGCAGCAGCTGTTTGGAACGGGCATCGTAGCCACCCCCTTTGATTTCGGCAATCAGGGCGCGCTGCCTACGCACCCGGAGTTGCTGGACTTCCTGGCCATCAAGTTCCGGGAGGAGGGCTGGGATGTCAAAGCCATGCTTCGCTATATGGCGCTTTCGGCTACCTATCAGCAAACCGCGGCGGCCAGCCCGGAGCTGCTGGAACAGGACCCCGAAAACCGCTGGCTGGCCCGTGCGCCCCGCCTGCGGCTCCAAGCCGAGATGATCCGGGATCAGGCATTCGCAGTCAGTGGCCTGCTCAATGAGGAAGTGGGCGGCCCAAGTGTCAAGCCCTATCAGCCGGAAGGGTTGTGGGAAGAAACCACCGGTGGCGGAGGCGGTAGTACGGCCCGTTATATGGTCAGCGAGGGGCCCGATCGCTACCGCAAAAGCTTGTACACCTTCTGGAAACGTACGGTTCCACCACCAAGTATGATGACTTTTGACAGTAGTTCAAGAGATTATTGTTCGGTTAAAAGGCAAGAGACCAATACTCCGTTACAAGCTTTGGTATTATTGAACGACCCACAAATAGTTGAAGCCGCAAGGGTTGCTGCCGTAGGAGAGATG
>CAZNHN010000125.1:12178-17208 GCA_964572415.1 uncultured Phaeodactylibacter sp.
GGGCCTCTGGCGCATCAACGGCGGCGCCTACCGGACCGATACCGGCGCCGACCTCTACCGGCGCTGACTGTATACCATCTGGAAACGTACCGTCCCCCCGCCTGGCATGCTGATTATGGACGCCCCTTCCCGCGATCTGTGCTCTGTCAAGCGGCAGGAAACCAATACGCCCCTGCAGGCTTTGCTGCTGCTCAATGACCCGCAGGTACTCGAAGCCAGCAAAGCACTTGCGCTGCAGGCCTGGGAACAGGGTGGGGCAGATGCTACAGAGCGGATTGCTTATATGTTCCGGGCGGTAACTTCTGCCAGTCCGGAAGAGGCTGAGCTCCAATTGCTGCTCGATTACTTTGAAGAAGAGCGGGCAGCTTACGCTGAAAAGCAAAAAGAGGCGAAATCTTATCTGGCCACAGGGGCTTACACCCTGCCGGATACCCTGCCGCTTGCAGATATGGCCGCCTACACCCTGGTGGCGAACACTATTTTTAACCTGGACGAGGCGATCACTCGTGGCTAAAATATTGAATAATGAATCCTTTTGAAGAACGATCCTTACAACTGAACCGCCGCGCTTTCCTCTCCAAAACCGCCTTAGGGCTTGGGTCTGCCGCTTTGGGCTCTTTGCTCGGGCTGCGCTGCTTCCGGGCCAATGACAAAGGCATTATTACCGAATCCGGGCAGGGGATAGAAGGCGTACTGAAAGCCCTGCACCATCCGGCGAAAGCCAAGCGGATTATCTACCTGTTCCAAAGCGGAGGGCCTTCACAGCTCGAATTGTTTGATTATAAACCCTTGTTGCAAAAGCGGCGTGGTGAAGACCTTCCGGAATCCGTCCGGCAGGGGCAGCGCCTGACGGGCATGACCTCCGGGCAGGACAGCTTCCCGTTGGTGGGCTCTCAGTTTGGCTTTCAGCAGCATGGGCAGAGCGGCGCAATGATTAGTGATTTGTTGCCGTACACCTCCAAGATTGCCGATGAATTGTGCATTGTAAAGTCGATGTACACCGAGGCGATCAATCACGACCCGGCCATCACCTTCTTCCAAACCGGGTCTCAGCAGCCGGGTCGGCCTAGTATTGGCTCCTGGCTGAGTTATGGTTTGGGCAGCGATAATGAGAATTTGCCTGCCTTTACCGTACTCCTGTCCCGGGGTACCGGCCGCCCGAACGGACAGCCGCTCTATTCCCGCTTGTGGGGCAACGGCTTTTTGCATTCCCTGCATCAGGGCGTGCAGTTCCGGGCAGCCAAAGACCCGGTGCTTTACCTCAATGACCCGGCGGGGCTGGGGCGTTCCGGACGTCGTAAGATGCTGGATAAACTGGAAGCACTTAATAGTATGCACCATGAGGAAACACAGGACCCGGAAATTCAAAGCCGGATCGCGCAGTACGAGATGGCTTATCGGATGCAAACCTCTGTGCCCGATGTAATGAGCGTAGAAGACGAGCCCGACTATATTTATCAGATGTACGGACCGGATGCCATGACTCCAGGTACTTATGCCGCCAACTGCCTGCTGGCCCGGCGGCTGGCAGAAAAGGGCGTCCGCTTCATTCAGCTTTACCACATGGGCTGGGATCAGCATGAAAACCTGCCCACCGCCATCGCCAAACAAGCCAAAGATGTGGATCAGGCATCCGCTGCACTCGTGATGGACCTCAAACAGCGGGGCATGTTGGATGACACTCTGATCATCTGGGGCGGAGAGTTCGGCCGCACCAATTACTCACAGGGCACACTCACCGATACCAACTACGGGCGCGACCACCACCCCCGCTGCTTTACCATGTGGATGGCAGGAGGCGGCATTAAGCCCGGTATCGTATACGGCGACACCGATGATTTCGGCTACAACATCACTGAAAACCCGGTGCATGTCCACGATTTTCAGGCTACGATGCTACACCTGCTGGGCATCGATCACGAACAACTGACCTACAAATATCAGGGGCGGCGCTTCCGCCTCACTGATGTGGAAGGGCATGTGGTTAAAGACCTGTTGGCATGATGAAAAGGCGTGAATTTCTCAAAAGCAGCCTCTGGGCAGCGGCTGGTATGGGGCTGGTTTCCTGGACGAGCCGGGGAGAGCTGGTACTCGGGCATGGCGACTTCAGGTATAAAGTTGACCTTAACTGGGGCGCGCTGAATGCACAGTTTTACCCGGTGAAAGACTGCCACGAACTGGTACAGGACAAGCAGGGGCGGATCATCCTGCTGACCAACCATACCCGCAATAACATCCTGATCTACAATCGTAATGGCCGGCTTTTAGATGCCTGGGGTACCGATTTTCCCGGAGCCCACGGCCTAACGCTCAAGGATGAAGGCGGGGAGGAGTTCCTTTACATCACCGATACGGAGCGGCACGAGGTGATTAAGACTACCCTGAGCGGGAGGGTCGTTTGGGCCTGGGCGTACCCTAAAGCATCCGGTGTTTATGATTCCCCTTCCCAATATATTCCCACGGAAACAGCGGTAGCGGATAATGGCGATGTGTACATAGCCGATGGATACGGCAGTCAGTACATTTTGCATTACAATCAAAAAGGCGAGCTGCTGAATGTCTTTGGAGGCAAAGGCGAGGGCGAGGCGCAGTTCCTGAACGCCCACGGCATCTGCATCGACCAACGCGGGCAGGCTCCGGAATTGCTCATCACCGCCCGTCAGCAGAATCAGCTGAAGCGCTTTGACATGGATGGTACGTTGAAGGCGATCATCGATCTGCCCGGCGCATACATTTGCCGCCCCGTGGTGCACGGCTCTAATGTGTACCTGGCCACGATCTGGTCGGGCGATGGCAGCAGCGGTACCGGGTTTGTTTCGATTTTGGATGAACATAACCGGCTGGTCTCTGCACCCGGCGGCGTGGCTCCCGTCTATGAAGAGGATCAGCTCCGGCCGATGTATCAGGTCTTGCGCGTCTTCACGCACCCCCACGACGTATGCGTGGACGAGGATGAGAATCTCTACGTAGCGCAGTGGAATGCCGGATTTACCTATCCCATAAAACTTACCCGGGTATGAGGCGCATGTACTTTATATTTTTGATGTTATGTAGCGGGCTGGCTTTAGCGCAGCCCCGGATACAACTGAGCCCGCCCCAGGCTGTAGTGGATTCGGTGTTTTTTACTGAAACCACAACGGTACGCCTGGAACTGGATTACCCCGGCGTGGAGCTGCGGTATACCCTGGATGGAAGCCCGGTGGGTTCAAACAGCTCTGTTTACAAGGGGCCGCTTGCTTTATCTCAATCGGCTACCGTTAGCGCAAAAGCTTTTCACCCGGACTTTGAAGACAGCCCGCAAGTGAGTATAGCTGTTCGCAGCCTGAAATACAACCAGCCGCTAAGCATTACGAATGCCACCCCAAGGCCCGCGCCTCAATACACCGGAGCCGGCTTATCTGCTTTGACCGACCGCCAAAAAGGCGCCCTGAATTTTGCAGCTACCCCCAAGGCATGGCTGGGTTGGGAAACAGATACCCTGCGCATGCAGTTGAATGCCCCGGAAGCCGGAAAAGCCAATATGCTGGTATTCAGTCTGCTGGACAATGCCGGTGCCTGGATTATGCCCCCGGCGGTTGTAAAAGTTTATGATGCCGGAGAACAGATTGGGCAGATTGAAACTGCACGCCCTGAGCCTGGTGGGCCTACACAGTATCACTTTTTGGAGGTGCCACTGAAACCCCGGAGCTCTGATACCCTGGAGGTCCTTGTGCTTGCCCGGCAGTTGCCCGATTGGCACGATGGTGCCGGCCGGCCTGCCTGGATTTTTCTGGATGAAATTTTGCTGACTCAAAAGCCCTGATCATGGACGTTCTTTCCATCAATTTAGCCCGTTTGCACCCCCTGATTGTTCACCTGCCTATCGGCTTCCTGTTGCTGGGAATACTAATGGAGGGGCTGCAACGATGGCAAAAACACAATAACTACCAACCGGCCATTGGGCTTTCCCTGCTGCTGGGCACGCTGGCTTCCATAGTGGCGGCGGCTACCGGCTGGTGGCTGGCGGAGGAAGGAGGGTATGAGGAAAACCTCCTGCAGTACCACCGTTGGTTAGGGATTGCAACTACAATCAGTGCCCTGCTGCTCTTCCTCGGGCATCTGGAATTTACCCGATTGCTGACCAAACTGTACCCCTACCTGCTGTGGGTTTGTGGCTTGGCTTTGTTCGCTGCCGGGCACTTCGGCGGTGCAATGACCCACGGTACCGATTACCTTTTCGAAAAACCGTCAGCGCCCCAAACGGTGGAAAACATCGAAGAAGCGCTGGTCTACGACCTCATCATACAACCCATCATGGACCAAAAGTGCACCGGCTGCCACAAGCCTTCCAAATCAAAGGGCGGGCTGGTCCTCACCGATCAGGCGGGGTTAATGGCAGGAGGCGATAGCGGGCCGCTGTTCAATACCGCAGTGCCGGCTCAGAGCCTTTTGCTGGAGCGCGTGCATTTGCCGATGGAAGTGGAGGAGCACATGCCTCCGGAGGGCAAACCTCAATTGTCAGCGGGCGAAATCCAACTGCTGGAATGGTGGATGGGCAATGGTGCCTGTTTCGACTGTAAGGTGAAAGATATGGAGGGCAGAGCCGCAGTAGCCACTCTTCTGGAAGCCTATCAGGCCCCGGCGGATCACTGGGCGAAGCTGGATTTACAGCCTATGCCGCTTGAAACGGTACAACAACTGAATGCACAAGGCCTGCGCGTGGCAGTAGCTGCGGAAGAAAGCCCCTTTTTGCTGGTGGATATGGCGCGGGATACGGCGATTAGTGCCCGTAGTTTCACGCCCCTTCACAAGTATGCTGACCGGGTCATTGAACTTCACTGTGGGCACAGTAACTTTTCGGATGAGCTGTCGGATCAGCTCGCAGCGTTTACCAACCTGAAAAAGCTCCAACTGCAAGGCACCCGGATTACGGATGCGGGGCTGGGCTTTCTGGCTGAACTGCCTCACTTGCAGGTGCTCAACCTGTACGGGACGGCCGTGACTGATGCAGGGCTGAAGGCGATCGGGCAATTACCGGAGCTGAAGCAAGT
>CAZNHN010000126.1:0-404 GCA_964572415.1 uncultured Phaeodactylibacter sp.
TGGTGGCGCCCGGTGTGCAGGCGGATTTCCAGCAGGTGGTAGTGATCGCTGCTGTCCAGATAGCGGTAGGAAAGTTCTGCCCGTTTGGCATCTTTCTGAGGATCTGAATAGGCAATAGTTTTATTTTTTCGACCGTCGCGCCTGAGGTAATGGATAAGCTTGCCCTCCATCGCTTCCGGTCGGTTGGCAACGGCAGCGAGGTAGACTTTTTCCACCTGCCGTTCGCGGAACTGCTCATTGAGGTGGGCCAGGGCATTTTCAGAGCGGGCGAAGAGCACGACCCCGCTTGCCGGACGGTCCAGCCGGTGTACCAGCCCCAGTTTGGATTTGCAGTAGATTTCACCCAGCTGGTCCATGGCTTTGTCTCCGGTTTTGTCGGTTGCGACCGGCAGCCCGGCAGGTTT
>CAZNHN010000126.1:451-1720 GCA_964572415.1 uncultured Phaeodactylibacter sp.
GCCGTTGTTTTTTGTTCAGTGCCGCCTTTGGTGATGCGGCGGATTTTGTAAGGTCGTTTTTGCTGGGACTCGTAGTAAGTCCGCATCTGTATTTCCACCACAATACCGATGGTAATGAGCTGAATGCCGCCAAGGACCAGCATCAGGCCGAGTATAAGCAGGGGCTTGCCCCAAATGTCCTGCCCCAGGATTTTCAGCACCCCAAGATAGCCATTTATTAGCAGGCCAACGAGCAACAGGAGGACACCCGTATTTCCAAATAGGTGCATGGGGCGCTGCATGTACTGCTTAAGGAAGAGCATCAGTAGCAGATCACTCACCACCTTGAAGGTCCGGCCGAGCCCGTATTTGGACTCCCCAAACTCCCGGGCGTGGTGCTTGACGGGAATCTGAATGATGCGCGCGCCTTCCAGGTGGGCCAGTACCGGTATGAAACGGTGAAGCTCTCCGTAAATGCCCATATCTTTGGCAATCTCAGACCGGAAAACCCGGAGCGCACAGCCATAGTCTTTCAAGTGCACCCCTGAAGAGTTGCGGATGATAAAGTTGGCGATCATACTCGGTATTTTGCGGAGTATCCAACCGTCTTTGCGCTTAGCTCGCTCCCCGGCTACCATATCGTAGTCGCCTTCTTCTGCAAGCTTAAGCATGGCAGGAATGTCAGAAGGGTCGTTTTGCAAATCCCCATCCATCGTGGCGATGTACTCCCCCTCGGCGGCTTCAATACCGGCCATTAGCGCGGCACTTTGGCCATAGTTTTTCCGGAATTCCACCACCTTCAGCCGGGGGTGATCGATGCTGTACAGCTCCCGCAGGGTATTGTCTGTAGAGCCATCGTCTACATAGACAATCTCGTAGTCCATCCCATCGAGTGCAGCGGTAATGCGCTCCACCAGCGGTTTGATGTTCAGTTCTTCGTTATAAACCGTGACGACGGCTGATATTTTTATAGACATAAAACTAGAATTTCACAATATCATAGACTTTCCCACCGTGCCGCATCAGGAGTTCGTCCTGTTTTTCATAGGGCACGAAGGGATAGGCTTTGGGGTCAATGATGTAGTAAGCCGAGGTATCGGGTGTTTCCCGGTCGATGGGGATAATCCGACCTGCTTCACGAGTCATGTAGAAGGACGTCATCGGCTGCCACTCGGTATCTTTATAAACGCGCAAGTCCGCCGATTGATATTCCTCTGCCACCCGCAGGGCATCTTTTCGCACCACATCTCCAAAATCATTGGCATCCCGGTCGGGCAGCGCAAACCAGTT
>CAZNHN010000126.1:1746-6066 GCA_964572415.1 uncultured Phaeodactylibacter sp.
AACCTCCATGCGCCGTATGCCAATGCGCTCAGCACCACAAACAGGCTCAGGCTTTTGGCCCACAGCCAGGGGGTAGCCTGCAGGCGTTCCATGAAGAGTGGCGCCAATGCTGCAGGAGGGAGAATGAGGCAGCAAAACAGCAGTAGCTGCATCGTCACCCGATAGGGCCAGGGCCGGTCTTCCTTCTGCTGTTCGTGCAGGTACAGCAGGGTAATGAATAGCAAGGGGATAATCATGAAAACGTACCGGGGGTGCACCTTGGGCGCCGTCCAGTACACGGTGATATTGACCAGGAAGGTCAGGAAAATAAAGGCGATGAACGGGTGCTGCCAGACCTGTGTCCACGATCTCCTGCGGAACAGGTACAGCGCCAGTAAGCCCCACGGCATAAAGTGGTAAATAAGCAGCTCAAAGGGATAGGTGAACAGGTGGAAAAGCGTGAACCAGAGCGGATAACGCCCGGCGGTACGCTTGGCCGACTCGTTGAACAAAACCGAAGCTAATTCTTCCAGGCTGTTGTACTGTAAGTACGCGGCATAGTAGCTGCCCACTACTGCCACAAAGACCAGCCCACCCAGGATATGCTGCCACTGAAACAGGCGGCGGAACTGCTTTTGGTACACCAACCAGGCGATGAGGGTAAAGCCCTGAAAAACCACCGACGGGAGCCCTTTCATCAGGAAACCCACCGCGGCCAGAAAGTAAGACCCGGCAAAAGCAGCCAGCCACCGTTCCCGCGCCGCCAGGTGGTAGAAGACCATAAATGACAGAAAAGTCACCCAGGAATAGCTGATATCGATCAGCCCAAGAAAAGAATCGTAAAACAGGATACGCCCGCAGGTCAGGAACGCCAGTGCGCTCAGGAAAGCCATCTCGTGGCTAAAATGCTTACGCACAAAGTAGTAGATCGTACCGCAATACAGCAGGAGAAAGGCCACGGTGGGGATGCGGATAGACCATTCGTCCATACTGCCGGTCAGCTGGAAAACGCCCAGCAGCATCCAGTTGTAGACCGGTGGCTTTTTGTAGTAAAACTCCCCGTGCAACTGCGGGACGATGTAGTTGTCGGACAGCTGCATTTCCATAGCCACCCACGCCCGCAGCGCCTCATCGTCGATCAGGGTAAGCACACCCAGGTTGATAAGCAGGGCAGGCCAAACCAGGATGAGGATGAGCCCGTAGAGCCAGCGTTGGTAGCGTTCTGTATTGCGGTCCAAAAACTTCGGTTTTCAAATTTGGGGGCAAAAGTACGCTAAGAACTTGGCTTAAAACTACTTACATGGGGATTAATTCCGGTTCTGGTGACCTTTTTTAAAGGCCGTTGCATTTATTTGTTGAATCTAAGGGGTAAAAAAATGTATATTGGAAGTGAAACTATACGTCACAAAAGTGTGAGGAGAGAATCGCGGTTTAGATCAAGACTTTTTGTTAACGCTTCATTTATTAATGCGTTGGTTTTAATGCTAAAAAAATTCAAAAACAGATAAAGTTGTGGAAAAAAAAGACACTCACAGACTGACCGATGAAGAACTATCAGTCAAGAAAAAAAAGCTAATGAAATCAAAAATCTTTCATGCAATCGCAATTGGTTTTCTTGCCGGAATACTCATATTTGGAGTGGTCGCCTGGAGCCTGAATCCCGATAAACAACTGGTATTCCTGATTCCTATGTTAATTCCTGTAGTTTTCATTTATAAAGCGCTTAAATCTCCAAATCAAAACAAGGATTTAGAAGATGTCTCGAAAGAGCGCAATTTAAACTGAAGGATTAAAGAATGTGATAAGAAAAGGCTGATCCAAAAAGAGTATTATATCTGGCAGTACCAAAGAGCATTTTCCGATTATGCTGTAGACTGAGTGTGTGTTTGGAGGTGCACTTCGGCTGATAACCAAAACTCTTGTTTGCTCCAAACATACACTGAATATTTTTTAGGTACACCTTTCCCGGCAGCAGTTTTAGCGTTTGCAATCACCTGCGCAGTACCCGCTTCCGCCCGATAAACTGCACCCACTGAATGAAATTAAATTCGAGGTGGTCAAACATAAGCCGTTCGCCTTCAATGGTCATGTGGAGGTTGGGGTAATACCTCAGGTTGGTCCGCAGCAGGCTCGATCCGGTACGGGTAACACGGATGTCCCAGCCAAAGGTAATTCCTGCAGCCAGTTTCTGCTCGGTATAAGTGACTTGATTTACGGACGCCCGGAGGTGCTCATAGGTAAGTGCCGGACCAACGAACGGCACAAATCCCAGGTAATTGAAAAGGAATTTTACCGATTCCACTCCTACAGAATGCCTCCGGGTCTGGATTTTGTTGTCAAAGCCTTCGTAAGTGTTGCCATAGGTGCGGTAGGTCAGGCTGGCACTAAGGTCTGGCTTGTGAAAATACCTTCCCAGTGAGAGGTCGGGTAATACCGATGCGGCATAGTCATCATAAAAGAAAGGGAAGTTGGTAGCCAAGTAGGGCGACTTGGAGCGTTGCAGCGCAGCAGAGGGCCCAATGCCCCAAAACCAGGCACTCAGCAGGCCTTCTTCCCGAAGTGTTCGATAATTTTCATTGATGCTTTCTACCGCTTTTTCGGTCCTCATGTGGCGGTCGGAATCGATATACCGCAGCAGGCTCAGGTTGAACGACAAGGGGTTAAGCTCTACCTCTGCTGTAGCCTGAGGCGTTACATAGTAATCAAAGGTGTTCTGAAAATTGTAGTAGCCCGAAGCAGAGAGGTGCCATCGGTCCGAAGTATAAGTCAGGCCAAATTGCAGCGGGTAGATGAAGCGCCCGTAGTTGGGCACGCCGTTGTCAAACCTGCTGTCCTTGGGCTCTTGTGCAAACCGGATCCGGCGAAAACTCAGCCCCAGGAAAGGGCTAAGGCGTTTGAGCTTCAGGCGCAAGGGGTAGAGCCTGGCGCCGGTCTCAACCCCCTGATACACCTCGAGGCTGTTGAGCCCCTGAGGTACATCCTGCAGGGTAAGGAAAGAGAGCGGGAAGGTGACGTAAAAATCGGCATGGCCCCAGAAGTGTATGCCCCCAATTGTAAGCCTCGGCATCAGGGTGTGCCCAAAATCCGTATTTTGCAGTATGCCTTCTGAAAGCAGCTGGGTCCGCCCTCCGGTCAGGAAGTTGAGGTCGCCACCGTAGGTGAACCAGGCAAAGCGGGTACTTTTATCCAAATAGGATTGAGTGTACACTTTATCTGACTGAGCGAAAAGCGATAGGGATGCGAACAGGAAAATCGTGAGGTAAATAGCTTTCATTTTAGGCTGCATTCATTAGACCTAATAGTCCACTAATATACATCATTATGCGATTAAAACTGCTTTTTTACGTTCTTGGAATACTTGGGCTTTTTGCCTGTCAGTCCGCTCCCGATGCCGGGCAGGAAGCCGCTGAAGTGGCGACCGATACCCTGTCTTCCATGTCCCAACCGGCTGCCCGAAAGCCGCTGCCACCGCCGCCGCCCGATTACGATACTACAGCGTGGACAGAAGTCGCCCGCCTCGACAGCAGCATAATTATTGATATGAAATATGCGACCACGGAGAACTTTGTGGAAGAGCAGATGTACGATTGCAGCCGGTGCTTCCTGCGCCCTGAAGTGGGCAAAGCAGTGGTGCGGGTGCACAAAAAACTACAGGGCCAAGGTCTTGGCCTTAAATTACTCGACTGCTTCCGCCCCCGGCCTATTCAGTGGAAGCTTTGGGAAAAAGTGCCCGACCCGCGCTACGTGGCTGACCCACGGGAAGGTTCTATGCACAACCGTGGCGCTGCCGTGGACCTCACCCTGGTCAATGCAAAGGGGGAGGAACTGGAAATGGGTACGCCGTTTGACTTTTTTGGCCCTGAGGCACATCCATCCTACACCAACCTGCCGGGCAGTGTGCTCGCCAACCGGGCCACACTGCGAGACGCAATGCTCAGCGAAGGCTTTCAGCCCATCACGACTGAGTGGTGGCACTTTTCCCTGAGCGGCAAAAACTATGCGCTTTCCGATATGTTATGGAAGTGTTATTGAACAGGTAAGCGCTTTCGGCTGTAAAAAGAAAGTTTATTTTCGCCTGTTCTGTAACTTGCGCTGCCCAAACTGCACGCATAGACGATCAAAACTAATATCAACGAATGGCAAATACAGAATTTCAGTCGGAAGCTAAAGCGATCGACAATTTAGCGGCTTCTTACGAAGAGCTCAGGAAGGAAATTGGTAAAGTGATTATCGGGCAGGAAGATGTGGTCCGGGCAGTCATTATTTCACTTTTCAGTAATGGCCACAGCCTGCTGGTTGGGGTGCCCGGACTGGCGAAAACACTGCTGGTGAGTACCATTG
>CAZNHN010000126.1:6094-7750 GCA_964572415.1 uncultured Phaeodactylibacter sp.
ATGCCTTCTGATATCACCGGCTCTGAAATTCTGGACGAGGACCGGCATTTTAAGTTTACGCCGGGCCCGCTGTTTGCCAATATCGTTTTGGCGGATGAGATCAACCGTACGCCACCTAAAACACAGGCCGCCCTGTTGGAAGCCATGCAGGAACGCTCCGTAACCGTGAGCGGGGTGCGCCACAAGCTGCCTGCACCGTTTTTCGTACTGGCTACGCAAAACCCCATTGAGCAGGAAGGAACCTACCCGCTGCCGGAGGCGCAGCTGGACCGTTTTATGTTCAACATCCCACTTGACTACCCTTCCTACGAAGAGGAAATCAATGTGGTAAAAGGCACCACTACGGTAAAGAATTACGAACTACGGCACGTCCTGACCGGCGAGCAAATCCTGCACTATCAACAGCTCATCCGTAAGGTGCCGATTGCTGATAATGTGCTGGAATACGCCGTTTCTCTGGCTACCAAAACCCGCCCCAATACCGAACGGGCATCCGAAGCGGTGAACAACTACATCTCCTGGGGGGCCGGGCCCCGTGCATCTCAGTACCTCGTGCTTGGCGCGAAGTGCCACGCTGCCATCCACGGCAAGTACTCTCCGGATATCGAGGATGTACGGGCTATCGCAAAGTACGTTCTTCGTCACCGTATTGTACGCAACTACAAAGCTGAAGCAGAAGGAATTACGGAAGAGAAGGTCATCGAAGGCTTGTTCTAAGCCTGACTCTTCGCGACAACGGACAGCGCCCCGGTTTTTCAATTTAGGAAGACCGGGGCGTTGCTGTTTAAAATAGCGGATAAACCTCTTTTCTGGATTTTAAGCCTACTTTCAGGAAAGGCTCCTGATCGTCAATCCGCCCACCGCCCATCACGATGCCGGTTTCCGCTTCCGAAGCGAGGTAAAGCTTGGTACCTAAGGCATAGCGGCGGGTGATTTGCGCGCCCGGGGCTACCGTCAGCTGTTCCGTGCTATTGCCAAAGCGGAAAGGGCTGTACCAAATAAGTGTGATGGCTTGTGCTTCTGAGCTGTTGTTTTCCAGGGTGATGGACACACTTAAGGAGGGGGAGCTACTGGCCGGTACGTTCAGGATGAGCACGATAGCGGTCAGATAGGTGTACAGTATAGTCATGACAGATAATTTTAAAGGTGGCAGGGAACTTCTCTCCGATTGCACTTGTTTGCTTCATGTTAACTCAGTGTTAATTAAAAGTAAATTTAAAGTTACCATGCCGAATCAACATAAAGAGGTACAGCGTTTCCGCCGGTGGGAAATCCTCCTGCCACTGGTATTGTTAATGGCTTTTACCATTTATAGCATTTACGAGTCAACGATGCTTTCGGATTTTCGCCCGGAAGCATATTTTTGGAAAGGCGTATCGGCGCTCCTGTTGCTTGGGGGCGCGCTGGTCTACCTGCTTTCCATCCGCCTGTTAGTCAAAGTAGATGCGGATAAGATCAAATTCCAGTACTTTCCTGTGCACCGTACGAAGCAGAAAATTTACTGGGATGAGGTAGAACACTGCGAGGTGCTCAATTTGCCCCTTTCCGTACAGCTCAGCGGCTGGGGGGTACATGTGGGCACTCCTGCTACAGACATGTCGCCCCGCTGGGGCTGGGGGTTTCATGTGGGCCATTGGTCTACAGACATGTCGCCCC
>CAZNHN010000126.1:7804-14840 GCA_964572415.1 uncultured Phaeodactylibacter sp.
ACTTGCCTGGAAAGCATCTGTTTTACGAATCCAGCGATTAAAATTTTACCTTTATTAGCGATTCCGTAAATACAGAACTTTCTATGAAAATATACCTGAAAATTCTGGCTTTTGCCACACTGTTGCCCTTCCTGTCTACCTTCCATAGTTGTTCAGAAGAGGTACAGCGCAGCATGAAAGCCATCCCTACTGCTTTTGGTCAGCTCAACGAGATTGTAATCATCATGGATGATGAGCTTTGGGAGAGCCCGGTAGGCGACACGATACGTTATTACTATTCCTCTGCCTATCCGCTATTGCCGCAGCCGGAGCCTGTCTTCGACCTGCGCCACTTCACACCGCTTGAGCTGAAGAAAGACCCGCTGCGTAAAGAGTTGCGGACTTATATGCTCGTGGGGAACCTTTCTGATGAAGAATCCCCAACCGCTAAGATGATCCGGAAGGATATCGGTGAGGAAATGAGCGAGAGTGCCCGGGGCGACATTACGAAAAACAACGCAGCCGGCCGGGATAAGTGGGCCAAAGGTCAGCTCCTGCTTTACCAGTTTGCCTACTCCAACCAAGACCTGATCAAGGTGCTCAAGGAAAACTACCCGGCTATCAAGAAAAAAGTCAACAAGTTTGATGAAAAGAAGCTGGAGTCTTATGCCTATCTAAATGGTGTCAATAACAACTTGATCAATGAAGTGAAAGAGTCCATTGGGGTCAATATCCGAATGCCTTCTGACTTCTTTATGGCGATCAATGATGGGGAAGTGATATGGATGCGAAAGGAAACTGATAAGACCTCCAGCAATATTATGCTGCGTAAGGTTAAGTACGAAGATCAGGAGCAGCTCAGCAAAGAAAACCTGATTGCGATGCGTGATTCTCTGGGTAAACAGTATGTTTCTTCAACTATAGACGGCACTTATATGCAGGTGAATGACGAAGACTTGCCCGTTATCTTCAATACGACCAAAGTGAATGGTAATTACGCAGTAGAAGGCAGGGGGGTATGGGAAATCGTCAATGATTACATGGGCGGGGCTTTTATTAGCTACCTGATTTTAAACCCTTCGAAGGGGGAGCTGCTTTTTGTGGATGGGTTCCTTCATGCACCGGGGGAGGATAAGCGGGACTTTATGGAGCAGCTGGATTATGTGATTCATACTATTAAATTTCAATAAATCAGGAATGAAAAGTGGTCTGACGTGTATACTGCGTTAGGGCAGGCCCGCAAAGAGGTTAGGGCGATCAAACTGATATTAAAGGGCTGATTATTAGTGGTTTGTTTTTAGGAAATACCGGAAACAGGGTAACGATTTTAGAATTGCCCCGTATAACCTTACCGAAAACTAAACCGCAGTTTATGAAAGCCCTGACTTTATTCCCTACAATGCTATTGGCAAGCTGTCTGCTCAGTACGTCAGCAAGTTACGCTACGCAGTCCAATTGGAAAGAGGCCATCACCAGCGATATCCCCTACCGCCTGCTGTGCGTACAGGATGAATGGCCCTTTGAGGTGCACTACAATGCACAGGTACAAGAGGAGCTGTCAAGCTATCTGCGCACCGGCCGGCGGGAAACAGAAGCCATGCTGGGACGAGCGCCGCAGTATTTCCCGATTATTGAGCATTACCTCAAAGTTTATCAACTGCCTGAAGAATTGAAATACATTCCTCTACTGGAGTCCAGGCTTCACCCTGCCGTTGAATCAGCAGCAGGTGCAGTAGGGTTATGGCAGTTCATGCCGGCTACCGCTAAGGGGCTGGATTTACATATTAACAAGTACGTTGATGAGCGCCGCAGCCCTTACCAGTCCACTGAGACGGCGATGCGTTACCTGAGCCAGCTATATCGACAGTTTGATGATTGGGCACTGGCGTTGGCCGCCTATAACTGCGGTCCGGGAAGAGTAAGAAAGGCGCTACGGCAGACTGGTTGCTCCTCTTTCTGGGATATTGAGCACAAGCTGCCCCGGCAAACCCGGCGTTACCTGCCCCGCCTGATTGCAACGATTTATGTCGGGCAATTCTTTGACCAGCACGGCCTCCAACCTAAACAACAGCAATACCACGCTGATCACTTCCGGGTCTTCCGCATCCATCATAGCATAGAACTGGATGAGATTGCGCGGTACTGCGAAGTCAGCCTCTCCTGGCTGCGCGCGCTAAACCCCAGCTACCTGCAGAATTATGCCCCTAGGCAGGAAACACCGCACTTTTTGATTCTGCCTGAACAGGCTCTGCCTTACTTCGCCCGGTACATTGACAAGGAAAGCCGCAAGGTTGGTACGGACTATGCGATTGCCGTACTGGATTCTCAGTGGAAAAGCGTAGCTTTAAAAGGAAGCTAACCTTAAGTCTATGAACCGGCAACTGTTCTTCACGCTGGATGTACTAAGCCTGGTCTGCATCGCTTTCATGCTGGCGACCGGGCTGTTTTACTACAGCTCTCTGCCGGAACAAATGCCGATACACTTTGATTCGGGTGGGCAGGCGGATGATTACGGCCCCAGAGCAATGATTTTCTTGTTGCCGGGAATCGCTATTGCGACTTCGGTACTGGTGGGGCTTATCGGGCGCGACCCCAAAAATTACAACTTCCCGGTTAAGGTCACCGACGAGAACCGGGTGGCGCTGATCGGGGAGTCGAGGCTGTTGGTCTCCGGTATTATGTTCGTGACTAACCTGCTGTTGGCATATATTCACTGGGGTATTCTGCAGATTGGATTGGGGCATCAGACGGGACTAAACGCTACCTTTATTTGGCTATTCATTGGAGCTATCCTTCTACTGACCGTCAATGGGTATGTCCGTATGAAAAAACTGGCTTAGGCTTACAGTAATCCGTCTTTTTCCAATTGTTGGATGTGCTCGCGGAGGGTCTCCGCTACCGGACGGTATTTCAGCCCCAGTTTTGCCCGGCTTTTTCGGTTGTTGAAACGCAGGGGGTAGCCGAGATTGCGGCGCAGGTATTTCCAGGAAAAGCCCTGAAAAGGCCCAAACAGATAAAGGAAGATATTGGGAAGTAACTTTTTCGGGAAGGGATATTTGTCGCCATAGCTTTCCCGAAGCATATGGCTCATTTCCAGTATGCTATGCTCTGAAGCAGACAAGATATGCCGGCCTTCCGCTTCGGATAGAAATCCTGCCAGGAGATGTGCCCGGGCTACTTCCCTGACGTCTACCACCCCGAAGTGTAAGTCTGGTGCACCTGCTTTGAACTGCCCGTTGGCCATAGATTGCATAAACTGTGTACTTGTGCCATCGGTACGCTGACTAAGGGATGGCCCCATCACAAAGCCTGGGTTGATAGTGACCAGGTCCCACTCAGACTGCGTACCAGCGATTTTCCAGGCCTCCCGTTCGGCTACCGTTTTGGAGTAAGAATAAGGCTGATGCCTGAGGGAGCTGCTTTCATTCCATTGTTCCTCCGTAAAAACCTGCCCGGGAACGCTTTCCAGCTCTATTGCATCCCCGTAGATTGCCGCTACGCTTGAAGTCAGTACCACCCGCTGCACTCCAGGAGTTTGTTTGGCTGTTTCCAGCACATTTCGGGTGCCCTTCAGTGCCGGGTCGATCAGGCTGCGCTGCGGGTCTTTGGTGTTAAGTTGGAATGGCGAGGCCGTGTGTATCACCAACGCACAACCTTTCATCGCCTCTGCGAATGACCCGGGCTTCAGCAGGTCGGCCTCAAAAAGCCTGAGCTGGCCCGATTCCCGGCTGTCGATTTCGGTAAGGTGAGCGACTTTCTCCGTTTGGGTTGTATCCCTTACGGTAGCGTGTACCACGTGGCCCTCCTCCAGCAGAAAGCGGACGATCCAGGAAGCGATGTAGCCGGAAGCTCCGGTGACGAGTACAGGGCGTTCTTTGTCAATCACAGGCATTTGAAAGGGTTTGATGCATTAAACAGTGGAACCGCTCCGTTCCGTGGGCATCCAAATTATCAAAAAATTAACCGATAAGCGCCCAAAAACCGCTAAAACATGCCTAATATTGGGGCACAAGTCAATACCTATGCAAGATCTTTTGGCCTACATCACCTGGACGGCTTCCCCTGAAATCATTAACCTTGGCCCGCTAACCCTGCGTTGGTACGGGTTGCTCTTCGCTGCCGGCTTCCTGGCAGGTTTGTATATTGTGAAGGCGATGTTCAAAGCCGAAAATGCGCCCGAAGAGTGGCTGGACCGTATCTTCATCTATATGGTCGTGGGGGCTGTGGTGGGCGCCCGTTTGGGGCATGTGTTCTTCTACGACTGGGACTACTACTCGCAGCATCTTACCGAAATCCCTATGGTTTGGAAAGGCGGGCTGGCCAGTCACGGCGGAGCGATAGGTATCATCCTCGCCCTCTGGATTTTCTCCCGTTTTGAGTCAAAGCGCTCCGTTCTTTGGGTACTGGACAAAGTGGTGGTTCCCACTGCCCTTGCCGGGTGCTTCATCCGCCTGGGCAACCTGATGAACTCCGAAATTGTAGGCAAGCCTACTGACGTCGCCTGGGGCTTTAAATTTCCCCGCAACGAAACCAACCTTTGGGAAAAGTGCTCGGCCTGCATTGAGCGTGCCGGCCAGGGTTGCGTGGAAGTGGCAGAAATGGCCAGCGGTAAGTTTTGCGTAGAGCTCAGCGAGGTGCCGGTCCGCCATCCGGTGCAGCTGTATGAATCCATCAGTTATCTGCTCACGTTCTTTTTGCTCTACTGGGTGTACTGGAAAACCGATGCGAAGAACCGCCTGGGCCGCATGTTCGGGTTGTTCCTGCTGCTGGTTTTGGGCGTCATCCGCTTTGGGCTGGAGTACTTCAAGACGAGTCAGGGCGGTTTTGAGTCAGCGGTGAACGCAGGCCTGAGCACCGGACAGCTTCTAAGCATTCCCTTTATGCTGGTAGGCTTATTCTTCCTGTTGCGCCCGGCTAAGGAGAGCCCGGTGGCCAATTAGCCAAAGCAAAATACCAACAGCGATTGCACCAGGTGCCCACCACAGATAACCCCGTTGCCCCGGCTGCGGAACAGGTCTTGGCGTACCCAGGTGCACCAGCCCGCCCCATAATGCGGGGTGCGCCCCAATGAGGTCGGTCTCTTCACTCATCAGGTAGGAAAGCTGGGCTTCCTGCAAGGCGGCGTCCTTTGTGTGGCCTGCTTTGAGCAAATCGTAAAATTCAAGAATAATTCCGGAGCTACTGCCTTGAAGTACCGGCCATAAAGTGGCAACGGTACTGGGGCACCCAGCGTACGATAACCCCCTGGCGAGGCTCATCACCCCTTCTCCCCTTGCCAGTTCTCCGGTAGCCGTTTCACAGGCGCTCAGCACAGCCATTTCGGCAGCAAGGTTTAGCGGATAGAGTTCCGAAAGGTGTAGGATTTGGTAGTTGCCCGCGAGCTCCGTAAACGCCTGCTTGGTGGCTTGCGGCCCGATGAGGACCCTGCCTTTCCAGGATTGTTCTATGGTGTTGACTTCGTGCTGATTGTAGGACAATGCCGCAAGCCCTGAATTTTTAGCAAAAATGGGAGCTACGCCCAGAAAAGCGTGGTTACTGGCTGGGATGGGCCGGTTTTCCTGTTGTAGTAATACCGCAGCTGAATAGGCATAAGTAATTTGGTGCTTGTGGAGCAGGTAAGGCAGTTCCTTCCAGTGCCCCCCATCCTTTGAACCCGGCAAAATGCTGAAGGGCAGATGGTGGATAGCGCCGGCCGGGCTCACAAAGACCCGCTTCGGCAGGTTCTCGCCAAGGGGTGCCCAAAGCGCGGTATAAAGTGGGTAGGCAATAGATTGGAAAGTTTCCAGCGGGAGGTTATGCTGTTGCTGACTGAGTGCCCGGGTCAGTTCAAAAATTAATGGTTCCCACTCTGCCCGCGCAGGAAGGGCCGATATTTGCCAGTCTGCCCCATCCCAAAATAGCGCGTAGGACCGTTTTTCTCCGGCAAAGTAGGAAACCCAACCGGCATTGGCAGCATTCATTAACCGGACGAGATCACCGGTTGATGCCTTGGTCCGCTGATACTTTTCAAAATAGTAGGTGGGGTATTGTTCCTCCAGGTTTGCAGTGAATAGTTGCAGCTGATGGCGCAAATCGGCTAATACCCTTTGCAAGGGCGCACGGCGTGTAGTGTCAGCCGAAAGTGCCAGTTTTGACTCCAGGTATCCGATATTGGCTTTCAGGCCCTGCTCCTGAGCCAGGATCTCGGCAGGGATACCAGCTGTGTTTTTGGCCTGGGCATCCCGTAGGGTAGCAGCCAGCAGCGTAGCCCGGCTTTGCTCAATAAAGAAAAAGGCATCTTCAACGTAAGCGTCCTTCCTTGTGATTTGATAGAGCAAAAAGCAAGTTTCCAGGGCCTCTTCATAGACCGGCAGGGCATTTTCCTGCAGGAATAGCTTCGACTTACGGGTTTCGTACTGTTGCTGTAGCTGAGCTACGACCTGTTCGCAGGTGTAATAAGCAGACAGTGCCTGCTCAAGATAAGCCTGGTCTCTTGTCTCTTCATAAAGGGCTTTTAGCGTTTTGGCTTTGGAAGCCATCACAATGAGCAGCTTCTGCCAGCTTCCTCTGATGCCGGCATTGATTATCGTGGGATTGCTGTAACCCAGGGTGTCTGTAAATCCCGGCACCCGGTGGAAAATAGCGCGCTGATACTGTCGCAGGGCTTTATCGAGAAGCCCCATATCCAGGTACAGGTCGCCGATGTTATCGAGTGTTGCCGCCTTATTGGGGTGAGGTCCTGTGGCCAAAGCCCTGTTTTTGGCTTTGAGGGACTGCTCCAATGCCTTCCGGGATTCTTCGTACCGATCCAGTTTTCGCAGGACGACACCGAGGTTGTTATAAACGAGCCCCAGAGATAAGTCGTAACCCTCGTATTGCTGGTAGATGGATAGCCGGTGTTAATGACAGTATAGTTTTTTTGGGTAAGGTATTTTTCAAGCTTAGTATCATTGGCACCTGCAGCCAATAAATGATAAGCTATGTCTTTATGCTTGTACTCCATGGCATAATCAAAGGGAGTTTTTTGATTGTTGTCTGTTATTTTTGGGCATGAACCTTTTTCAATCAACAGGTTTAC
>CAZNHN010000126.1:14850-17172 GCA_964572415.1 uncultured Phaeodactylibacter sp.
ACTTCATAGCTCTGCTCGCCGTAGTACTCCCGAAAAACAGGCAGGGCCGCGTGCAGGTACTCCAGCGCGATGTTGTATTCCCCCATGGCGTTGTACACCGCAGCCTGCTCAAAGTAGCTGTCGGCCACGCCTTCCGGGGCTTCCAGCTTTTGCCGGAGCGCCACGGCTTCCTTTAACGGGGGTAGGGCATTGATAAAATCCCCCTTTTCCTTCAGGGCGACTCCAAGGTTGTGGTAAGAACGGGCAACATCAGGGTGGTGAGTGCCCAGTACAGCGATCCGGGTTGCTAAAGCCCGCTCGTAGGCCAGCTCTGCCTGACGGTATTGGTCGGTGAGGTACAGAAACACGCCATACTTGTGCCAAAGGTCGCCCAGAAAGCCAGTCTCTGTACAAGCCTTTGACTTGCGCTGCGCGAAAAAAACTTCAAGGAAGTCGATTGCGTATTCCGCATCCAGTGAATCGTAGAGGGCCATAGCCTGATCGTAGGCGAGGCTATCGGCGATAGCACAAGGGTGATCCAGTTGCAGGTTAGTTTTAAAAGAAGTAGCGGCATAGGGACGAAAAGGCAAGGCATTTCCGGTGACGGAAAAAGCAAGCGTGGTCAGGAGCGCGCCCCAAAACCATAGTTTTCTCATCATGGTGGGCGTATTTGCCCAATAAAGGTAGGATATCCGGCGCTTATTAGCGCTACAGGTGAGGTTTTTTCCGGGTTTTAAAAGGCCGGTGGACCGTCATTAAGAGGCCCACCGGCAGGAATTACTGCTTCAAAATTTGCATACCAAAATTATGTTGTTCGGATTTTACCGATAGTACGTACCATCCTGATGCCCAATTGGGCACATGGAGCTCAAGGGTTTGTTCGCCCGGGTATAGGTTAACCTGCTGCTGCCAGACGAGCTGCCCTAACACCGAGCGCACCTCAAGCCAAACCATTTGCGAGCGGTCACTGTCCAGCGTAATATTGAGGTGCTGGCCAAAGGGCTGTGGCGCAGCCTGCATGCTCAGCCCATGCTGTACTGGCATCGTGAAAGCAGAGGAGCTGACCTCAGCACAACTGCTGTCGATCGGCATGCCCTCCAGCATATCGATGGCGGCTGAGAGGTTGAGCTTTCCACCTGATGCCAGGCTATCGAGTTCCGTAAGTTGGGTGGCGCTGTTCAGGAGTGCAGCTTTGATATCCAGGTGGGTTGCTTCCGGCTTCGTTTTCCAGAGTAACGCTGCCGCTCTGGAAACGGCTGCTGCGGCCATAGAGGTGCCATCACGGAAATCATAGCCACCGCCCGGGACTGTACTAAAAATTCGCGTACCGGGCGCGGCAATATCAACGGTTTGGATGCCGTAGTTGGAGAAATCAGCAAGAGCAAATTCCGTAATATCTAATGCCGCCACTGAAATCAGGTTATCCAAATCAAAGCCTGAGGGGTAGTGAGGAATAAGATCATTGTTCGTGGTATCATTGCCTGCCGATGCCACGAAGAGTGTTCTGCAGTTTTCACCGGCTCTTCGGATGGCATTTTCCAGTACGGGAGAAGGCAATCCCTGATATCCCCAGCTAAGGTTGACCACCTGCGCTTCCTGATCGCGGGCATAGTAAATGCCGCAGAGGGCTTCGAATAGCAGCCCGAGCCCATCGTCCTGATGGCTTTTTATGCTCAGCAGCTCAAGTGTGCCGGGTGGGTCACCGTCCGTAATAATACCCGCAATATGCGTACCGTGCCCGTTGACCGGGTCAAGTGGCTGATTGTCTTCTTCCGCAAAGTCGTAGCCCTCGAAATCGTCAACCAGGCAGTTGCCATCGTCATCCATGCCATTCTGCATTTCAGCCTCATTTTGAGCCAGCATGCCCGCAAGGTCCGGATGGGTATTGTCAGTACCCACATCTATGACGGCTACTTTGGGAGACCAGTTCCGGCCTCTCCTCCTTCCCGGGCCTGAGGGCGGCGTTGGGCTTGCCGGATGGGTTTGTTGCTGGTCTTGCAGTGGGAGTACGTAATTGTTGTTGAGATCTTCCACCTTAGACTTCGTCTTCGCAGCTTCCTTGGTTTCTTCAAGCCCCACTATAATTTCGCCTTCCGGCAAATAGCTGGTATCGGGTAATTCCCATAGCTCTATGACGCCGCAGAGGCAGCTGTCGAGCAGTTCAGCCTGGAAGTAGGCCCTGAGGGTATCTCGCTCAAAGTCGGAGGCATCATCAGTGAATTCAATGATCATCTGATTGGGGACGAAGGCCCCGCCCAGGCTATCGAGATCGTATAGCAACAGGGTTTGTGGCGCACTTTCTAAGGTCAGGGCAGGTAGCAGAGGGTGAGTAACCTGGGCTAC
>CAZNHN010000127.1:0-12048 GCA_964572415.1 uncultured Phaeodactylibacter sp.
ATTGTATCGGGAAGGGGTCTGCAACACACCATCGCGGTTGATAATAAAAAGATCTCCCTTGGCGCCCACATCAAATTGGGCGATGGATTCCGCAATCTGTTCCGGCTTGAGAACCGCATGCAACACGAAATAGGAGCCGTCCGCCAATTCGCGCTTGACCGCGAAATCAACATGGGGCTCGTTGCGCGGTCCCTTGACCACTTCACTGATATAGGCACCACGCTTCAGGACTTCACGAAACCAGTGTTGCTGGTTGAAATCCAGGCCTTCCATTTGATGCGAGCCGGTATAGGATATCTGCTTCCTGATCCACGTCCTCCAAAAAGCGCTCGTAAAACCATTGCAGGGCAGCAGCGAACTCAGCCGGGAGTATACCAAAGGCCAGCCCAAAATACCCGGCACCAGATAGCCCCCCTCTGCTCCATGCATTGTGGGGGTAGCCGCCACGGACTGGCCAGATGGCAGGTTTCCCATCCTCTATGTAAGTAAGGTAAAGCCATTTGAGCGCCATCATGCGCACATTCGGTGGTTGGGCACCGCCAAAGTCCTTGCCTAAAGTGTTTTTCCAGCCTTGCAAAGCAGTAAGGTAGGCAATGAAGGTCGCCATAGAGCCCGTACCATCGCCTTCTGCAAAGTAGCCGCCGTCGCCAAAGCCCTGATTGGCATTATGGACCATGCTGCGTTGGCTGACCTGTAGCAGGCTGTCGATGCGCTTTTGATCTGCCCAGGGTTCTCGATGAATGGTCAGCAGGGCAAGAGCCGCTCCACCAGTCTGCATGCTGTAGTGGTTACTGGTAGGCGGCATCGTGCCACTTGTCAGGCTCGCCAGGTCAACCCTCAGGCCGTCCCCCCATTTGCTGATCATATCTGTGCTGTAGTGCTCTATCGCCTTGCCCAGCCGGATACGGGTCGCTTCGTCCCAGCCATTATAGCAAAGATCGTAGCCCACCGCCATCCATCCGAGTACGGGCCCGGCCCGCAATGCCCCACCCGGGTCCACCCAGCTGTAACGGTCATCCCGGTCGCGCTGCCCCTCCAGCGCCAGTTCAAAGCATTGGCGGCCGAGATTAGCATAGAGGGTGTCGTCTGTAAGCTGATACAGCAAACCATAGCCGGCTACATGCCCAAAAGTGTACACACCGGGTGTGTCTATCACCATGCTTTCAAAATGCCCCTCCATGTAAGCCGTATCTGCCGGGCTTAGTATTGGAGGCATACTGCGCCCGTCGCCACCATTGAGCAACTGCCGCAAACGGCTCAATAGCATTTTACCTTCCGGCTTGTCCATTTTGCTGCGCAGCCATGGCAGGTCCTTCTCCCGGAAGAGGATGCGGGGATGCTCCCCGGGCTCCACCGGCTCAAAACCAGGCACGGGCACCCACCAGCGTTCCGGATCAGTTACCGGTACGTCCCAGCTTCCAAAATCCTGCGCATTGGCGGCAAGTGCAATGGCCAAATTGATGATAGCAAGGGTTAATACTCGAATCGTTTTCTGCAAAGCGTTCATTTTATGGCTTCTCAATACGTACCCAGATACCGGATCGGGCAGGGACGGTGATTTCAAAACCCTGCTCGTTGCCCTTCAGGGCTTCGTCTGTATAAACATTAACGGCTTTACCGTATTTTATTACGTCAGACTGTACCCGTATCGTTTCTGCCTGCCCATCATTTTCATTGAGGATGAAGTAGTGGTCAGCATCCGGTGCCGAGCGGCGCATTACCATGCTGTGCTGAGCGCCTTTGACTTCGTAGGGCGGACGAATATCTCCAAGGGTGAAATAAGTCAGGATATCCTCCATTTTATCATTGCCTTTCCGGTAGGTCATGCGCGAGCCTTCAAAGTTGATCAGTACCGCCTCACCCTTGCCGTATGGGTGGCGGGTAACGGCAGGCAGCCCATTCTCAAAGGTGCTGATGACTTCTGCTCCGTTGACCTTGAGAGCACCGTACTGCGTATCCAGCGCATCGCCATCGAAGTGGATGGGGCGGTTGAAGCTGTGGTAGAAATCGGCGGTCTGCAGCCCGAAGAGCTCGGCAAAGTCGCTGTCTTTATGCTGCTTGTTCAGGCGGCCGTAGGTATCCAGCATAAGTACCGGAAAGTCAGCAACGAGCCGCCCGCCCTGTTGCACATAGGATTTGAGGGCTTTGATGTGCTCGTCCTTCAGTGTAATCACATACGGCAGGTAAATGATCGGATAGCGGGCAGCCAGCCCGGCGTCCAGATCGCGCTCCGTGAGGTACTCAAAGGGGATATTGTTGTTCATCAGGGCGCGGGAAAGCCCAAGGCGGGCTTCGGAATGGAACTGCCGAAACTGTTTGTCCCGGTCGGTTTTGTACACCGGCGTGTTCATATCGTAGGCGCCCAGGGAAAGGCGGCCGAGCATGGCTTCATTTTCCCAGCTGTACAGAATACCTACGGTGGGCTCGTCTACGCTGTCCCAAAGTTCGAAGCGGTGTTCCTGCAGCTTTTTGGAGAAATTGCCCGCTACGATAGCCCGGTCGGCGGGCTCGCCCTGAATATCGGTCAGGGCGTATTCCCCGACTTCCCAGCCTTCGCCCCGGCTATTCCACATCCAAAATCCAATACCTTTGAGCCCGGCTGCCAGGTAGGATACGATGAGCTGCGACATCGTCTGCCCGTCAACGGTATAACCCTGATGCCCGCTCCATTGGGTAGGCCCGCCGGTAGACTCCCAGGTAGCTGCCCAGCCGCCTTTGAACATATCGGCCACGATGCGGGCCTGCCAGTAGACCGGGCGGAGGATCTCATGGTCGGTCAGGAAAAAGTGGTGGGTGAGGTGGATGGAGGAATAGAATGACCCGCCAATATCGGCCGTTTTAGCCTGTGCCTCCAGGTCCCAGGTATTCATGGCCTGGTTTTCAAAGATTTGGTGCCCGCCGGTACGCTCGGGCTCATCGGGGTCCCAGTCGTAGTAGAGGTCCATCGTCTTTTGATAGTTTTCGACGATGAGCTCGGATTGGAACTTCATGGCATCCCGGTAGCGACGGAAGTCTTTAGATAGCTTTCCGGTACCATTGCCATACTCATCAAATCCGGTGCCCTTCAGCTGAGCGGCCGCTTCTTCGAATGTTTCAAACGTGCAACGGCCGGTATAGCCGCAGTTCCAGGCTTCTTTCAAGGCATCCATCGAGCCATAGGTATCTTTCAGCCATTCTGCGAAAGGTGGGAGCAGACGCTCTGGCATCCAGGGGTTGTTACGCCCGGGCTCACCCATACCTTTTGGCTTTGGCGGCTTTTGGTCCATGCGGTCAACCCGGTCGTGCCAAACCTGCTTTTGGTGGGCGATCATTTTGGGGTGGGCCTGAATAGCGGGCATATTAGCTTCGGTAAGCTTCATGTCGATATCCAGTTCTTTCAGGAGTTCAGGCGTGATATTGGCCCAGCCGCCTTTGCCGTAGTACCAGGGCGAAATGCCGATATCAATAGCGGCATCAAAAACTTCTTCCCGGAAACCTTCCGGATTGTCGGGTGCGACCAGCTGTACTTGTTTTAGTGCGGTGAAGCCCAGGTCGCGGATGGTCTCAAACTCGTGTTTGGCAGCCTCCAGGTCATCCCCCCGCTGCTGATAGTACACCACGCCCACCGGGAAGGGCTTAAGGTTGCGCAGCTTTTGCTGCATGGGGCTGTTGTTGAGGGCCCAGTATTTTTCCTGTAGATATGGATCTTCGCCTTCCCGGGCCTGCGTACCGGAAATATCCCACTTGGCCTGTGCGCTTAGTGCGCCTGCAAAAAGCAAAATGCTGCCCATCACCAGCAGCTGCTTCCAATCCTTGATCATAGCTTGGTTTTTGGGTAAATGAGGCTTTGCTTTTGGACTTGTAATGCTGGTTTTAATGGACGTGTAGTCAATTTCGATGCTAGTCGTCAGTCTTGGGCTGGTGTATGTAGTAGTCCATATGGAGTATGGATTTGAGTGCTCCCGGTACAGCTGAGGTCGCCATAACCGAGGTCGTTGGCGAGAATAATCACAAAATTAGGGCGCTCAGGCGTTTGGGAAATTGCTGGACAAACGCAGAGTAGCAGACAGGCGAGCGTAGCCCATCCCTTTAGATTAATCATCGGTATTTGATTTAGGTGAGGGTGTTGCGATAATTTCAATAGTGCCATCAGGATTATAGGTTAGCCGCGTCATGCAAACCGACCGGCGGAAGGGGTGGGGGCTGCCCTCATGCCCCCAGCCAAACTTACGGAGTGCCTCTGGGTGCTGCTCAAAGTAGAGGTCAGAATTGTGGTAGAACAGGTACCACTCCCCTTGGAATTGCTCGATGCTGTGGTGATTGGTGCCGCTGTTCATGGGCGGGAGGATGTCACCTTTGTAAGTGTAGGGCCCTAGCACCGCATCCGCCATGCTATAACGGATAATATCTCGCCCCTGCTCATCTTTGGCGGAATAAGACAGATAGTATTTCCCTTGGTGCTTATGTAGCCAGACCGCTTCAAAAAAGCCCGGTGTTTGCTCCTTGTCCAGTATAATGACTTCGCCATCGTAAGACATCATATCATCGTTGAGCCTGATGATATTAACTTCTAATTGCCCCATAAGTAAGTAAGCCTGCCCGTCATCATCAATAAATACAGCTGGGTCAATAAAATCCCGGTCGGAGACAACACCGGGTGAGTCATGACTAATCAGGGGCCCATTCAGTGGATCCAGGAAGGGGCCATAGGGCGAATCCGCCACCGCCACGCCAATGTGCTGCTGCTCTACGGGGTAGTACAAATAGTACTTCCCGTTCCTGGCAATGGCATCTGGTGCCCAGGCATCTCGTTTAGCCCATTTGATAGCATCCAGTCCAAATGGTTTGCCATGGTCGGTCCAATGTTTAAGATCAGGAGTGGAGAATACCCGCCAGTTTTCCATGGAGAACCGGGTCGCTGTATCTTGATCGTGGGAGGTGTACAGGTACAAAGTATCGCCGAAAGCCCGTGCTGCAGGGTCTGCCGTGTAAAGGTGTTGGATGAAGGGGTTACCGTGTGCTTCAAACCGGTAGGGAAGCTTGTTGGGTTGCCTTTCCAGTTGGAGTAACCGAAAATCGATTGCCCCGGGACCGGGTAAGTCCTTAGCGGCAAGGACCAGGCGGTGCCGACCGGGCTTAAGGTCAATTGGCGGTAAGGAAAGTGATGTCCAGTCTTTGACAAAGGAGACATCGCGGGGCGTACGGTCGTAGCGGGCGCCCTGCAGCGGTGGGTCATGGGCTTCGGTGATTGTAAAATCAATGGCTGTGCCGGTTGCGGACAACCGGAAAGCTGCCCCGGTATTTTCTTCCGCACAGGTGTAGTACAGGGTTGCCTGATAAAGACCGGGTTTCAGGACCTCCACGTCCCAATAGATGCTGTCATCGGTGTTTGTCCAGTTGGTGTAATAGGAGCAGTTGGGCCAGCGGTTGGACCGTTCGATGGTGCCGGTGGCAATGGCATCACGGGCGGGTAATTGGGTGAAATCGTGGTCAGGGTGCCCCACGGTAAAAGCTTGTTTTTGGTTCGGATTTAGTTCTGATAGCACCTCTTTACGGAATTTTTCCTGTGCCTTGATCAGCGTTTTTTGGATTTCCGGATGTGCGTGGCTGACATCTTTACGCTGTCCGGGGTCGGCTTTCATATCAAATAACTGTCTGTCATGGCTCAGCCGGAAATGCTGGCTGCGCACGCTGATGCGATCGCCCCATTGGTTGATGATCAAACGCTCAGGCCAATCAGTTGTCTCCTCCAAAAGCAAAGGTTTCAGGCTTTTGCCATCCAGGGGCTTTGGGGGATCGAAGGGGATGCCCGCCAGGCCGGCTAAGGTCGGCAATAGGTCGTGTACGCTGGCAATGGGTTGGATGGTCTTTCCGGCAGGCAGCTGCCCTTTCCATTGCATCAGCAGGGGCGAACGCACCCCGCCTTCATCGGTTTTGGCTTTGCGCCCTTTCATATCACCGTTCCAGCGCCAGGAGTTAGGTCCGTTGTCTGTGAGGTATAATATTATGGTGTTTTCTTCCAGATGCAGCTTGCGGAGATGTGCGATGAGGCGCCCCACGTTCCAGTCAATATTCTCCACCATAGCGAGTGCGGCCCGGGTAAAAGTAGTGTCTTCGCGTTCCGGATTTCGGTGCCGGTTTAGGATCGGGCGGTCTTTCACCTTTTCCCACCAGTCATCCGGTACCTGCATAGGCGCGTGTGGGGTGGGGAAGGGGAGGTAGACCAGAAACGGCTTGTCCTGATGTTGTGCAATGAAATCCATAGCCCGGTTCGTCAGATCGTCGGGCAGGTAGCCATCGCCTTGAATGATTTGTCCGTTATGTTCCAGCATAGGGCTGAAGTAGCTGCCCCAGTGCCCGGAGCAAAAGCCGTAGAACTCGTCGAAGCCCCGGCTGTTGGGGTGATAGGGTGGCTGCATGCCGTTGTGCCATTTGCCGAAAGCACCGGTGGCATAGCCGGCAGATTCAAAGTACTCAGGCAGCGTCTTTTCATCCAGGTCGAGCCGTTCACCACCGGCAGAAGTGGCATAAACGCCACCCCTTACCGCATATCGTCCGGTAAGTAAAGCCGCCCGTGTCGGAGAGCAAACCGGGTCAACAAAAAACCGGTCAAATTGAACTCCATTTGCTGCCAGGTTGTCAATATGCGGGGTGTGCAGATTTGCGTTGCCGTGCAGGCTAAGATCGCCCCAGCCCTGATCGTCTGCCATAATGATGATGATATTAGGTGGGGATTGAGCATTTACAGGAGCAATTGCACAAGATATCCAGAAAATTAGCAAGAGCACACGGGGTGTTTGCCATAATAAAGATCGGAGCATCTGTTGAACTCTTTTACAAAAAGTGAATCGGCAAATAGCCGAAAAAATGAGAATTGTCACACCTGTATGTAATCAAATATAGGGGTTTCGTCGTTTGTAATTCGAGACTTCTCTAATGGGCTTCGTGAAGTGCCATACGTTTTGCAACTTGCGTGTTGTTAAAAAATGAATTAAACCAAATATTAATATGACGCTCAGAAAACTGTTTTTTCTACTTAGCGGCGTACTTCTCGGGACCGGACTGCTGGCCCAGGACCGCGCCATTGAATTCGAACAGCTCACGCTGGATAATGGGTTGGATGTTATACTGCACCAGGACAAGACCACGCCCATTGTTGCCATTGCGGTGATGTATCATGTTGGCAGCAAAAATGAAAACCCTGACCGAACCGGGTTCGCTCACTTCTTTGAGCACCTCTTATTTGAAGGTTCGGAGAACATCGAGCGCGGCCAGTTTGATAAATACATTCAGGATGCGGGCGGTACGCTGAATGCCTACACGACTTCAGACGTCACCTGCTACTTTGAAATTCTGCCCTCCAATCAGCTGGAGCTGGGAATGTGGCTGGAATCGGAGCGTATGTTGCACGCCAAAGTGGAGGATAAAGGTATTGAAACACAACGTGAGGTGGTCAAGGAAGAGATGCGGCAGCGCTACGATAACCGTCCTTACGGTACGTTCCGCATGGAAGCACTAAAGCGGGCGTTCAAAAAGCATCCTTATCAGTGGCCAACTATCGGTTCCATGGACCACCTGAATGCGGCAACGGAAGCGGACTACGTCAACTTTTACAAAGATTTCTACGTACCCAACAACGCGGTGCTGGTCATCGCCGGAGACTTTGAGACCAAGCAGGCGAAGAAGTGGGTGAACCAATACTTTGGCACTATTCCGGCTAAGAAAGGCAGCTTTTACCGCCCGGAAATTGAGGAGCCGGCCTTGAACGGCGAAGTACGGGACACGGTTTACGACCAAATCCAGTTGCCGGCAGTGATCCACGCCTACCGTATTCCATCTATCACCAAAGATGACGCTTATGCCATTCAGATGCTCAACCGGCTGTTGTCTCAGGGAGAGAGCTCCCGTATGCGCCGTGCCCTGGTGGATGAGCAGCAGAAAGCCCTGGCGGTCTATAATTTTGCAGACGGCACAGAGGACCCTGGTTTGTCTATGACCTTTGCCATAGCAAGTGCCGGCACAGATGCTAAAGACCTGGAAGAAGCAATGGACGCCGAAACGGTAAAAGTCCGGGAAGAACTCATCTCAGAGCAGGAGTACCAAAAGCTGCAGAATCAGATTGAGGCGAGTTTCTTCACTGATAATGCCTCTATGTTTGGCATTGCCAACAGCCTGGCTACTTATCACACCATTTATGATGATGCCAATCTGATCAACACTGAGCTGGAGAAATATAAGGCAGTAACCCGGGAGGACCTGCAGCGGGTCGCACAGCAGTACCTTGTGCCGGATAATCGCGTGGCGCTCTACTATCTGCCCAAGCCCGCACAGCCGTAAGCAGTCCCCAAAACCTAATTTTTAAGTAAAAATCTGAATCAAGATATGAATTTCAAATCCCTATTATACCTCGTTGTCGCGCTATTGGGTACGACCGCTATACAGGCGCAAGACGAAGACTTTCGCAAGAAAGCACCGGAAGGCGGCCCACCGCCCCGGATTGAGTTTGGCGAATACCAGCAATTTAAGCTGGACAACGGCCTGGAGGTGATCGTGGTGGAAAACCACAAATTGCCTAAAGTGACTTTCCAGCTTCTGGTCGACGTGCCCCCAAAAGCCGAGGGTGATAAAGTAGGTATGGCAAGCATGGCTGGCGAAATGCTGAGCCGGGGCACGGAGAACCGGGCGAAAGCGGACATCGATGAGGAAATCGACTTCATTGGGGCGAGCCTTTCAACGAGCAGCGGTGGAGCTTATGCCTCAGCTTTGAGTAAGTATAAGAATACCCTGATGGAGGTAATGGCCGACGCAGTTCTGAACCCGACCTTCCCGGAAGCCGAGTTTGAAAAACTGCAGCAGCAGCGTATCTCCGCACTGGCCAGTCAAATCTCTGACCCCGGCTATATTTCTTCTACGGTTTCTGATGTGCTGGTCTACGGAGAGGATCACCCTTACGGCGAGATTACCACCAAGGAGGCTATTGAGAACATCAAGCTCGAAGATCTCAAAGCTTACTACGAGAAGAACTTCAAACCTAATATTAGCTATCTGGCATTCATTGGCGATATTAATGTGGATGAAGCCCGCAGCCTGGCAGAGCAGTACTTTGGAGGCTGGGAAGAAGGTAACGTAGCCCGGGAATTTTACCCCCGTCCAAAAGCCCCTGAAGCTGCGCAGGTTGCTCTGGTGAATAAAGACGGGGCCACACAATCTGTGCTCAACATCACCTATCCGGTCAACCTGAAGCCGGGCACAGAGGATGCCATCGTAGCCAATGTGCTGAATACCATTCTCGGTGGTGGGCTGTTGTCCAGCCGTTTGAACCAGAATATCCGCGAAGACAAAGGCTACTCCTACGGTGTCCGGTCTACGCTTCAGTACGACAAAATCATCGGCTACTTTGCCGCGGGTGGAAATGTCAGGAATGAGGTCACCGACAGCGCAGTGGTGGAAATGCTGGGCGAGTTGAAGCGCCTCCGCAATGAGCCCGTTCCGGAAAAGGAGCTGAACAGTGTGAAGAGCTTCATCTTTGGCAGCTTTGCCCGAAGTACAGAGCGCCCGGAAACAGTAGCCCGCTTTGCCCTGAATATTGCCCGGTACAAATTGCCGAAAGACTATTATGCGACCTACCTTGAACAGGTGGAAGCCATAACATCAGAGCGCATTCAGCAAGCGGCACAGAAGTACTTGCTGCCAGACCAAGCCTATATTGTTGTGGTGGGCAATGCCAGTGAAGTAGCTGAATCTTTGGAGCGCGTGGCTCCTGTGGTGATGTACGATAAGCAGGGGCGCCTGCTCGACAAAGCCGGGCTGAGCGTGCCGGAAGGCCTGACCGCGATGGACGTGATTGACCAATATATTGAAGCGCTCGGCGGCCGTGAAAAACTGGAAAGCGTGGAAGATATGAGCATGACTATGGGCGCTACCATTCAGGGCATGGCGCTGACCATGAAAATGAAGCAGAAGGCAACCGGAAAAATGGCGATGACCGTGGAGATGAACGGCTCTGTGGTAAACGAAACGCGATATGATGGTGAAAAAGCAATGGTGAGCGCCATGGGGCAAAAGCAAGTCCTGGAAGGCGAAGACGCGGATGCCTTTAAATCGCAGGCGATGATCCACCCGGAACTGGCTTATGGCAAAAAAGGCTACGGCCTTAAACTAACCGGAGCAGAAAAAGTGGACGGCGAGCCAGCTTATAAAATCGAAATCACCAGCCCGGATGGCAGCAAGAGTACTGAATATTTTGGTATTGAAAGCGGGCTGAAGCTGAAAACCGTGACCGTACAGGATGGGCCTCAGGGCTCGGTTACCGTTACCAACCGCTTTAGTGATTATCAGGAAGTGGATGGGATGCTTGTTCCGTTCCAGACTGAGGCAGAAGGTATGGCTCCTGTACCTTTGACTATGAAGGTCGAAGAAGTGAAAATCAACACCGGGCTGGAGGATGAATTATTTAAAGTAGAAGAATAAGGTACATCCGGTAACCATTTTAAAATCCCTGGTTGGCCTTAGCGGGTAGCCAGGGATTTTTTTTGTAACCATTTGATGGCGCTGCATTCTGATAAGGGAGCCATATTTAAGAATGGCTTGCACTTTGTGGCAGGAGCCAATTGTCGTATTATTGCCGCAAAGCGCAAAAACAGTAATAATGATTCAGGTCTACGTCACCGGAGGTACTTTTGACAAAGAGTACAACTACATATCAGGAAACCTATTTTTCCGCGATACCCATTTGCCGAGCATGTTTGAGCGGGGCAGGTCCACCCTGGACGTCAATATAAAAACCCTGATGATGGTAGATAGTATGGATATGGTGGAGGAAGACCGTGAGATTATTGCCTATAACTGTCAGCGTTGCCCCTATGATAAGATACTCATCACTCATGGGACTGATAAACTGGTCGAAACGGCACAGTTTCTGGCCAGACGTAATATTGAGGATAAAACCATCGTACTTACCGGGGCAATGATTCCCTACGCTTTTGGGACTTCCTCGGATGGCTTTTTCAACCTGGGCAGTGCCCTGGCGTTTGTGCAAACGTTGCAGCCGGGTGTTTATGTCTCGATGAACGGGCGTCATTTTCATTGGGATAATGTCGTTAAGAATAAAAAGACTGGTTTTTTTGAGGAACTAAATAGCTAACGGATGGAATACTTAGGTTTGCTGATGGAACTGATTTTCCTGGCCTTTGGTGTCTACCTGTACCTGTTCAGCATAGGTCGGGTGCAGGCTGGTGACCCGGAATCCAGGAAAAAGGCAGAAGCCTTCCGGCAGCGCAATGCGGGGTGGATGCGTATAGGCGCACTCGCGATCATTGCCATTATGTTGGTCAATTTATACCTCCATTTTGTGCAGATGAGTGGCCAGTGAGCAAAAAATTAGACTTACTCCGGGGTGGGTTTGCCCGTGCACAGCCTTCTATCGTCAGCATAATTTCTTAATATTGCAATGAAAAAAGTATAATTTGTCAGCGCTCAGGAGCCGTTGGTGATTATACCCAAAACAAAATCCTGAAAATCACATCACACCTTCAATATGAAAAAAACAACGCTGATCCTACTAAGCCTTTTTTGCTTCGGGGCTTACGCAACACTATGGGCTCAAGACGATGCTTCTGATTTTTACGATACCGGTACGATTCAGGAAATCAAAATCAGATTTGAGCAGGACAACTGGCGCTATGTGCTGGACTCCCTGCGCTTTAATGGTGACGGGCTGCTCTTTGGTACCGTGGAAATCAACGGCCAGAAGTTTGATGATATTGGGGTGCGATACCGCGAAAGCCGCTCCTTTCAGCCGGGAAACAAGCGCAATAGTCTTTATTTGAAGCTCAACTATATCGATAAGGAACAAAACTACCAGGGGCGCAGTACGGTCAAACTCTCCAGTGCTTTACGCGATCCGAGCATGGTACGTGAGGTATTCGGATACGAAATCGCCCGCCGTTACATGCCCGCCCCACTTGCCAACTATGCGCGGGTAATGGTCAATGGCGAGTACTATGGCTTGTTTGTGAATGTGGAGCCCATCGACGATGCCTTCCTCAAGCGTAACTACGGTACGGATGA
>CAZNHN010000127.1:12072-12941 GCA_964572415.1 uncultured Phaeodactylibacter sp.
TGTTCGGCAGCCTGCAGTTTGACGAAAGTGCCAAGTGCTACCTGCACAACTTCCAACTGCTTTCGGAAAGTGGCTGGGATGACCTCATTGAGCTGACCTACCTGCTGAACAAAAAGCCGGATGAGGTGCATCGTGTGCTTAACGTAGACCAGGCTCTCTGGATGCTGGCCTACAATAACGTATTGGCTAACCTTAGCAGCTATACCGGGCGCTACAGCGAAAACTATTACCTTTACCGGGACAACCAGGGGAAGTTCAACCCCATCGTATTTGACCTCAACCTTTGCTTTGGCAGTTATAAGAATACGGGTGTAGGCTCTGACCTCAAGCTAAAGGAACTGCAGGAAATGGACCCGCTACTGCACCTCAATAACGCAGAAAAGCCACTCATCAGTCAGCTACTGAAGGACGAGCACTACAAGAAAATGTATCTGGATCACATCCGTACCATCGTTAACGATGTCTTCCGCAAAGATCAATACCTGGAGCGCGTAAAAGAACTGCAGGCGCTTATCCGGGAAGACTTCAAAGCGGATGAGAACCGTTACTACGCAATGGAGGATTTCGATAACAGCCTGACGGAAACTATTGGCAAGCGGAGCCGTATTCCCGGGCTGCAGCAACTCATGACACCCCGGACGGACTTCCTGAAACAGGATGTTGCACTGGCGGTTATTCCGCCCAAGATCGGTGATGTGACGGTAATTTCCCGGGAGCAATTTTCCTCTGAGCGGGTCACAGCGTTTAAGGTTCAGGCCAAGGTCGAGAGCGGGCTGGTCAGCCGCCAGCGCCGGCTGGCCTTCACAGATAAAGCGCCGACGTGACGCGCGTCGGCTGCGGGATCGGGGAATTCGATCGCGTGCTCGGCG
>CAZNHN010000127.1:12951-15415 GCA_964572415.1 uncultured Phaeodactylibacter sp.
CCTTGTATTACCGGCACGATGGTGCTAAGCCATTCAAGCGGATAGAAATGGCTGACGATGGCCGTCATAACGATGGGGAAGCAGAAGACGGGGTATTCGGTGCGGTTGTCAAACCCGAAGGTGGTGCTACTTCCATAGAGTACTACATCTATGCTGAGAACGCAAGGGCGGCAAACTTCAGCCCGTCCCGCTACATGTTTGAGCAACACACAGCTACCCTGGAAGAACTGAATAACTAGGAAAACGAATTATTTGGCGCATGCCTGTAGGTTTTGCCGCCGGAATTCCTGAATTTGCGAAGCATGCAGCTACTGTTTGCTTCGCAATTTTCTTTTGACAGGGTTCAATTGACCAAACCTATGCAACGACTTTTCTTACTTTTTTTATGTGCTTTGGTAGGTGTTGCCCGGGGTATCGGGCAAGATACCGAAATTGATATTTACAACCCGGACTCCATTCGGGAAGTCCGTATCTACTTCGAGGAAGAAAACTGGGACGATATCCTGGACTCCCTCAAACAAGCCGGGCTGGATCAGCGCCTGATCGCCACGGTGAAGTTTGCAGGAGAAACCTACGAAGGAGCGGGAGTGCGCTACAAAGGCAACAGCTCCTATTTTAACGTCCGGAAAAATGATTACGCTAAGCTGCCGTTTAATATCGATGTGAATGAGACGCACAAAGACCACAAGATGCCGGGCGGCTATGATAAGCTTAAGTTGAGTAATGTCTTCCGGGACCCTTCTTTTCTCCGGGAAGCACTGTCTTACAGAATTGCAAACCGGTACATGGTTTCACCACGTGCCAATTATGTTCGCGTATTTATCAATGATGAATACTTTGGGCTCTACAATAATACAGAGTCCGTTGATGAAGAGTTGCTCGAACGCTTCTTTGGTGGGGATTACGAAGACGAGACTGGTGTGCTGTTCAAATGCGACCCGGTTTGGAGCTATGAAGCGCCCGAAGGCTGCGCAAAGGGAGAGAAGTCTTCACTGCAGTACCTCGGCCCCGATCCGGATTGCTACAAAGGCAACTATGAGATAAAGTCGGATTCAGGCTGGATGCAGCTGGTAGCCCTGACTGACATCCTGAATAACCACCCCGAAAAAATCGACTCTGTACTCGCTGTGGATGAAGCACTCTGGATGCTGGCGTTCAATATCACATTGGTTAACCTGGATAGCTACACCGGGCGTTTTTGCCACAACTACTACCTGTATCAGGATGAAGATGGCGTCTTCCACCCCATCATCTGGGACCTCAACCTATCGTTTGGCGGCTTCCGTTATGATGGGCTGGGTAAGCCCCTGGGGCTGGAGGATATGCAGACCCTAAGCCCCTTTATTCATTACAAGCAAAAGAATAAGAAACGCCCCCTGATTACGGAATTACTGGGTAACGACTTGTACCGCAAAATGTACGCCGCTCACATCCGGACCATTGTTCAGGACTTCTTCGCCGACAGTACTTACCTCTATGAAGGCATGCGTATTCAGGAACGGATCCGTCCATTTGTAGAGGCAGATTCCAACAAGCTTTATAATGCGGAAGCTTTTGAGAAAAACCTCTATGAGTCAGCAAGGGCTAATAAAGTTAATATCGTAGGGATCACAGAGCTGATGGAGGCCCGAAAAGACTATCTGCAAAGCCATCCTCTGGTAGGTCATGAGCCCCCCAAAATTGATACCATTGAACATATTGATGTAGGGGAGGAGGCGATCTTTGCTACTCGTCTGGAGGGGGCAACCCGGGCCTGGTTGTTTTACCGGAATGGCACCCGGGGCAACTTCAGGGCGGTTGAAATGTTAGACGATGGAGCGAGCGGTGATGAAATGGCAAAAGATCAGGTTTATGGCGTGATTATCCCGCACAAAGACAAGGATCAACCCATTCAGTATTTTGTAGTTGCCGAAAACGACCGGACAGCTGCCCTTTCGCCTGAGCGCGCTTCATTCGAATACCATACAACGGCTACCACAGATGCCCCTGATTAAAGAATCGACCTATAAGCGAGCGCCCCGTTATCAGTTCAACGGGCACCTTCAGACCATACTCCCTGCCATCTTGCGCAAGGTGCAGACCACTTACGAGCGGGAGCGCCTGACCCTATCCGACGGCGACTTTGTAGACCTGGACTGGGTGGATAACGGGAGCCGGAACCTGGCTTTGCTTTCCCACGGGCTGGAAGGCAACAGCGAACGCCACTACATGATGGGCATGGCTAATCGCTTTTCAGAGGAAGGCTGGGATGTACTAGCCTGGAACTGCCGCTCCTGTTCCGGTGAAATGAACCGGAAATTCCGGCTTTACAACCACGGCGAGATCGGTGATATTGGCGAAGTGGTTACGCACGCTTTGCAAACCAAAGACTACGAAAAGGTACTGCTCATTGGCTTTAGCATGGGTGGTAGCATTTTGATGAAATACCTTGGCGTACATGGCAAATCAGTCCCCGAAGCAGTCA
>CAZNHN010000127.1:15425-17078 GCA_964572415.1 uncultured Phaeodactylibacter sp.
TTGCCTTTTCTTCCCCCTGTGATCTCAAAGCCAGTGTTGATGCACTGGAATTGCCCGGTAATGGCTTCTACAAGCGCCGCTTCTTCAAAAGCCTGAGTAAAAAAGTGGCCGATAAGTCAGCAGATTTCCCCGGTCGCCTGGATTTATCAAAACTGGATGAAGTTGGGCACTGGCGCGACTTCGACGAATACTATTCCGCACCCCTCGGTGGTTATGAGGACGCGGCAGATTTCTACCGGCAGGCATCCGCCAAAAACTTTATGGGCGGTACCGACCGGCCTGTATTGCTGGTCAATGCTGATAATGATCCGATTTTGCCCCCCGCATGCTCGCCGGTAGAACTTTGCAGAAACCATCCAAAGCTCTTTCTGGAGCGCCCCAGGAGTGGTGGCCACGTTGGGTTTACCCTGCCCCGAAAGCCTTATGCCTGGTCAGAATACCGGGCGATTCAGTTTGTGGAAGACCACTTAAACTGACCGGGGACTAAATTTTGGGTATTTCTTTCAGGTCAATGACCGGGAGTTCTCTATCTTGCACAAAAAACCGGGATGAATACCCTCGAAAAAATAGCTTCCGTATTTCGCGATAAATTCTCTTCACAGCCTATATTGGTGCAGGGCTGCGGGCGTATCAATATTATTGGTGAACACACCGACTACAACAAAGGCTTCGTACTGCCTGCCTCGATCAACAAATATATATACTTCGCAATAGCCGAGAACGGCACCAATGAGTGCCATTTTCATGCCCTGGATATCAATGATTCTTATCAGTTTTCGCTAAGCGAGATCAAAAAGTCCGATAAAGGCTGGGCGAATTACCTTATGGGTATTTTGGATCAACTTCAGAAGGAAGATATCTTGCTGGAAGGCGTGGATGTCGTCTTTGGTGGCAACTTGCCCATTGGCTCCGGGATGAGCTCCTCAGCAGCTCTGGAAGCCGGCTTTGCCCTTGGTATTTGCAGCCTGTTCAATCTCCAGAAAAGCCGTCAGGAACTGGCACAGCTTGCCCACCGGTCTTCGAACAACTTTCTTGGCGTGCCTTCCGGCATTATGGACCAGTTTGCCAGCTTACTGGGGCAACGGGGGCAGGCCATTAAGCTGGATTGCCGCTCCCTGCAGTATGAATATGTTCAGCTGGACCTGAAGGATTATGAACTGCTGCTCATCAATACGGGGGTGTCACATGCGCTGGCCAATTCTGCTTACAAAGACCGGGTGCGTGAGTGCCACGAAGGGGCGGCAGCAGTGGCCCAAAAGTTTGAAGGCATTCAATCCCTGCGCGACGTATCTCTGGAACAGCTGGACGCCTGCCGGGAAGACATGACTGCTGTCGTTTACCAGCGCTGCCGCTATGTCATTGAGGAGAACGAACGCCTGCATCAGGCGCTGCACCTGCTGACGAATGGCGAAATGGAAGCGCTGGGTGAGCTGTTACTCCGCACCCACGAAGGGCTAAGTAAGGAGTATGAAGTCAGCTGCCGCGAACTGGATTTCCTGGTGGAACTTGCCAAAGACCACGAAGGCGTTGCTGGTGCCCGCATGATGGGCGGAGGCTTTGGTGGCTGCACGCTTAATCTGGTTAAAAAATCAGCTAAAGAGGACTTCCTGAAGTACGCAAAAAAGGAGTACTACCGGGCCTTTTCCGTACAGG
>CAZNHN010000128.1:0-1850 GCA_964572415.1 uncultured Phaeodactylibacter sp.
TGCCTATTGCTGAATTTTCCAGCCGTGGCCCAACCGTTTGTGGCGGTACAGGCAGCCTGCTCATCAAGCCTGAAGTTTCAGCACCGGGGGTGAGTGTGCGATCCGCAACTTTAGATGGAGGATACGGTACCAAAGGAGGCACCTCAATGGCGGCACCTCATGTTAGCGGCGCACTTTTGCTGCTCAAGGAAGCCTTCCCATACCTTACCGGAGAAGAACTAATGCTGGCGCTCTACTATTCCTGTACAGATCTTGGCCCGCCCGGAGAAGATAATAATTTCGGCATGGGCGTCATCAACCTGCCTGCCGCATACAACTACCTCGTTCAGAAGGGCAATGTGCCTGTGCCACCACTGCAATCCGACAATGACATAGCACTTCTGCGGATACAGCAGGCGGATTACTACTGTGGCAACATTATTACGCCCAGTATCCTGGTTGAAAACAACGGAACAGATACCATATCCAGCCTGGAGATATCCTACAGCCTTGACCTGCAGCCCTATTTTCACAATTGGGAAGGTCAGTTGCTGCCTAAAGGCCGGGCCTGGATTGCACTACCTGACCTCGAAGCCGGGGCGGGGGAATACGTGCTTGATGTGGAAATCACTCTGGCCAACGAGCAAAATGACCTCAGACACCTCGACAACCGTCAAAAGCAAACGGTACGGGTTCTCGATGAACTTCCGGTCCCCATTCAGCTGGAAGGGGATGCACCTGCATGCCAGGGAGGAACGGCGCTGCTTCGGGCCAACTATAGCGGAGCAGCCAACTTCCGATGGTTTGATCAGGCAGAAGATGGAAATCTATTGGGCGAAGGCCCTGTGCTTCAACTTACGGAGCTGCAGAGCGATCAGGACGTTTTCCTCGAAACAGAGGTAGCTATCCAAGTTCAAACACCCGATATTACCGAAGATACGCCTCAGGAAAGCGAAGCAGTAGAGGGGCTGGTTTTTGATGCACTACACCCATTCACGCTGAATAGCGTGACCATCAGGACAACCGAGCCTGGTGGGCGGATGCTACGGCTTACCGGTCCCAATGATACCTATAAGACCAAAATCGTGCAGCTGGAAGAACCGGGAATACATGTCGTAGATCTCGGATTTGAAATCCCGGAAGGCGAAGGGTACAGGCTCCGGCTAATGGCAGGCCGACCTTTACATTATACTGCCGAAGACGCTGCGTTCCCGATTCTTGTCGATCAGGTTATGCAAATTACCGGCGCTACTGACAGCACGGGGCTGTACTACTACTTCTACGACTGGTCAATCAGCTATGATTACTTTTGTGAGCGAAGTGAGATAACCGTACCCGTCAGTGCTGTGAGCTCTGCCGGTGGGGTAGGTATTTCGGCATCTGACCCTGAAGTTGATCTCAGTACGGAAACCGGGACCATAGGGTTTGAAACATTTTCCAACGGATTGGATATTGTCAGTTGGCGCTGGAATTTTGGCAACGGTGTCATTAGCGAGTTAGCCACGCCAAGCTATACCTATACCGAAGTTGGGCGCTATCCCGTGAGTGTTGTGGTGGAAACGGCAGCCGGCTGTAGTGAGTCCGCTACAATCTGGATTGAAGTCACAGACAGTACGCCTCCTGCCAACACCACCGAGGATGTTGCGCTCTTCAATCTTACTGCTTTTCCTAACCCGGTTGGAGAAAACCTATTGCTGCTCTTTAATCTGCCTTACAGCCAGGATGCCTATATCCAACTGGTAGACCTGCTTGGACGGCCTCTGCGACAGATCGAACGTCGGGTCTCCGATAACGTACCCATTGAACTGCAGATGGTAGATCTTCCCGGAGGCACCTACTTTGTTGTAGTCGAACTGGAAATGGGCCGCATG
>CAZNHN010000128.1:1860-13958 GCA_964572415.1 uncultured Phaeodactylibacter sp.
GCGGGTCATCAAGCAATAAATTATTTATATCCTAAACAATATTCCGGCCGGTCAAAGGGTTGGAGTCCCGTATGCGAATCAAACGACCAACTTCTGCTTTGAAACCTTTCCCTCTGCTATCCATGCTTACCCTGACGCTATGTTTTTGCACAAACGTGGCGTTGGCGCAGCCACAGGAACTGCTCCACAAAGCCGACAGCCTGGCCAAAGCCCTTCAATACGAGGAAGCCAACGCCACACTGTCTGCATTCATCAAAGAATATCCCCAACGCAAATACGACCTGGGAGAGGCTTATTTCAAAATGGCCCGAAACTATTTCCACCTCGGACAACTGGAAACCGCTACCCGGCACAATCGGCAATCTGTAGATTTGCGTATGGCCATTGCACCGGATGCACTGGGCTGGAATGAACAGCTCTCGGCCCGCATCCACCTCGCCGCGGGCCGGTACGACACCGCCCTGCGCCACCTTCAAAAGGCGTTGGCCTATCCCTTCTTCGATGACCCGCTCGTACCCGCAGAAATTGCACTTTTGGAATCCAAAATTCTGGAAAAGCAGCAACAGTATGGCCCGGCCTTAAAAGCCAGCCGCTCAGCAGCAGAAATTGTAGAGATTTTAGAGGGTCAGGAAGCGCTGCTCCTTGCGGACATCTATTTGCAGGAGGCTCACCTCCTGTCCATACAAAAGGATTGGACAGCGGCTGCCGGGGCTTGCCGGGCTTGCCTCGGTATAAGGGAGTACCCGGAAGCACAGTTACTCCTTGGACGAGCGCTGATGGCGAGCAGACAGGCTCCTCAAGATGCTAAATCCGCCTTAGCCCGGGCTCAGCAAACAGGCACAACACCCGTACAAATTGAAGCCGGGTTGTCGCTGGCGCAGTGGGAACTGGAAAATGGGAAATCTTACGGCGTATTAGCCCAAATAGACCGTATCTCCCCATTAATCAGTAATCAGCAAGACAGCCGGGGAAAGAAAGCTGGGGCAGATAAGCCTCAAATAAACCAGTATCATACCCTGGCTAAAATGAAACACCTCAGCGCACAGGCCTACCTGATGGAAACTTCCGCAGACAGCCATTCGCAGGCGCGAAGTGCAGTATACCAGGGGTTGGATGCTTTGCAGCGCTCGGAAAAGGCGGATACCTCCCTCCGGGCAAAACTGCTGGAGCTGGGCCTGATGGCACTTACCCATCCGGAAACGGATATTCAGGCTTTCGACCAATACTTAGAGCCGTTTTTGATGGCCCACCCTGTTGAACTTCAGCGATTTTCATCGGCACCTCAGGAGGGACTCCCCCGTATTCACTTTTTCGAAACCCGATCGGCTATTTTTGGCTTCTATGCAGATCAGGATACTACTTTTATGAGGTCTTTAAAGCGCGATGCGGTCCGGCAAACCCTTTCCCAGTTGAACGCCGGCACATCTGAAGACATAAGCTACATCGCTTTCCAGCAGCTTTTCGGCCCCTTTGAAGCCCGCATGGCCAACAAAGAAAGCCTTGAGCTGGGATTTCCGGAAGACTGGCCTGCCCAACAAATACTACAACTGCCCACCACACCTGAGCCGGATGGTGGAATCTGGCCATTTAAACACCGGCCCAAGCCCATTCGTAAGAAATTTGGAATAGAAGATGCCGTAATGGATTAAACATTTAACCAGCCCAGAAAGTCCAGGGAAAGGTAACCTGCATCCACATTAGCAAAAGTGGTATCTGCCGGATTGTTCAGGAGTTTACGAAACGAAGAGATTGGAAGCCGGAACACCTCTATAAATTCATCTTCATCCAATTGCTGCTGCCCGACTTTATGGCAGCCGGTGGCGATCATGCACAGATGGCGCTCGGTAGAGTAAGCAGAGCGGATTTCCTTCAGCAGGCGGATTTCACTGGCTTCGTACCCTGTCTCTTCCAAAAGCTCCCGGCGGGCAGCTTCTTCCGGAGACTCCGTAGGATCTACGTAGCCCTGCGGAAAGCTGGTCAAGGTGGTTTCCGGACCCGGGCGGAACTGCCGTACCAGAATGGCTTCTTTATCCGGTGTAAAAGCGGCGATAGTGACATAGGTGTTATTCCCAATCACATCAAAATCAGCATGACGGCCGTCCGGCATTTCAAATGTCCGCCGGATCATATTGCGCCAGCCCCGAAAGGTGAATTCCTCACTTATTTTTTTCCAGTCCTCCATATGATATCAAAGGTAAACCCTCTCCTGTCAAAGTCAAACAAGACGGTCAGTTATTGTAAGAAATACACCATGATTTTTGAAGGAGGCAAATCTACTCGTTGGCCAGCAGCCATTCGATGTCCGTAAGCAGGCGGTCCACTTTTTCAGGATCCGTTCCATCGGCATAAGAACGAATATGCCCTGTTTTGTCAATCAGGAGTATCCAACCGCTGTGGTCAAAGCCGCCGGGAGCATTGGGGTCTTCCTTCGCAATACTCATGTAATCATCGGCGATTCCATAGATTTCGTCCATCTCTCCGGTAACAAACCGCCACTGCCCATTGTCTACACCCAGGTTTTGAGCATAGCTTTTCAGGCGTCCCACTGTATCCCGCTTGGGGTCAATAGTGTGAGAAAGCAGCATCAGCTCTTCATTGCCTTTGTACCGGTCAAAAATACGCAGCATCTGCTTTTTGACCTTTGGGCAGATGGTCGGGCAGGAAATAAAAAAGAAATCCGCCAGATAGATCTTATCCTTAAAAGTCTCATTGGTCACCAGGTTGCTGTCCTGGTCAACAAAAGTAAAATCCGGAATCGTATGGTACACCGTATCCTGCCCGTTGATTTCATGTTGTCCCAGGTACGGCAATGGCTGAACCTTCTCTTCCTGCTGACAGGAAAAAATGGTTAGTCCAAGCAGTGCGAATAGGAAGAAGCGCATGTTTTATCCTTTTAATTGTTTAAGAAACTGTGCTTTGCCAGATGAGGGGCTGCAGCGCAAGTAAAGGGATGGCAGATATTTAACCCGAAAAGTCATTGATGCGCATTAAAAACGTAGCACCGGGCGAAAATAACACTACCTGCCACCGAAGCCTTCATACGTGACAAGACCCCACATTATTCCACTGTCGTTTCAGCCTGCAGTTCTTTCAGCAGGGTTTGCCCCTGTTCAAGGCTGCTCAGCATATCCTCTTGTACCTGAGTAATTTCCTCCGTTTCCGCTTTGAGGTAGTCCATAATTTCCTCATGTGACTTTTCTTCGCGGAGCTTTTTAGGCTGTTGGAGCTCGCCCATCCAGGCCATCATGCCTTCACTGGCCGTTTCCAGGTTTTCCACGGCGTTATTGATCAGCTCAAGCTGGGTTTTATCTTCCAGCCCTTCAGCCAGGGCTTTAAGTTCCCGGCTCACGCGGTTCATCTCCGCCATTTTGGGCATCACGGCATCATGGACTTCCATCATTTTAGCCCAGGCGGCCTCTTGCTGCTCAACGGGAGAGGCTAATCCTGTATCCTGATTGCTGCCACCGCAGCCTATCCCAAGAACCGTGCCGGCCAAGGCCAGCAACAAAATAAGATTACGCATTGCTCTTTATTTTTTAGTTGAAACAAATTATTCGCTCCAGCGTTGCCAGAATTGGGCGAATATAACTGGATTTTTTCCACACTTCTGTGATCTTTGTGACCAATTACTGAATACCCTAACCATGAAAGAAACTTACATTATTGATGCAGTACGTACGCCAATTGGCAAGTTCACCGGCACCCTGTCACCTATCCGGACCGATGACCTGGCAGCGCACGTACTGAAAGCCCTTACCGGTCGCCACCCCAATATTCCCGGAGAGGCTTACGCTGATGTCATCATGGGCTGTGCCAATCAGGCTGGAGAAGACAACCGCAATGTAGCACGGATGGCTTTGCTTTTGGCAGGCCTTCCCTACTCCGTACCCGGCGAAACCGTCAACCGCCTGTGCGCTTCCGGCATGTCAGCGGTCATCCATGCCAACCGGGCCATAAAAACCGGCGACGGCGACCTTTTCATTGCCGGTGGTGTGGAGCATATGACCCGCGGCCCCTGGGTGATTTCCAAAGTCTCCAAACCCTACGGCAGAGATGCTCAAATGCACGATTCCAGCTTTGGCTGGCGCTTTGTCAACCCCAAAATGGAAGCAGCCTACGGGACCGACGGTATGGGGCAGACCGCAGAAAACCTGGTAGAAAAGTACGGGGTAAGCCGGGAGGACCAGGATAAATTCGCGGCCTGGTCGCAGGAAAAAGCAGCGGCGGCTCAGGCATCCGGAAGATTAGGTCAGGAAATCGTTACTGTGCCTATCCCAAGGCGCAAAGCAGACCCGGTATTATTTGACAAAGATGAATTCATTCGCCCCGGCACCACCCTGGAAGTGCTGTCGAAGCTCCGTACCGCCTTTAAGCCTGCAGATCAGGGCGGCACCGTTACAGCCGGTAATGCCAGCGGGCTCAACGATGGCGCAGCAGCCATGCTCATCGCTTCAGAAGACGGGGTCAGGCAATACAGCTTAACGCCTATGGCACGCATTGTCAGCTCTGCCGTGGTAGGCGTAGAACCCCGTATCATGGGGATAGGCCCGGTTCAGGCTTCCAATCAGGCATTGGCCAAAGCCGGGCTCACGATGGGTGATATGGATATCATTGAGCTCAATGAAGCCTTCGCGGCACAAGCCCTGGCCTGTACCCGGCAGTGGGGCATTGCTGACGATGACCCGCGCATCAACCCGAACGGCGGTGCCATCGCCATTGGGCATCCATTGGGCATGACCGGTACCCGCCTGCTGCAAACTGCGGCCCTGCAGCTTCAGCAAACCCGGCAGCGCTATGCTTTGGTGACCATGTGCATCGGAGTGGGGCAAGGCTATGCTACGATCATCGAACGGGTATAAACAGCAAAGCCCCGCTCAGTTGGCGAGGCTTTACTATTCGTTTTCAATGGGCAAGACAATGGAAATTATCTGACCATTCACGAGATGGTCAGCTATTGCCCGCAAGCTTTAAATTTCAGAGCTGTTTCCGGTTCTGGCCAGAGGTCATTATAGTTCCATCTTTAATACGGACCACAATAATCACTTCCTCCCTGCCTTGTTTGGCGGTCAAAAGGTAGCGGCCATCTCCCACTTCTTTGAGGTTGTAGATCCGGGCATAGCCGTTGTGGTTTTTGATCAAATCACGGTACAGGGTCTTCCCGTTCATGTCGGTCAGCTCCACCGTTGCGGTTTGTTGCTGAAGGTTGACCAGCTGAATACGCAGCGTTTGATCAGGCATAACTTTGGAAAGCAGCCGCATCGGGCTATGGTCTGCGGTGTTGGCCTGGGCGGCGAAAGCAATCAGTGCCAACAGGGATGCGAGGGCACCCGTTTTAATCCATTTCATCATTACAGTCGGGTTTTGATTAAAAAATGTTTTGGGTGATAATGTGTTGCTGCAAAAGTGGAAAGCCCTGTGCACAGATGCGACGATAATCGATCAACGGGCGACAAGCATAGACTAAGATTCTGCCTGCCTTACTCCCCCCTACCGTTGCCGGTAACGCAGTTGCCTTCGCATTGGCTTCCCCTTGGGTAGTTGCCAAAGCTTCTTTCAGCCCTTCGGAAATGTTTGCATGCCATGCAAACAAAAAGGTAGGCCCTGACGAGCCTACCAACGGAGGAGTTACACGCTTGCTTGGGTTAATTGGGGCAAGGAACCGGGAATACCTGAAGGTCACGCCAGGGGGATAAAGGGCGTCCCCGAGGCCAGGTATTTACCGATAGGCGGAGAAACGGACGTTCCTGAAGGGCCGCCATACACATCGGTACAGATGCCTTGCGCCTCCTCCTATAGAATTGGTGCTTCCAAATTTGAAGTTGGTTCCCCGGACAGCAAGGAACACTGCATTAGTGCTATCGACGAGGTAAAAAAGGAATGCAGCCAAATGAAAATTCTTATAAAGGTAGTCGACTGTCCCTCAGTGTAAGAGACTACGCACTTCGGGCAGTCGACATACTATGAATGTTCATGGGCTGTATCTTGACTCCTATGTGTTGTTAAACCTGGCACGTTGGGGGGAAAGTGTACCTAATAACAACTCAAAGGTTATGAAAAGACATTACAGTAACAGCTTTGCACCAAGGCAAAGGCAGATAAAAAAATGTGTTGAAGTGAATAGTGCTTGAAGCGTCAACTGTTGCACCTTAAGGTATTCAAGAGTGGGGGGAACTCCAGAATAAACCTGTGCACTTTGACTGTTGAATGGGTCGAGATATACTCAAACCGGTATCAGGATGGGAATGCGTTTTTGGGAAGGATTCAGTGGTCGTACATATTTGTTTAATCAAGCCAAATCATAAATAACTGACTTGCACTTGCAAGATACTTTACGATCGCAAAAAAGAATGTATTATAAAAATATTTTTGTGACATGGTATTTTAAAAGTTTTTGCTCCTTAATCAACCTATAGCAGCTGTCCGGATATCCTATGCCTCTCAAATGTGACTATTTACCACTATTCCGTTTTTTTTTGTTTTCACCCAAAAGTTCCTGCCCCTTCCCGTTTAATGAAATATGTCTACTTTTGCAGCGAGCTTTGATAAGTTCACTATAAATCCTACCACGATGCCAGCGACAGAACACAAGTTTATCAATTACAAGTGCATAAGGTACCCCAAAGCAGAGATGCTCAACCGCAGCCGGGAGTATTATCAGTTTATGGATCGCCGACGTACCATACGGGACTTCTCAGATAAGCCTATTCCTTACGAAATCATTGAGAATATTGTTATGACAGCCTCCGCGGCCCCGTCCGGCGCTCACAAGCAACCGTGGTCTTTTTGTGTGGTAGCAGACCCACGGCTGAAAAAGGAAATCCGGGAAGCAGCAGAGAAGGAAGAGTACGATAACTACAATGGGCGGATGTCCGAAGAATGGCTGGAAGACCTTCAGCCCTTCGGTACCGACTGGAAAAAGCCCTTCCTGGAGATTGCGCCCTATCTGATTGTGATTTTCAAGAAGCCCTACGACCTCGTGGACGGCGAGAAAAAGAAAAACTACTATGTCAATGAGTCCGTGGGCCTGGCTGCCGGCTTTTTACTCACTGCTATTCACAATGCCGGGCTTGTGGCCGTCACCCATACCCCCAGCCCCATGAACTTCCTGCATACCATCCTAAAGCGCCCGGAAAATGAGCGCGCCTTCCTACTCATCCCGGTAGGCTATCCGGGTGAGGAAGTAAAGGTGCCCGACATCGACCGCAAAGCAAAAGACGAAGTACTGATCTACTATCCTTAATCTTTATGTGTACCGTAACCTATCTTCCAAAAGCCGATGCCTGCTTCATTTTCACAACCAACCGGGACGAAGCCCCGCACCGGTCGCCTGAAAACCTCGATACCACTACCATAGGAGGCACCCGACTGCTTTTTCCCCGTGATACTGCTGCCGGGGGTACCTGGGTCATTGCAGGCAGCAACGGAACCATAGTCTGTATACTTAACGGTGCCTTTCTAAAGCATAAACACCAACCTCCCTACCGCCGCAGCCGGGGGCTTATGGCCCTGGACTTCTTTAGTGTTGACAGCCTGCAGGCCTTTATCCAACAGTATACTTTTGAGGGGATGGAGCCCTTTACTATGCTCGTCATCCGAAGCGGGCAGGTGACGGAGATCCGCTGGGATGAAAAAAAGCTCAGCGTACAGGCTAAAGATGCCACAAAGCCGCACGTGTGGTCCTCCCCCACCCTATACACGCAGGAGATGCAGAGAAAACGGGAACAATGGTTTAGCAAATGGCTGGCCGGGCAGGACACCTTCGAGCAGGACGCCATCCTCCACTGGCACCGCACTGCCGGTGAAGGCGACCCGGAAAATGATGTGGTGATGAACCGCAACAACATTGTCAAAACGGTAAGCATTACCAGTATTGCAGCTAACCCTCAACTGCTGAACCTCACTTATCACGACCTGCTCCGCCAACAAACCAAACAGGCACAACTATTCATAAACCATGAAGCGCTGGCCGTCCACCACCACAATAATTAAGCTGCGCAACTGGGAGTACTGGCCCTCTAAAGCCTTTTACTACCCCATTGCTCCTTACCTGATCTGGCTCATGATTAAGGCCCGTCACATGTGCTATTGGTCAGCGGTCAACCCAGGCATTTATACCGCAGGCATGGGCATGGAGTCCAAATATGACACCCTGCAACTCCTGCCAGAGTCCTACCGCCCGAAGTCAGTTTTCCTGCCCGCCAATATTACACAGGAACGAGTTGAAGCACAGCTGCAGGAGGCAGGGCTTACCTTCCCGCTGATTGTTAAACCAGACCTTGGTTTTCGCGGGCTGCTGGTCCAAAAAGTAAAGCATATTGGCGCACTGATGCAGCACCTTAGCTACCAGGCTATTCCGTTTATTGCTCAGGAATATATCGACTGGCCGGAAGAGGTTGGGGTGTTGTACCACCGAATGCCAGGCGCGAAAAGGGGCGCCATCACCTCCGTCACCACCAAGGAGTTTTTGCACGTACTGGGCGATGGGCAGTCTACTGTGCTGGAACTCGTAAAGCGAAATCCCCGGGCTTTGCTTCAACTGGATCGTATTCAGGCGATTTACCCCCATAAAATGACAAAAGTACCCGACCCTGGCGAGTACGTCCGCCTGGGTATTGTAGGCAACCATGCCAAGGGTACCCGTTTCATCAACAGTAATGACCTTATTAACGAAGAGATGGTGGCTGTTTTTGACCACATCAGTGCGCAAATTGATGGCTTTTACTATGGGCGGTTCGACCTGAAGTGCCGGAGCCTGGACAGCCTTTTCAACGGCGAAGGCATCAAGATCATTGAGGTCAACGGGGTGTGCTCCGAGCCCACTCATATCTATGACCCAAAACGGGGTACGTACTGGTCCGCCCTGCGCGACCTGGCCCGCCACTGGTCCATCATTTATCAAATCGCCCGCCACAACCGGCGCAAAGGAGTCCCGCTATTATCTCACGCCAAAACCGCCCGTGCCTTTCTGGACCTCTTCGCTTACCAGCGGAAAGTGGGTAAATAACGCCTGTCATTTGTGCTATACCGGGCCGAACCTATTGCCCCCAGGACTGTTTGAGCCATTGCACACCAACTTTACGCGAATAACTTATGCAGAAGCAATTTTCTCTGGAGGATATCCTCGCTATGGAGCGCTTTTACCGGCGCGATTTCATGAATACCATTTCCGGTTACCGTAGCTGCCATTTACTGGGCACGCTGAGCTATAAGAAAGTGCCTAATCTGGGGCTGTTCAACAGCATTACCCACGTAGGCGCCACCCCGCCCCACCTGGGCTTTATCATGCGCCCGCTGACGGTGCCTCGGCAGACCTATCACAACATCAAGGCACAGGGCTATTTCACCCTCAATCAGGTGACAGAGGAGCTGATGCATCAGGCCCATCAGGCTTCCGCCAAGTACGAACCAGACCACTCTGAGTTTGAAGCTGTAGGACTGAAGCCACAGTACACCGCAACCCATCCTGCTCCCTATGTCGCTGAAAGCCCTATCAAGCTGGGGCTGGAGTTTGCGGAGGAGCACCACATTCAAGCTAACGGGGCCATCTTCGTGATCGGCAAAATAGTGGAAGTGATCATTGACGAAGCCCTGATTGCTGAAGACGGCCATATTATGCTGGAGAAAGCAGGTATCCTGAGCGTGGTCGGGCTGGACAGCTATTATAAACCTGAGCTGATTGACCGGTTGGATTATCCGCGACCGTAATTGGATGCCCTGACCGCATACTCACAATCCTATGACAGCAAACTGTCTGACTTTTTCTATTTTTGCAGACAGCTCCAGAATTGGGCAAGTTGCATAACCCGAAAAAAAATTCATGAAAAAGGTAAGCTATCTGCTGTTTGTAATATGCATGTTAACGGCTATCGGTTGTGGCAACCGCTTTCTCAGAGAGATTGATACCAGCTATCCCACAGAGTTCGACCTCGGCCCCTTCAACTTATTGGAAGAGACGCTAACTCAACTTGCTTATCACGACCGGGAATTTGTCTTTTTCGTGGATGAGAATAGTGCTTCGGCGGGCTTTGAAATCATTCATGCAGAAGCCCCTGGCGTAGATTCTCTAAATGTTTTCATCGACAATATTTATGATGACAGCACGGGCGTAAGCACGGCTTATGTTTCCCAGTACCTCGATGATACGCTGCGCAGTGCGGCATTGAACCTGGAGTTTATCGTACGCCTGCGAGCGAGGCCCAACCTTGCCAATCCAGGCAGCCGGGATGTAGGCGACTGGGTGGAAGTATGGTCTAAAGGACCGGGCGCAAACGCATTCCAGAAAACATTTGAAACCGTCTTCAATCAGCGCAGCTGGCCAGCAGACGAACTCACGCCTCCTTTGGATGAGATAACCTTGTTTAACCGTATTTTTCAGGATGTCTGGGTTCATCAGGTTACCGGTACATCCGGCGGGGTTTGGTTTAATCGCCAGTATGGTATTGTCTCCTTTACGGACGGCTCGGGGCGGCAGTGGCGGTTCCAGAACTTGGAGTAAGCTTTATGCACGCTATATCCAAGGGGGCATCTTTTAAAAGTCAGGGCTACAGGCTTGCGTGAAGTTATCAGGTTTCTGTGCTAGTTGTAGTCATCGTCTGGATCCGATTTGATTGACTTGTGTAGTCATGACGAAATCCTGGTGTGTGGCTTAAAGTATGGTAACTCTAAATTAGGATTGTTGCTCTTTCAAAAATGTATAGGTTATACTGACGATTAAGTGGCTTGCGCTTGCCCTGATAAGCTTGACTTCATCAGCCTGTCCTGACAAGCTATGCTTCGTCAGTGGCCGATGTTGCAAATCTAAGATTCCAGACGATGAATGTCTGGATCAACGACCCAATATTTATCGTTCCCCGTGCTGGCCGTCAGCGCCAGTAGGTGACCACTTCGTATTGCGTAGATTGGGGAACAACATCTTGATCCTTTCTAAAAAAGGAAATTATGCTCAAGGGAATGGCCGGAAAGAATTATTTGCCTACCATTAGATTCGGGGAACTACCGCGTATAATGTCCTTTGGCAAATAAATGATTTTGTGGATGGCGCCGGATGTGATTTGAGCATTGAACGAATAAATTTTTTCTCACTTGTTTCGGATATTGATTCTAACGGGATAGCCGAGACAGCGATTTTCTACTCCTTGAATTCACGATGTGACGCAGTGCCTTTTTCCGCCAAGCTAATTAAACATGAGGGTACCAGCAAAGTTGCAATCAGAGGAATTAGAGCGCAATTTTTGGGGGCCACCCGAAGAGGTAAACAATCAATATCAAGCAGAAATGGGTTTACCCTCTATGAAATATAAGAACCTGGACACTAGCTCCTCACGGATGGATGACTCGATAGTGAATTACTATTCAAATCAATGGGACGACTTCATTGCTCTGGAGAATCGATTAAGAGGCTATTTGCCGGACAGCTTGCTGATAAGGATAGATTAAAGTGTGCATTTGGTATTGGTCAAAAAATAAGTTTGCCTTCAACAGGGAGTATTATCGCATAGACAATGTTGGGCGTTTTACTTATTACCAATCTGTTTCACAATTTCACCCGTTGGTTGTATGGACAAATTGTCAATCTTAACTAAGCGTTTTAGTAAATTGTCAAGATAATCGCCGTGAACAGGTCCCCAGCCTTCTTCATCCAATCCATGAAGGTTCAAAATCAACCAACCTCCGTCTGTTGCCAGGAACTTGTTGATTTCCTCTTCAACGTAGTCATCGCAAAAATCAGGACCATGCCCCCAACACCCTAAACGCAGCGGTTGCTCTTTGACAGGAATGGCATTCACCATAGAATCTTTCAAAACCAACCAGCCTCCGGTCCGTATAGCGGATACTTTTGTCAGTGCAAAGTCTTCCAGTTCTGGCGTGGAGGCATTGTAGGCGAAGTTATAAACGGCACCGTCAGAAGTGTATCCACCAAGGTTATTTTCAAAATAATCAAGGCATTTTTCGATATTTTCCTTAGCTTTTTCAATGGGAATTTCAGTGAGGTTTAGATGTTCCCATGTATGAGGCATAATTTCATGTCCCCTTTCTTTTAGCTTGTTCCAATCATTGAAGTCGCCTAACAGGTTTTGAGGAATCCATTGAAAATCAGT
>CAZNHN010000128.1:14012-16629 GCA_964572415.1 uncultured Phaeodactylibacter sp.
GCTTTTTAGATGCCCTGTGGCAATTACATTCAAACAAGCCTTCAAACCGTAGTTTTCATGAATCTCTGCAATTCGGTAAAAGGATTTTTTGAACCCATCGTCAAAGCTTAGGGACAAAAGATGAGTCTTTTTTGGATCAACAAGGAGCCCCATATATCCAAGACTTAACGAACCTGCTGCTGTCAGGGAGTGAGTAATGAATTGTCTTCTTTTCATTTTTGATTGGTAATTATTTTTTGATTGATCCAGCCCAAAAGTTCTTTATCAAACCGTTTGGTTTCCTCTAACTGAGGAGTGTGACCACTCTCTTCAAAAAGAACCAATTTGAAATCAGGGATATTAGGATAAGTGGATCTCCAAAGAGTGTAGGGAATTACATAATCATACTTTCCTAAACCTACAAACACTGGAACTTTGATAGATACGGGTGGGTGAAACATGTTGTAACCAAGGAATACACGGGTAAAAATGTGCTGTGTCACTTCGGAATGTACAGTCATATCTTTCCAAAGCCAGCCTGCATCGTATTCCGGGTCGTACCAATACTGAGGAGCCATATTGTTGTACCTCGCAACCGCTTCTTTTTGTCCCGTCAGCCGATCGATTTCTTTTGTCTGCCCCCAGTTTTTTTCCTGAAGTGCTTTCCGTTTTGGGGAGGCGGTTTCCCAAAGGGCCGCAGCCTTTTCCTGATAGGTAGCATTACCCCATTCTGCAGGTGAGCCTATCACAATGAGTCCGGATACTTTTTCTTCATATTTTTTGACATACTCTGTAGCCATGGTACCATGTATGCTATGTCCCATGATCAATGGCATCTCGAGGTCAAGGGCCGCCCGTATCAGTTCGATATCTTCAACAATGGTCTCAATGGTAACCTGGTTTAGATCTTCTTTGGCATAACCCCTGGCAAACCATTTCATATCTACGAAGTACATTTTCAAATGCCGCCTTAGATTATCTGAAAACGTTCGGGGGTAATAAATCGAGGAACCAATCACCAAACAGGGAATCCCTTCCCCTTCGATAGTGTATTCCAAAATACTTCCATCAATCTCTATGCTTCCAGCGTTCACCGCTTTACTTTCGCTTTTGGCAAGTATTTCAAAATGGCTATTGTCGGCCATGGTTCTAACCACCAAAGAAGGCGGCAAATCGCCCAAGGCCTTGAATGCTTTCTCCATGTCTTTGAAAAGTGCCCTGGCGGTCTCTTTGTTGCCTTCAAATAAATTAATCCTTTCTTCAGGGTCCTGCCTGATGTTGAATAGTAAGGTATCATGAGGCGCTACCGCTTGCCGCCATGTACTTGCCTCATTTCCCTCATAGGTTTTTTTGATTTTCCATTCTCCTTTTCGGTACCCCTCTAAGACGTCCCGATTAAAAAACAGAAAAGAATCGCCTTCCCTTTTTCCCCTTCCTAACAAAACCAGGGATAGATCCTTTCCGTCTATGGTGAGGCCATTGGGTAGTGTTGCACCTGTTAATTTCGCAATTGTCGGAAACCAGTCCATCTGGGTAGCCAGACCATCATGTACCGTACCCTCTGGAATATGGCCTTTCCACATAGCTACTGTCGGTACCCTCATGCCTCCTTCAAAAGTGTAATTCTTCCCCTCCCTTAATTGTCCGGCAGACCCTCCCAGTTCTTTCATCGCCAGCCATGGGCCATTGTCACTGGAAAAAATAATTAATGTGTTCTCCAGTAGATTTTCCGATTCTAATTTATTCAGGACTTGTCCGACACTCCAATCCAATTCCTGGACCACATCTCCGTAAAGTCCCCTCTTTGAACTGCCGATAAATTCATCTGAAGCATAAATTGGGACATGAGGCATATTGTGCGAGAGAAACAAAAAGAAAGGCTGGCTTTTGTTTTGTTCAATAAACCGGATGGCTTCATCAGTATAGGTTTTCGTGATCAAGCGCTGATCTACTTCATAGGATTTTACATCATTTCCCTGCATGTAGACGGCACTTGCCAAGTCGTTGCTATAAGGCATGCCAAAAAAATAGTCAAACCCTTGCTGAAGAGGCAAATAGCGGTCCCTGTGTCCCAAATGCCATTTGCCGATTACCGCTGACTTATATCCTTTTTGTTTTAATAATTCCGCAATTGTTATTTCTTCCTCGGGCATACCGGTGAAGCTTTCGGGAAAAAAACATCATTTACCCCCATTCTCTGTGGGTATCTACCTGTCAGCAAGGATGCCCGAGAGGGGCTACAGAGAGGAGAAGCAGAATAAAAATCCAGCAATTTGATACCCTCAATTGCCAATCGGTCAATATTAGGTGTATTAATATCTTTGGAACCAAAGCTGCTGATATCACCGTATCCCAAATCGTCTGCAAAAATATAAACAATATTAGGAAGTCGTTTTTCGACACTTTGCTGGGCAACCGCAGAAATTGCCAAAACTAAAAATGCCACACTTGATATTTGAATTCTGATTTTTTTCATACCATTAGAGTTGTTGATATCTAAAAATCAAGCAGTTAACTTGAAACTCCATAACGGCCCGGGTATGTTGTCGTAGCCGACCTTAGTAGGCTATACACAACACGCATTGTTGAACAAAGCTCCTTCGGAGCAGCTGAAGTACTGAGCCTTGCTTAATATGTT
>CAZNHN010000129.1:0-8991 GCA_964572415.1 uncultured Phaeodactylibacter sp.
GTCCGCCCGGTGAGGGCGTCTCGACGGGCGCTCTCCTTTCGCCCGGCGTGCTGACCAAGAGTATACGAAAAGCGCACCGGGTGAATGCCCCACCAGCACATGAAGCCCTTCATCTTGTACAAAAGTTCCTCAAGACGTTGCTGGGGTAGAGCTTAAACCCAGACCGTGCTAAGAGCTCTGCTCCAGCTTCCCCAGTAAAACCTGCCGGATCTCAGCAGAGGCCGGGAAGGAAGCTCCACGACAGGGACAAAGCTCTGACCTGCGAAGCAAACCTGGCGTGAAGCCAGAACCCGACCGACGTAGCAAGCTTAGATGCGAAGTCGGTTACCCTTTAACCTTTATCCCTGATAACCACCTTTTCCACCCAAGCCTGCCCCTCCACTTCCACGCGCAGGGCATATACGCCTGGCGGCAACTCCGGCAGCTGCAGTAGCACCTCTGGTGCACAGAGCATTGTTGCCGCCCATACCACCTGACCCTGCATACTATAGAGCGTAAACCGACCGGTGCTCGTAGGCGCAGCGCCCGACCAGGCGACGGTGAGGTGGCGGGAGGCAGGGTTGGGGAACACCCGCATACCCGGTTCCTCCATCGGCTCCACCTCTCCCACATCCGTAAGCACCTCACAGGGCGTCTCCCCCTGACACCCATTGGCGTCCGTTTTGATGATCCAGCAGCGGCGCTGAGGGCCATCGCCATTAGCTTCTCCACCACTGACTAAATTACCGCTGGACAGCTCCCCAAAGGAGAAAAAGCTACCCCCGAGGATAGGATTATTAAGTGTATCAAATGGCGGAAGGTAATAGCGTGACCATAGCGAATCACCAAAAGCTGTAAACTTAAAAAGCCAGCCTACTGTAGTTGGGTCATTATCTACAACGCTCCTTACGTGGCCAGACCCTACGTAGTAGCCATCAGAGACTTGCTTGATTTCGTGCAGGCCATGCCCTGGAGTATGTGAGCTAGATCTCCAAACCGGCCGCTGCCAAACGACCTCATAGCTGCTGTTGAAGCGGGTCAGCATCGGCTGCACGATATGGTTTATTGGGTTTATGATCTCTAAGGGCTGCTGCCCGAAGACAATCAAGTCTCCATCTTCTAAAGCAACAATCTGCCGCAGCCAGCCCATGCCAGGATTGACCGATGACTCCCAGCTGTCCAGAAGAGCACCATCAGATAAACGGATACGATGAAAAAAGTTAGTGCTGTAGCTTAACGCAGCATCAACTACTCGCTGTCCGCCTGCTACCAGAATGGAATCCCCTAAAAGCTGGGCATCCTGGTAAACGTCTTTATTTTCATATTCACCATAGAAATCAAGCCGCACGGTTTGCCCCTGCTCGTCCACAATGCGCACAAAGGGGTCGGGCACCCCATTCTCCCGGTCTATATCGCCGTACAACAAATACCCCTCTTCTAAAGGAATAGGGGGACGGTAACTAAAATTACTCCCACCCACGATATCAGTATATTCATGACGGAATTCCTCGTTAAGTTGCTCGTCCAATTTGATGAAAACAGCATTACTCCCGGAATATGCTATAATAATAAAACCTCCATTATTTGCGGGGATGATCCCACCTACATCAGAGATGACAAATAACCCGCTTCCATCGGGATTTGTCAAAACCTGGCTAGCCAACTGCTGCCCTGTGGAATCGTATAAAGCAATTAAAACGCCGCTTTGCAAAGAATCAGTACGAGCGGTACCCAAGGCAATGATTGTGTCGTTATGGACAATCACGCTTTCAAACCGGTTACTTTGGTACCCTAAATCTTCAGCAATATTAAAAGACTGTCCACGAAGGCCTACAGCCCCCAGCAGCAGCAATAAAAGTGCTTTGGTCACTAACTTCATGGCAGTCTTGTTTAGCGTGAAACAATGATTTTATGGTGGGCTGGCTGCTGCCCGGCTATTTGCAGGCGTGCCCAGTAGATGCCCGCTGGCACCGGCAATTGCAGGGTGGTGCGCTGCCCGGTGAGCAGGGACTGGAAGGCAGGCTGCCCCTGTAAGTTGTAAAGTATCAGGGAGGCCTGATTAGCCCCTTCCGGAAGGACGACCTGAAGGGTGCCTCGCGTGGGGTTGGGGAAAAAGACAGTATTCATATTTGCCTGCCTGTGGCGCAGCTCCTTTGCCTGGGGCTCTCCGCTGTTTTTTTGAGCCATTGCGGGGTTTGGGCTGTGGCACTGTACCGCTGCTTCTACCCCATTGCGCCGCAAAATTTCCGCAGCCAGATACCCTGCTTCGTTACAGTAGACCGTAAAATTAAGTAGTTCCTTAACTAAGGGTTTATCCATTGGGGCTAACTGCCCCTTTTTAGATATAAAGGGCTGCAATACCTCAAATAGCTTAGAAAGGACCTCGTAGGTTTCCATTTGGTATGCCGTCAGCTTAACCAGCTCAGGGAGACGCTTCCAGAGTATCTGGAAAACCACCATATCCCCAAAAAAGAATTCCTCCCGGGCCAGCAGGTACAGGCTGCCAAAGGTCTGGGCATTGAACAGCCACTGCCGGACAGAGTCTGCTTCTACCGCTACCGTATCCAATGCATAGTACCGTAGGATTTGGCCGGCAGCCCGCCGGCGCTCCTGCTCAAATAACCGGCTTTGCCGCTCCGCTTCCTCTTTTTGAGTTCCTGACAGCCCGGAAGCTGCTTCCAAAAGGCTGTCCCGCTGGAACCCAAAGTCCCCAAAACGAGCTTTGATAAGAATAGGATCTTCCGGGCAGGGCGGGGAGCAGGGGGCTTCGCCGCAGTATACTTCTCTATTTAAATCGATTGCTGTAACTCCCATAGAATTACCTGGATTCTGAGACGGCTCTCCGGGTTTGAAATAATAAATAACTTCATACGGGTCATTCTGCCCCACCCCGCTTTGATTACTGATGGAGGAGGCGAAAATATTGCCAGCAGGTGTAACATCTCCGACTTCGTTACGACCATGCTGTTCCTTTCTAATCGTCCCTCCGGGCTCAATCAGTATGTCCACACAGTTCTCAGGGCCCGGGGCAAAGCCGGGAGGCTCTGCCAGGAAGTCGTTGCAGAGGTAAACCAGCCCGTTTTCTTCGTTGCCATTATTAAACCGGGCGGCGTTTCCAACCTCCATCGAAACGTAGTCATTATTGATGATTTCATTGTCCAGTCCATCCCCTGTTACAGTACAGATGGTACCATAGTAGCTGCAGTCCTCGCTCAAGGCACCCAGGCGGACAAAGGTATTGCCCGAAACGGAAAAGCCCTGCGCTGCCCCAAAAATTTCGATGCAGGATTTATCAATGGACAATTCAGCATTAAAATAGGTGGGGTGCTCGTCCGAATCCATCTCAAATAGATTGTCCTTAATTTCGAAACTACTGCAAAGCCTAGAAACTATACCCTTTGTATTTTTGGAAAACGTGCAATTACTGACTGCAAAGCTGCCCTGCTGTATGCCCAGGTTGGATACCCGGATGCCTTGATATAGTTTAGAAAAAGTAGTATTCGCCCGGCAGAAAAACCCTGCTTCTTCGGCATCAATGCCGATGGCACGCCTGGGGCAGTCTCCGCTTGGGTTTGTACAGTCAGCCGTACGCTCATCTGTAAAAGTGGTGTACCCGATCCGGGTGCCCCGGTTGCCGCGCAAGACAATAAAGTAGGGCCGTTCGTCTGAGGCGCCTTTATACTGGTCGTTGAGCTCAAAATTACCGAAAAAGACCTGATTGCTCGTCCCAATAGCATCATCTGCATCTACGCGCAAGCCTATCTTGTTGTTCATAAGCGTGCCTCCAAAGATGGTCACCTCCGAGCTATTGCCTACCGCATCTATCCCGCATACGACATGTTCAATAACGCCCTGCCCAAAAACTTTTACGGCACCTCCCGACTCTACCTTTATACCCTGCCACATTTCATCACAGGCGCTTGTCAAGGTATTTTTGATGTGGAGCGCTGCGCCAGTTTCTACCGTAATGGTTGCGCCAGGCAGCATCTGCAGGGGCGACAGTATTTCAAGCACGCCTGCTCCTGCTTCTACTGTAAAATTCCCTGTTACACCGGAAGGGACGGTGCCGGGGTAGGTCGCTTCCTGAAGCAGGATTTTATCCAATACGTCATCCGAATAGTAATCCTTCAGCTCCCGCAAATACATTTTCATCCTTAACCCTTGCTGTTCCGTAAACGCATTCCGGCATTCATCCGGGGATATGTAGTTCATGTAATTGCGCCGCACACTCGGTGGTATAGATTCGCCGCCGGAGCAATCTGTAGGGTCAAGCTCAAAATCCTCATTCAGATCGTAGTCCGTATCACAAACGTAATCGCCGCAGCAATAGCAAAGGTCTTGTTCCGAAGAGCAGAAGCCTGCGGGTTCAGGAATATCCCCTTCATTGCACTCCCCAAGGACATCACCGGCAAAGGTATGCAACAGGCCCAGCGCATGCCCTACCTCGTGCACCGTTATGGTGCCGCTAGTGGCTAGTTCGCCAGCTTCCAAGCCCTTGACAGTTATATGGTTGCCAGGCAGTTGAGGCGCAAAGCCCAAAGGTTCCCCCTGTCCACTGTTAATGTAAATATTCAGCGCACGTTCAACCTCATCTTCCGTTTGGAGGCTCCCCCTAATCAACTCCAAAACACTTAAACCCTGTGGATTTTGCAAATCAAAATAAGTACGATAGGTAGCTGGCGTAGCACAATCCGGCGTTGGCTCGTCTGCCAGGAAAAATATTCCATGTGGGTTAAAAGCCTGATTGAGGTTGTCCAGCCCTTCTTGAGCTTCGTCCGCCAGGACATATCCCCCTACTGTCCACCATGCAGCATCTTCGTTAGGTGCATCTGCATCTATAAAATTGAACTGCACGCGCAGGAAATAGCTCTTGGGGTCTTCATCATACTTCCCGTACAAACCATAGGTGACATAGCTTTGCCCGGTTGCGGTGTACAAGCCTGATATCATGAGCATGAAGAAAAGAAGCTTAACAGAATGTCGTGCACAGAATGTCGTGCACAGAATGTGTGTGCGTGTGTAAACATGAGATCTGTTTTAAGCGGTTAGTGAATAAAGGCAAGATACGGAATTAAGAATAGAAATGCAATGTTGATTGCTTGCCCGGCACTCTCACTGTCCGGTGTAGCCTAAAGCGAATTTGAATCTTTTGCCCGGCGTACTGACCCATAAGCCCAAGGAAAAGCACACCGGGTGAATGCCCCGACAGCGGCTAGGCTTAGTGCACCCGATGAGCCTGCCTCGCCCGGCGCTCTCTCCGTCCGACGTAGTTCGAAAACGCCAGTACTGGCCCGTCCATACGGACATGCATGGGAAGTCGGTCCTTTCGCCCGGCGTGCTGACCATGGGCACACGAAGAGAGTACCGGATTAATACCCTGGTAAGGGCTCAGATTAGTGCACTCGTTGAGGTGGCCTAAGCAGGCTTCGCTAAACCTGAAAAGAGCCTGGCTGCAGCTTGGGAGACTTTTCAGGTTAGCCCTCACACCACCGCCGCCAGCCAGCTCGCCTGACTGATGGCCCGCTTGGCATCCAGTTCCCGGGCTTCGTCCGCGCCGCCGATGAGGTGAACGTTGAGCCCGGCTGCTTCCAGGGGCTCCCGCAGGGTACGCAGGGGCTCCTGCCCGGCGCAGACCACCACATTATCAACTTCCAGCAGGCGGGGCTCGCCTTTATGCAGGATGTGCAGCCCGGCATCATCCACTCGCTGATACTGCACCTCGCTGAGCATCTCCACGCCCTTTTTGCGCAGGCTCTGCCGGTGAATCCATCCGGTGGTCTTGCCGAGGCCGGCACCGGGCTTGCCTTTGGAGCGCTGCATGAGGTAGATTTGGCGGACGGGCGGTGCTGACTTTGGCTTAGTCAGTGCACCGGGGTTCTGATAGGTGGTATCCACACCCCATTCCTCCATGAAAGCTTCCACAGGTTGGGGAGTATCTGATGGCGGGTGGATGAGGAACTCAGAGACATCAAAGCCAATGCCGCCAGCACCGATGATGGCAACGCGCTGCCCCACTTCCTGGTTATGCAGGAGTACATCCACATAGCTCAGCACTTTCGGGTGGTCGATACCTTCCAGCTGAATCTGCCGGGGGGTAACGCCGGTGGCCAGGGCAATTTCATCGAAGCCCTGACGAGTCAGATCATCGGCGTCCACACGGGTATTGAGGTGAAGGTGGACGCCATGTATTTCAATCTGACGCTCAAAGTAGCGCAGGGTTTCGTAAAACTCTTCCTTGCCCGGGATGCGCTTCGCCATATTGAATTGACCGCCAATTTGGTGGCTGCCTTCAAAAAGGTGGACTTCATGCCCACGCTGTGCGGCTACGGTAGCAAAGGCCAGCCCTGCCGGGCCCGCGCCTACCACTGCCAGCTTTTTCTTCGTCTGCGCAGGCGTGTAGTTAAGCTCCGTCTCGTGGCAGGCACGTGGGTTGACCAGGCAACTGGCTGTTTTCTGTTTGAACACATGGTCGAGGCAAGCCTGATTGCAGGCGATGCAGGTATTGATTTCGTCTGCCCGGTTTTCTTCCGCTTTCTGCACGAAGTCAGCATCAGCGAGGAAGGGGCGCGCCATCGACACCATGTCGGCATGGCCCGCCGCAAGGATTTCTTCCGCTTTTTCCGGCGTATTGATGCGGTTGGTGGTGATGAGCGGGATGCCCACTTTGCCCATCAGGCGCTGAGTAACCCAACTGAATCCGCCGCGGGGCACCATCGTCGCAATCGTCGGGACCCGGGCCTCGTGCCAGCCGATACCGGTATTGATGATGGTCGCGCCGGCCGCTTCGATCTCCCGGGCGAGGTGCTCCACTTCTTCCCAACTGCTACCGTCGTGCACCAGGTCGAGCATAGACAGGCGGTAAATGATGATAAAATTGGGGCCCACTGCTTCCCGGGTACGGCGTACGATTTCAATCGGGAAACGGATACGGTTCTCGTAGGGACCGCCCCATTTGTCGGTCCGCTTATTCGTTTTGGCAACGATAAACTGATTGATGAGGTAGCCCTCCGAGCCCATGACTTCCACGCCATCGTACCCGGCTTCCTGTGCCAGTTGGGCCGTGCGTACGAAAGCGCGGATGGTGCGCTCCACGCCACCACCACTCAGTTTCCACGGCTTGAAAGGCGAGATGGGCGACTTGAGGCGGGAAGGCGCAACGGCAAGTGGATGGTAACCATAGCGCCCGGCGTGCAGGATTTGCAGGCAGATTTTGCCATCCGCTTCGTGCACGGCATCCGTAATCACCCGGTGCCTACGCATTTCCCGCTGGTTGGACAGTTTAGCAGAGAAGGGGGCAACCCAGCCTGCCCGGTTAGGCGCAATGCCCCCGGTGACCATCAGCCCGACGCCGCCCCGGGCCCTTTCGGCGAAGTAGGCGCCCATTTTCTCGAATCCGTTTTTCTCCTCCTCCAGCCCGGTATGCATGGAGCCCATGAGCACACGGTTTTTGAGGGTGGTGAAGCCCAGGTCAAGGGGGGCAAGCAGCTTTGGGTAGGTTGGGTGCATGGTGAATCATTTTAGGGTGATGAAGTTAGCGAATTTTCGCTTTTATTTTTTAGCAATCTCCAATCTTTTCCAGACTGGCATTGGAAAGAGGGTACGGACTCCTGCTATCAAGTCTGCTGTACAGCGGTTAGCTGTGAAGGTTAGTTGATGAACCCCTGGGCACCTCCTGTCAAATCCTTTCGTCTGAAGTGCCGCAGTATTGGTAAATTAGAGCTTTCATCTGTAACCAATTCCTCTTTATGTACCGAAGGTTCCCTCTGCTGTTCTTCCTGTTCCCGGTACTGCTGTGTGGGCAGCCCTCTGACAGTATACCGCAGCGTCTGCATCAGGCATTGGCGGAGGCTCCTGCCGACAGCCTTCTACCTCCGCTGGCCCGCCTCGCCGACTACCATCTCAGTGAGCGGCATCTGGACAGTACGGTCTATTATGCGCAGCGGCTCATCGACCTTGGCATGCAAACGCAGCAACCCGACCTGATGGAGGTTGGCTATTGGTACAGGGGAAGGGCTTCAATGTTTCAAAACAACTATGAACAAGCTGAACAGGACATGGGTCGCGTACTGGCAATGGCTACGCAAGGCCAAGATACCCTACAGATGATCATGGCAGCCAACAGCCTGGGGCTTTCGCAACGCCGCAATGGCAATATCCGTGCTTCCATTGATGTACAGCAAAGAGGATTGAATTGGGCAAAAGCGATCAACGACACGGCAAATCAAACCTACCTCAACATCAATCTGGGGGCCAGCTACCGAACGCTGGGCGCTTCTGATGTAGGGCTGAAATACTACCTCCGGGCAGAGCAACTGGCAAAAGCAGCCAAGGACAGCCTCTCTCTGGGGCAGATCAGCATCAACTTAGGCAATTTTTACTCAGCCGCTGAAATATTCGACTCCAGCCGCTACTTCCTCGAACAAGCCCTCCGCATTTTCGAGGGGAGTGGAAACGAACCCCAAAGATTGCTTGCACTTTCCAACCTCACCCATGTCGACATCAGGGAGCGCAAGTACGAATCGGCTATTGCTACCGGGCTTACTGTACTGGAACAACTGGACACTACCCCTCAGTTTATCGACCCCTTAATTGTGAGCCTGATTAATATTTACGAGGGGTTCAAACATTTAGAGGAATCAGAAGAGGGTATAAGATACTTGCTCCGCGCAAAGGAGGCCTCGCTCCAATACAACGCTATCTTGTTCCTACCGGAAATCTACCACCTCCTTGCTGAATACTACGAGGGGCGGGGCGATTACCGCAATGCACTGGAGTACGTCAGGCTACACCTGGAACTACAGGACAGCCTTTTCAACGAAGCCGCCCTTGTGGGGGCCCTCAGCACGGAGCGGAATATCAAGCTTTCCGAAAAGGAAAATGAGATCGACAAACTGGAGCAAAACCAGCTCGCACAAACCGCCCGGTACTACCATCTCCGGAATTGGTTTTTTGTGGCCTTGCTCCTCTTGGCTGCCATTCTGGTTGCCCTTTATGTCAATGCACTGCGACAGC
>CAZNHN010000129.1:9001-16493 GCA_964572415.1 uncultured Phaeodactylibacter sp.
GGGCGACCAGCCGTTCTCCGAGTTTTTCCCCCACGAGGACTCCCGTCACTGTCGGCACCACTCCCGAGAAAAACGCGCCACCCGATGCGCGCCACGCCGCTGCACTGCGGGCTCACGCATGCCGGATGCGGGCCACCGTCCCCGTACCGTCAGCACGACTCGCGCTACGCGTGGCGCCGACAGCGGCAGGCCCGGCTGTTGCTTAGCCAGCAAGCAGCAGAAAATAAACTGGAGGCTCTGCGCAATCAGATCAATCCACATTTCCTGTTCAACAGCTTCAACGCCATTCAGCACTACATCCTGAAATCTGATCAGCGGAGCGCCTACAACTACCTTACGGAATTTGCCCACCTGCTGCGGCTCGTGCTCGACAATGCCCCGAAACTATCCATACAGCTTTCCTCGGAGCTGGATATTCTCAAAGCATACATTCAACTGGAAGCCCTTCGGTTCCAGGACAAATTTGAACACCTGCTGGAAGTGCCGGACGGGCTGCTGACAGAGAATCCAATGATTCCATCTATGGTTATACAGCCGTATATAGAGAATGCAATCCTGCACGGGCTGTCTAACCGCGCAACCGAGGGCGGGCAGTTGCAAGTCAGGTTTACCCAACCCGATGCAACTGATCAGCAGCACCTGCTTTGCATTATCGAAGACAATGGCATTGGGCGGCAGCGGGCGCAGGAAATCAAAGCAGCCAGAGAAGGCGGGCAACACCGCTCTATTGCAATGAATAATACCAGCCGGCGGCTGGAAATCCTGGAAAAGGCCGGGTACCCTAAGGGCACCGTCATGATTGAAGACCTATATGCCGCAGGGCTGCCTGCCGGAACACGAGTGACGCTTAAACTGCCTTTCCTGTAAAAACCAAAATTATGCTCAAGACACTAATCGTTGACGACGAATTCAATGGACGGGAAACCCTGGCACTGCTGCTCGAACAGTACTGCCCGGACCTACAGTTGGTGGGATCTGCCGGAGACATAGAAACCGCCAATAAACTCATTGCTCAGGAACAGCCGGACCTGGTCTTTCTGGATATTCAGATTGGTACCCAAACTATCTTTGAATTGCTCAACCGCCTGCCAGCCATCCATTTTGAAATCATTTTCATTTCGGCTTATGAGAGCTATGCCATCAAAGCGATCCGGTTCATGGCGATTGACTACCTTCTCAAACCGGTTAATATCGATCAGTTGGTGGCAGCAGTGGGGCGTGCTCGCGAAAATGCCCGCAAACGAAGCAGCCAAAAGCAACTGGAGGCGCTCATGAAAAACCTGGAGCAACGGGACAGCAGTCAGCACCGTATTGCGCTGGCTACTGCTGAATCCTACGAACTGGTGCAGGTTAGCGATATCCTCTATTGCCAGGCTGAGGGCAGCTACACCCGCATCCACCTCACTTCAGGCGAGCCGCTTTTCGTTTCCCGGCATCTGAAGTATTACGAAAACCTGCTGTCAGAATACCGGTTCTACCGGGTGCACCAATCCTCACTAATCAATTTGAGCTACCTGCGCCGGATTATCCGCACAGATGGTGGCCTGGTGGAAATGCAGGATGGTACGCAACTGCCACTGGCCCGCAACAAACGGCCAGGCCTCATCGACCTCCTGAAAATTGGGTAGCCCATCTAACCGCCCCAGCTTCCTTACAGTAAAACAAATGGCAATATCAAACCAAACCCATATTTTATTCAACCATAACGACCCGATATAAAACCTCCCACCGAAAAAATCATGATTCACAGGATATTTACACCTGTAACGACGAACAAGCACTTTTGCATTAACCATTTCAATCATCATTAAATTTCTGTCGAATCATGAAAAAGTCTTTCCTAAGTGTATTTGCCCTGGCTGTTTTTGGCCTGGTTGCTATGAGCACTTCCTTTGACAATGCTGCATTTGAGGCAGGCACAGTCATCAACCCCGTATCTCCTACCGTAGCAATGAGTATGGTAGAGGATGGCCGGAACAGCACAAGCGGTACAATTTCCACCAACGGCACGAGCGTCTCATCAGGGGGCAGTGGCTCAGGTACATTCTCGGCTTCTGTAACTTCTGAGGGCGGCGTTGGCACCTTCTCTTCCTCTTCTTCTTCAGGCAGCGGTGGAAGCACCTTTACTACGACGACCACAACTTCCGGTGGTGGAAGCGGTGGCGGCTTTGATATTTGCGACTACATTACCAGCTCCTACCTCCGGTCTCTTTTGGGCTGCGAGTAATTTGATAGAGCTTATCTAATTCTCTCAACAGATAATTACAGATTGGGGCACTGTGGTTACCGCCCGGTGCCCCTTCTAAACCCTGCCCTATGAAACGCTTGATTTTTGGTATTTTCATTGTGCATTTTACCCTGGTCACCTTCTCCGTTTTTGAGAATGTGCACCTCATCAGCCCCCGCCTGACCCAAGGTATAGCCCATCTGTACGCTACGCCTTTTTTCGAACAAAACTGGGGCATGTTCTCCAATCCGCCCAAAACCACCAAGCGGGTGTATTTTCAGTTTCAACACCCGGAAGGCGATAGCATGGTGGTTTCAGACTGGTACGATGTCAATACCTCCATGTACAACTACAATCAGCAGCACCTTTTTTCGGTGGCTCAAAGACTGATTAAGTACGAATCGAGCTGCCTCAATAATATTTTCAGGCACATCCGGGAGTGCCAGGATGCAACGCCCGATGCCTGTATCGAACAATCAGCAGGCTTCCTGGCATTGCGCAATTACGCACGCATCATCTATAAAAATGGGGCACAAGAGACCGTGGCAGCCGGTACTCAGGTGCAGTTTGTGCTAAAGGTCGTGGAAGAAATTTTCCCCTCCTATGAAGACCGTCACCTTGACTACTTCGATAAAGAAAACTACGAGTTTGCGGTTCATACTACCAAAGCATACGACCTAATTTAACCGGGTGCCTCATCAAGCTTCAAAAACATTGGCTATCCCATAAATCTGATTTACCATGCCACCACAAAATAAAAGCCGCAGTATTGGACTGACCATTACCCGTGTACTCCTGTGCCTGATTATCCTGAAAGACCTGACCCTGTATACCCTTTATGCCGATGAACTCTTGGGCGCAGATGGGATTGTGCCTCTTCTGACCTATGCTCAGTTCCTGGAGTACCTGAACATGCCTTACCTCTTTGTTAACTTCACCAACTCCGTTGCCCTTTATACTTTTCTGGGCGTCGCGATTACCGCTGCCTGTGCATTCCTGGTCGGCTACCGGGTGATGCTAAGTGGGCTGGTGCTTTTCTTTTGCATGATGACGATAAAGCTACGGGCTCTGTTTACACAGGATGGTGCAGACAACGTCATCGGTACTATGTTGCCACTTTTGTTGCTTTGCTCCACTTATAACCTGCTAACCGGGAAGCGCAATAATCAATTCAAGCGGGAATGGCTGCAGTGGGTCCCTTTCCTGGCCGGGGTGGGCGTGCTTTATGAATTCTGCCTCATCTACTTCACCGCTGGCCTTTCCAAAGCGGTTCAGCCGGTTTGGCAGAGCGGAGAAGCCTTATACTACATCCTGCGCATTGAAGATTTCCGGGCATCATCCCTTAATGTCACGCTAACAGAGTATGCCTTTTTCGTAAAAGGCAGTACCTGGTTCACCTTATTCTGGGAACTGACTTTCCCTTTTGTGATCTGGTTGTCCCGGAAAATAAGAAACCTGTACCTCCTGGCTGGCATTGCACTCCACATTGGTATTTGGATGCTTATGCGCATCGACAATTTCTCTATCGTGATGCTCAGCATCTATCCGGTTTTCTTCCTGGATACCGAATACAAGGTACTCTACCGGCGCTACCTCAAAAAATGGGAAGCCCGGTTTGCTCCCGTTCTCTTCACACAGACTAAACTCCAATCTCATGAACCTGCCCAGTGACAAAGCTCTTGTACTTTTTGACGGGGAATGTAATTTGTGCAACGGCTTCATCAACTTTGTCATCGACCGGGATCCGGAGGCACGCTTTGTTTTTGCGCCCCTTCAGTCTTCGGTTGGGCAGGAAGTCCGGCAACGGTATCTGCCTGCCCCCGGTGCTATTGACTCCATTGTGCTTTATGAGCCGGGACAGGGCATACGGGTAAAATCCGCTGCTGCCATCATCATTTTGCAACAGCTGGGCGGTGCCTGGCCACTTTTGAAAGCTGGATTGCTATTGCCTACAGGTATACGTGACCGTATTTATGACTGGGTTGCCCGCAACCGGTACCATTGGTTTGGAAAGGGGGGCTGCCGGATTCCCACACCGGAACTACGGGCCCGGTTTTGGAGTTAATGCCGGGCAAATTCTTCAATCCCACCTAGCTCCCGCAACGCCTGCTCCACCCGTTCGCCGGCAATACTCCGCCGTAGCCCGGTAATCCAGGTATAACGGGGCGTTGGCTTACCCATCTCGCGGATGAGCCAAAAGGTAAACGGCAGAAGGACCGCACTCAATACCATTTGCGCGAGCAGCCACTGTGGGTCCCCATTGGCAAAAAGATCAATGCCGAAGAGCAGCTGGAACCAGAAAAATACATGCGCTAGGTAGAAGGGCACACTGCTCATGAGTATTTGGGTGATGGCCAGGCGGTGCTTGCGCAAGCGCTCCAATCCCTTTTGCACCTCTACTACCGGCCCGTCAAATTGAAGCATACCCAGCAGGATGAGCTGCCCTGCACTGCCACTTATGCCCACCACAGCGAATAAGCTCAACACCACTGCTGATATTTGCGGAGCAGTATGCCCCTGAAAAGTGGCTATGCAGGTGCTCAGCCCGGCCAGCAGGAGTGCCCAAACCAGCGTTTCGGCTATCCGGGCGGCCCACAGCGCCCGCAAAGGGCGGCGGGCGGCTTGCTGCTGCATTTGCCGGGCGATCATCAGATTAAGCCGGGTATTTTGATCCAATTGCGCCTGATGGCTTTTCCAGAGGTCTTTCCAGTCATTCGTTTCCATAATGGTATTATTTTAGTTCTTTTTTGAGCCGCTGTTTCAGCCGGCTGATTTTCGTACCCACGTTGCTCCTGCTGATGCCCAGCATCTCCCCGATTTCCTCATGCGGGTAATCTTCCAGGTAGAGAAGCATCAAAGCGCGCTCCAGTGGCGGCAGGGCTTGCACCCAGCGGTGCAGTTGCTCACTACGCCCTGAAGGCTGCCCGGGCGGTCCGGTAAGGGGCAGTGCTTCGAAGGCTTCCTGATGCCGTTGGCGCCGCTCTTCCCTCCGCAGCCGGTCGATGCTGACATTCAGGGCGATGCGGTAAAGCCAGGTGGACAAAGCATAGGTCGGCTTGTAGTTGCCCATCGATTGCCATATTTGTATGCTGATGTCCTGCACCAGGTCCTCAAAGTCAGCCTCATTGCGGGTGTACAGGCGAGCCACCTTGAAGATGATGCCACGGTGCTGCTGCAGCACGGTTTCGAAATCAGGAGCCGGATGTTTAGCTTTGTTTGGCACGATGCGTGTGGTTGAATTGGTTTACATCTTATTATTCGATGTAGGCGGGGTAAAAATCACAGCAGCTTCGTTTTTTTTAAAACTGCTTCTTCAGCACACTCAGGACTTTGACCATGAAGACCACGTGCTCCTTCATATGACCGGTTTGATTAAAAGTGCCGGACAGGTAGACTTCCAGTTCCGGGCAGTAGTACATGTAGGAGCCGGTAGAGCCGGAATGCCCGATGAGCGTCAGGTCAGGCAGCAGGGGAAAGAGCCCCCGCAGGCGAAATTTTCGGAGGCCATAGCCGTACTCCATACCACGGGTTTCCGGCACCCACTGTTGCATAGCCTCGTAGGTACTGCGATTGATGAGCTTACCAGTATTCAGGGCTTCCATAAACTGCAGGAGGTCATCCGTAGTGGTAAGCAGCCCGCCGCCGGCCCAGTCGGCACTTAGGCTTCTAAAGGTGCTGATCTCCATATCATCTGCATAAAGTTCTGCCATTCGCCCGGTATAGGGATCCAAAGGGTCCGAACGGAAATACATACTCGTCTGGGTGAGCTGCAGTGGTTCCAGGATTTGGGCTTCCAACACCTCGTGCAGGGGCTGCCGGTACAGCCGTTCTATAATAAGTCCGAGCAGAAAATATTCCGTATCGGTGTAGTAGTAACCCTGCCCCGGTGGAAAGTGGGGCTTCAGATTTTGACGGGTATAGTCAAGAATGCCCTGAGGTGTCCAAAATTTATTGGGCTCGGCCAGCATGCGCTCCAAAAAAGCCATGCCCTGCTCCGGGCGGTCCTCAAACCAATCGGGCAGCCCGGAGGTATGCTGCAGCAGCTGAGCGATGGTGATTTGCCCGGTCATATCCACGCCATTCCACACATGTAGACCGGCGTAAACCTCTTCCGGAAGGTAGTTGCTTAGTGGCGCATCGAGCTGCAGCTTCCCCTCTTCCACCAGCAGCATGATAAGTGTGGCGGTGAAGGTTTTGCCAATACTTGCGGAATGAAAGGGATTCGCAGGGCTGACCAGGCTGCCGTCTTCAAATTGCCCCCCGGTGAAAGTCCACTGCAGGCCCCGACCCGGCGCATAGACGGAGAGGAAGGCATTATGAACCTTGGGCTTATCCAGCTCGCGCTGAAACAGCTTTTCAATTTTGCGCTCTGCTTTTTTAAGCCGTTGAGCAGGCCCCGGCTTCGGAGGAAAAAGGAAAGATAGCATCATGGTTGCAGTTAGGATCGTTTTCATTAGCGATCATCTTTGTTTGATACAAAGGTGCTGCAACCTGTTCCGGAAATCGTCCGGGAATGAAAAAGCGGACTTAATCTTAAAATTCGCCGTTAGCTTCCCTGTACACCACCGCAAGGACCACCTGCCCCACTGCCCGGAGCGTGCGTTTGTCGATGATGTCGAGGTCATCATTGTGGGTATGCCAGTGTTCGCCAAAGCCGGTTTGGGTGCCCTGCGCCCGGTTGATGATGTCGATCATTGGGATGCGTGCGATGGTATTAACGTAGTAATGGTCATCGGTAATAGCGCCCCCCTGCTGATTGACAAAGTAGTTGCCATAGCCCATATTCTGTGCCAGCGCCCATACTTTATTCATAATCTGCGGGGCATACTGCATGGAAAAATACTCTTTGGGGAAGCGTGCGCCCTTTGCGCCTACCATATCCAGCAGGATACCGTACTTTGGCTTCTGTGCACCGGTGACATGGGGGTTGCGCGACCAGTACTGAGACCCCAATGCGTAAGTGTCTGGCGTTTCTCCACCGCTTTCGCCAAAATCTTCGGCATCAAAAAGCACGATATCGACTCCCATTTCAATAGGATTAGCCTGTAGTTGACGGGCAACCTCCAGCAGTACGCCAACGCCGCTGCCCCCATCGTCCGCACCCAGGATGGGCTCGTCCCGGCGCTCTTCACTGATTGGAGAGTCGGCAAAGGGGCGGGTATCCCAATGAGCAGCAAGGAGAATGCGCTTTTGGGCACCGGGGTTGAACTGGGCAATGATGTTGGTGGACTGCAGCACCTCGCCGGTGTAGGCCTTGGCTTCAAA
>CAZNHN010000130.1:0-1627 GCA_964572415.1 uncultured Phaeodactylibacter sp.
TAAAGGTCGTAGAAATCTTTCATTCGGCTATTGAGTTCTCCAAGTGTAATCATCGCTTCGAACTTTTCTGCAATGAGGTTCTCCTTTGAATAGGTAAGGATTTCAGGTTCATCCATTGGCAGAAGCGTTGGATAGATCATTTCTACCGGACCTGGAGTTACAGCATCACCAAAACCGATGTCAATCTGTAGGCGCTGGCTAATTTGGCCCAGATTTACAGGCACCTTTATGCGCACACCTGTGTAATTTCCTTCTTTTACAATCTCGCTCACTTCCAGCTTTGAAAAATTATAAATGGCACCATCTTTAGGATAATCAATACCACAGATTTCCTGAAAGATTGCCTTTATAGAGTTCAAATCATTGGAAATTTGCCAACCCAGTAGGTCTACATCCAAAGTTGGGCGAGTGGTTAGCCCTTCCCAGGCATAGAGCAGGGTCCCGCCTTTAAGTAGAAAATCACTTCGGTAAGCAGACTGAGCGAGTCGGTACAGTAAACGCTCCTGAAAATAACGCGTGAGTATTAGCTGATGATTCTGACCATTCGAGCGCGAGATAGCCCTAAGGCGATCCTGTATGGAAGCCACTGTGTTTTTCATACCATTAGTTCGAAATATTGCCTGGCTACTGAATAGATACCCAACTTCCGGGCATAGCGCATTAGTTTGTTGATGTTCTGTTCAGGGTGATCAAAGTAATGCTGAGTTACCTCCTTGACCGCCTCCAAGCCAAGCTTATTTCGGGCTTTAAGGAAGTCACACACTGTTTTTTCCATATCGTAGACGCTTAGTTTAGCGCCATCTACTATTTTCTGACTTATTCCCAGCGTGTACTGTTCATCTTTCCAATAGTAAAGTTTTACTGGCGGGTAAGAAGGCAATCTGATTCGCCTTTTCCAGTCTATCGCTACCTGATACGATCCTGAGACGAATGTACTAAGCTCATGAAGCTGAGCGGACGAATGCAGGCAGAAAACCCCATCCTTTATAAGAGCATTTACTTCTTCCCATTCATTATTCGCTAGTGTGAGGTGTCGATACCAGCCATGCCGTATTCTTTCAATCGTGCCATCTTCTAGTAGCTTTTTTATGGCATAATGAGAGTATCCTGCGTTATTTAATTGATTGGTACTTAGTACACCACCTGATGCGGAGAACAGTTGGTTAATGGAATCGCGATTTTGCATATTTACGGCAAATAAGACTATTTACCGTAAATATACTAAATCTTCAAAATCAAATCAAGCACAACGGTCATTAAGCTCAGATGTAGTAAGTCTAAGCGGCTAATCCACAAGGGGCTCCACCGTGTAACCCACCTCCCGCAACAGCGCAATCACTCCCTGCTCTCCGCCAAGGTGGCCGGCACCCACGGCAAAGAACGTAGGCCGCTGTTTCATAGCTTCCTCCATGATGGGGATCCAATTGCGGTTGCGGCGTACCAGCAGCAGGTCTTCGTACCCGGCAATGCCGCCTTCTTCGTCCATCATGCTTTGCATCGCATAGATATCCTGATCTTTGTAGAGTTTGACCATCTCGTCAAACTGATCGGTAGCGCCGCCGTCTTCAGCGTTGATGGCATCCATCAGCATTTTGGCCTGCACGCTGTAGGGGATACTGTCAAACAT
>CAZNHN010000130.1:1722-4998 GCA_964572415.1 uncultured Phaeodactylibacter sp.
GTAGGAAACCATGCTGCTCTCGGCATTGGGGTTGAAGCTCATCATGTCCTCGCCGCTGCCCAGCACCGACAGGAACATCGGCTTGATGCGGTCCACAAACATCATCGGTAGCCCTACTTGTTGGAAGTGCTCGCTTACCTGTGCGTACTCCTCTTCGGTCAGCAAGTCCTTAAGTGTGGTATCCCCCACCATAAACGCCTTCATCATCAACGGCATCATTTTGGACATGTCTGTCATGTCTTCCATGTCAATTTCAAAAGCTACGTGCTTAACAGACTCAAAAGCTTTCTTAGCCGACTCAGTCAGGAAGTAGTCGTCCCGGCCAATCATGTGAATAGTGCCGTAAACGTAGGATGGCGTTTCCAGCCCCTTGCCGGTGACTTTCCAGAGCAGTGCCTTATCAGTAGGTGCCGGCGCATATTGGGCCGAAGCCGGCTGTGCCCAGAGATTAACAGCTGCAATCAGCAGTAAAAGTGAAAATGCGAATCTTTTCATCGTGATCAACTTAAGTGTATGAGGGCTTGCCCTGCTTTCGGTTGACAAGGCTATGCCCGGATATGACAATAATCTGATTTCTAAAGTGAATGGTCCGGTGCTCAACGATAGCTTCTCTTAACAGAGAAGACCTGCAAAACTTAGTACGTTATAGCAGTACGGATTATTTTGGTTGGCTGTTTGCGTTCAGCATTTCGTAACAAAGCAATAACCTTTCGGTTGCGTGCGGTGGCAGTTTTAAGACCTTTTTACGATATTGGCATCAAAACATGACACCATTCCACCTGGCTTTTCCGGTTAGCGATATAGAAGTAACCCGAGCGTTTTACGAAGGCACCCTGGGCTGCAAAATTGGCCGCAGGGCCGAACGATGGATCGATTTCGACTTCTTCGGGCATCAGCTATCGGCACACCTGACGGATGAGCGCCCGGCAGACCCGATGACCAACCCGGTAGACGGAAAGACGGTGCCGGTACGCCACTTCGGCGCTATTCTTGACATGGAAACCTGGGAAAAACTGGCGGACCGGCTGCGGGCGGCAGGGACTGATTTTGTCATCGAGCCTTATATCCGCTTTAAGGGGGAACCCGGTGAGCAGGCAACGATGTTCTTTCTCGATCCCAGCGGGAATGCTCTGGAGTTTAAGGCCTTCCGTGACCAGGCGAAGATTTTTGCCACCAGCTGACCAAACCACCAAAAACGGATGCTGCCCGAAGTATGGCTCCGGGCAGCTTTGCATTATTTGCTTAAATCATATTCTCAGGGCGTACCCACTCGTCAAACTGCTCTGCCGTCAGCAGGCCCAGCTCAATGGCCGCCTCCTTAAGGGTGGAGTTTTCTGCATGCGCCTTTTTGGCAATCGCCGCCGCGTTATCGTACCCGATGTGGGTATTCAGTGCGGTGACCAGCATCAGCGAGTTGTTAAGGTTTTGCTTGATACGGTCGTAATTAGGCTCAATACCCTTGGCGCAATTCTCATCAAAGCTTACACAGGCATCACCGATCAGGCGGGCGGAAGTCAAAAAGTTGAAAATCATCACCGGTTTGAAGACATTCAGTTCAAACTGCCCGGTCATGCCGCCTACGTTGATGGCTACATCATTGCCTACCACCTGCGCCATCGCCATCGTCAGGGCTTCTGACTGTGTCGGATTGACCTTACCAGGCATAATAGATGAACCCGGCTCATTGGCAGGGATGATGAGCTCGCCAATGCCGCAGCGGGGACCGGAAGCCAGCATACGGATGTCGTTGCCAATCTTCATAAGCGAAACGGCGACAGTCTTTAGTGCACCGTGTGACTCTACGATAGCGTCGTGTGCTGCCAGGGATTCGAACTTATTGGGTGCGGTCACGAATGGCAGCCCGGTGAGGTCAGCGATATGCTTCGCCACGTTTTCTGCGTAGCCCTCGGGCGTGTTCAGGCCCGTACCAACTGCTGTGCCGCCGAGCGCCAGTTCTGCCAGGTGAGGCAGGGTATTCTTAATGGCACGCAGCCCGTGGTTGAGCTGAGCCACATAGCCGGAAAGCTCCTGGCCCACCGTGACCGGCGTAGCATCCATAAAGTGAGTACGGCCGATTTTCACGACGTCCATGAACTCCTTTGACTTGGCGTCCAGCGTATCGCGCAGGGCTTCGATGCCCGGGATGGTCGTTTCCATCAGCATCTGGTACGCCGCAATGTGCATGGCCGTAGGGAACGTATCGTTGGATGATTGCGACTTATTGACATCATCGTTAGGGTGGAGGAATTTCTTCTCGTCTGTCAGTTTACCGCCTTTGAGGACATGAGCGCGGTTGGCCACCACCTCATTGACATTCATGTTGGACTGCGTACCGGAGCCAGTCTGCCAGACTACGAGCGGGAACTGATCGTCCAGCTTACCCGCCAGGATTTCATCGCATACCGCCGCGATAGCTTCCGCTTTGTCAGCCGGCAGAACGCCCGCCTCCTGATTGGTCATAGCCGCTGCCTTTTTGAGAATGGCAAAGGCGCGGATGATCTCCTTCGGCATAGTGTGGCCACCGATGCGGAAGTTCTCGGAAGAGCGCTGGGTCTGGGCAGCCCAGTATTTATCAGCAGGTACGTCTATGTACCCAATGCTATCTTTTTCCTTTCTGAATTCCATATTAATATTGGTTTTTGATCTCTAAATTAAGCGCCGCTAAGGTACAGCATAGCGGGTGATTTTGGGAGCCGACAGCCAAAGATATCGGGCAGGGCCGGGCAACTCAGCCGCTTTTCGGGTAAACTTAAAATGAGGCTCGGCGTTATCCCTGTAAGAACGGTCTGTTTGAGTGGCAGGCCGTTGACAAAACGAATAAATTCCATAACTAATCAAAACTCCAAAATTATGGCTTTCGAATTGCCAAAGTTACCTTACGCCTATGACGCCCTGGAGCCGCATATCGACGCGCGCACCATGGAAATCCACCACACAAAGCACCACGCAGGATATACCTCTAAGCTGAATGCCGCTATCGAAGGCACAGACCTGGAGAAGAAAAGTATTAAGGAAATTCTCGCCCATGTATCGAAGCATAGTGCTGGCGTACGCAATAACGGCGGTGGCTTCTACAACCACAAACTGTTCTGGGAAGTAATGTCTCCGGACGGTGGCGGCGAGCCTTCCGAGCGTATGAACATCCACAAGGCGATTATGCGCGATTTTGGTTCTTACGAGAAATTCAAGGATGAATTTGCCAAAGCTGCGGCCACACAGTTCGGTTCCGGTTGGGCATGGCTGTGCGTAGACAAAAATGACAAGCTGTTCGTTACT
>CAZNHN010000130.1:5048-16215 GCA_964572415.1 uncultured Phaeodactylibacter sp.
CGTATGGGAGCACGCTTACTACCTGAACTATCAGAACCGCCGCCCGGATTACATCGAGGCATTCTTCAATGTTATCGACTGGGGCAAAGTGAGTGAGAACTACAATGACGCGAACGAAGGTGCCTCCTCCTTCTAAGCTGGCATTTTAAGAAAACTTTGACATAGGTGTTTTTCCAATGCAGGGAGAGCACCTATTTCTTTTTCAGGTGCTGTTTTTCAGCGACTTATCCCTTGCGCAGGCCGTGTTTAACGAAATTCGATATTGTCGTTTGGCAGGCATAGATATCATCGGCACCTTGCGGCGAGCGGTCAAAACCCGTATCTTTGAAAAAGTTAATAAGATGTTCTTTTACAAACAACATGCTAAAACGACCTGATGGTCTATTTGCTCATCGGGTCTGAGAAGAATGATATTAATCCCATTTATTCATTTTTAATCCCTTTCCCATGATCATTCTAAGCATTCTTATGTTGATCCTGATCTTCTTCAATGTCGATGTACTAAAAGAAGCATTTTAGGATCTCATTCAGAAAATCACATGTACGAAAAAAAGGCTTCCGCAGTAATTTGCGGAAGCCTTTTTCTGTCTAAGGCACTACTTCGCCCGGCGCACTACTTTCGCCGGGTTTACTTGCCTTTGAGATATAGCAGACCGGGTGAATGCCCCAACACCAGCTTGGGTTAATGCACCCGGCGGGATGCGTATCAGGTTTGCTCATGAAGCTTACCTCTCCATCATTCTCCCCTACTGCTTCACCGCCTCATAAATCCGCTCCGCCTCTTCAAGAGATAAGGTGCTCGCCATCCCGGCAGAGAAAATGATCTCCTGATCGCCCTGCAGATGGATGTAGCGGAAGTTGTAGTTCAGGTTGTTGCTGTCGAGTGCCATTTCGTAGAGAAAACCCTTCTCCTCTTCGGTGACGATACGGGAGAAGTAGCGGTTGGTCTTGACAGTCGCAAGCTGCTCCGCCTTAACGCGCGCCAAATCACTGGTCGTCGCACTAGAAGCCATGATTTGCAGGTCGTAGTTTCCTTCGCCTTTGACCGTGACGTCTTTCATGAGCGTACCCATATTGCGGGCTTTGACTGTAGCACTGTCCGGAGCCATAATTGTAACAGGCACACCGTGCTGCATCAGGTCGGTTTCCACCAAATTTGAGCCGCTATCGGTTTGGCAGCTCCACAATAAAACAAGGGACAGGAAGGTAAAGAGTACTTTTTTCATTTTATCTGGTTTCTTTTTATTCAAATTTCATGGATCAATACGGGGCAAAATAACGGATTTGCCGACAAATTATTGAGCAACAGCTTTGATAAGCGGCCGCAATTGACCAATTTCGGGCAACGCGCCGGAAACGCGTAGCGGCAGGACACCAACACCATCTTTTAACTGGGCTCCAATAATCGGGAAAAGCCGTACCTTTGCCCTGCAAATTTTGAACATTCGCTATGATTGAGCGCCTTCACATCCGGAATTACGCCATTATCGAGGAGTTGACGATCGACTTTTCGAAGGGGCTCACCATTATTACTGGTGAAACCGGGGCCGGCAAGTCTATTCTGCTGGGCGCACTGGGCCTGGTCATGGGCCGGCGTGCAGACATTAAGTCTCTCTACAATCTGGACTCCAAGTGTACTATTGAGGGCTTCTTTAATGTGGAAGCTTATGACCTGAAGAGCTTCTTTGACGAGCACGACTTTGATCCTCAGGTGGTCATTCGGCGGGAGATCACGCCTTCCGGCAAATCCCGGGCGTTCGTCAACGATACACCGGTAACGCTCAACGTACTTCAGGACCTGAGCTCTACGCTCATCGACCTGCATCAGCAATTTGACAACCTGGACATCCACAAGGTGTCCTTTCAGCTACGGCTGCTGGATGCCCTGGCGGAGAACCGCCCGCTGCTGGCTCAGTACCAAAGCCTGTTTAGTGCTTATCAGCAGGATCAAAAACAGCTCAAAACCCTCATCGCCCGTCAGCAACAGTCTGCCAAGGAGCTCGAGTTCCTGCAGTTCCAGCTGGAGGAGTTCAATACAGCTGAACTGGTGGATGGAGAACAGGAGGAACTGGAGGAAGAGCTCAGCCGCCTGACCAATGCCGAGGACATCAAGCGCACCCTGGCGGCTTCTTTTCAGCAGTTGTCTGAAAGCGAGGTCTCGGTGATCGGGCAAATGGAAGAACTGACGCAGGCTATCAAGTCGGTCAGTAGTTTTGACCGGCGTATTGAAGGGATCTATGGCCGATTTAGTGGGCTCGTGGAAGAGCTTCGGGATGTGGCGCAGGAGTTTGAGTCTATCGCGGATGAGACCGAGCATGACCCGGAGCGCACGCAGGAAGTGCAGGAGCGCCTCGATATGGTCTACCGGTTGCAAAACAAGCATCAGGTTGCTTCCATCAAAGAGCTTTTGGATATACAGGCGGATTTGCAACAGCAACTTGATGATATTGGTGACCTCAGCCAGGAAATCGAACGGCTACAGCAGTCCACGCAGGAGCAGCGCCAACAGCTGGAGACGATGGCTGAAGAACTGAGCACCCGCCGTCATAGCGTGGTGGGCGGCTTTGAGAACAAAGTCGAGCAAATGCTGGCACAGCTGTCCATGCAGCATGCCAAACTTAAAGTTGATATCAGCAGAATGGAAGACCTCGAGCTTACCGGTTTTGACGAAGTCAATTTCCTGTTCGCCGCCAACAAAGGCGGCCGCCTGCAGCTGATCAAGGATGTGGCCTCGGGTGGTGAATTGTCTCGCCTGACCCTCGTGGTGAAGTCCCTTGTGGCCAGCGCCATACCTCTGCCTACCCTTATTTTCGATGAGATCGATACAGGTATTTCCGGGGACGTGGCCCTGAAGATGGGCTCCATCTTGCGGCAACTTAGCAATGAGCATCAGGTGGTGTCAATTACCCACTCTCCGCAGATCGCCTCCAAGGCCAACGCTCATTACTTCGTGTATAAAAAAGACAAGGAGGACCGCACCGTCACGGAGGTCCGCCCCCTCGAAATGGAAGGCCGGGTGTACGCTATAGCGACCATGCTCAGCCAGGACCCGCCCAGCGAGTCCGCCATCAATACGGCTAAAGAATTATTGCTGCAGAGCAGTTAAATGAAAAGCAGAATTCAAACGATATGAGTACCAACTTACTAGCAGGAAAGCGCGGCGTCATCTTCGGTGCGCTTGACGACAAATCAATCGCCTGGAAAGTGGCGGAGCGCTGTGTGGAAGAAGGCGCCACCATTACCCTGACCAACGCCCCCGTTGCACTACGCATGGGCGGCATTCAGGAATTGGGCAAAAAACTCAATGCAGAGGTCATCCCGGCCGATGCGACAAGTGAGGAAGACCTGGAAAAACTCTTCGGTGAATCTCAGGAAGTCCTGGGCGGTAAAATCGACTTTGTACTGCATGCCATTGGGATGTCCCTCAACGTTCGTAAGAAGCGCGAGTATACCGACCTGAAGTACGAGTGGATGCAAAAGACGCTCGATATTTCAGCCATCTCTTTCCACAAGGTGATGCAGCAGCTGTATAAAATGGATGCGATGAGCGAGTGGGGCTCTATTGTGGCTTTAAGCTACATCGCAGCTCAGCGCACTTTCCCGGACTATAGTGAGATGGCGGAGTCTAAAGCGCTGCTCGAGTCCTTTGCCCGAAGCTTTGGCTACCACTTTGCTGAGAAAAAGGTACGCGTGAATACCATTTCCCAGTCTCCTACAGTAACGACTGCCGGCAGCGGTATCAAGGGCTTTCAGGAGTTCTTCGATTATGCGGATAAAATGTCGCCATTGGGCAATGCTTCGGCGGAGGCCTGTGCGGACTACTGTGTAACGATGTTCTCAGATCTGACCCGCATGGTGACCATGCAGAACCTCTACCACGATGGCGGCTTCTCCAATATGGGGATGAGCCCGAAGTTGCTGGAAGAGTAAGGTGAAAGTTGAAATAAATCTACACAGAGGGCAGGCTCCAGGGCTTGCCCTTTTCATTAGACCTGCCACATATCGCCCCACAGACGGGAGCCCCCGTCGATATAAAGGGTCTCGCCCGTCACATAATCGGCCAGCGACAGGAATAAGACCGCTTCTGCCACTTCCTCCACCTTGCCCAGCCGCTTTACCGGTATCGTGCCGCTAACCTGAGCCACCATTTCCGGCGGATAGTTTTCCAGGCCAGAGCTTTTGATGATACCAGGTGCTACGGCATTGATGCGCACATTGCGGTTGGCCCACTCCACAGCAAGCGATTTCGTAAGGTTGTCTACCCCTGCCCGGGCGGCACCGGTATGCGACATGCCCGGGAAGCCCCGGTAGTGGTCTACGATGATACTGACGATGCTGCCTGATTCCTGAGGGAGGAAGAAAGTATTGGCCATGGCCTGCGTCATAAACCAGGTGCCATTCAGGTTAGTATTGATGACGGCCAGCCAGCCCTTCCGGGCAATGCCTTCAGCAGGGGAGGGGAACTGCCCGCCGGCATTATTAACCAGTAGGTCCAGCTTGCCGCTCTTGTCCATAATGTACTCCGCCAGCTCGTCAATTTTTTCCGGCTCCCGGATGTCGAGGGCGAAGTGGTGGCAGGTGCCCAATTCATTGAGCGCTGCTGCTGCCTCTTTCAGGGGCGCTTCCTTGCGGGATGCGATGTAGACCTCTGCGCCGTAGTTGAGCAGTTGCCGGGCAATTTCGTACCCTATGCCGCTGCGCCCGCCGGTGACGAGGGCGGTCTTGCCTTCAAAAATCTTGTCCTGAAACATGTCGTTTGTCTTTTTGCGGGGAGCAAGATAGGAAAATTGGGAGAGTTGGGGGCGGAGGGTTTCACGTGGAGGTCGCAAAGGAGTGGGCGCAAAGATCGCGGAGGGCTCGGGCAGGGTAGGAGGTTTTTGCCCATAGGCTTACTTTGGTACGTGTTTTCTGACCTCTGAACGTGAAGTACTGTGGGGATGCTGGTGTATTTCGGTCATTTTGTCACTCGCTACTGTTTGTTAGTGTCAAAATGACATATATTTTCTTGCTTTCCCGGCAAGTTTGTCCGCTCTTCGGGGTTGGTATGCCAATTGCATATAGTGAAGTGTAATTAATCACAACATCGTTTTAAACAACCAATAAAAAGAATACAGCCATGACACTTGTAACCGTTAAGCCAAACCGCACTTCAGCCCCCTCGCTTTTCACCGACTTTGACCGGGTGGTTAATGAAGTATTCGGAGCAGCCCACCGGCCGGTAGGCACTCGTGCTTTCAAGCCTGCGGTAAATGTCCTTGAGCGGGAAGATAACTTTGTGCTTCAGGTAGCAGCTCCGGGTCTGCAGAAGTCTGACTTTGAGATAGAACTGGATAAGGGTCTGCTTACCATCAAAGTAGAGCGCGACTGTAGTGCCAGCGAAGGCGAAACCATTAAGCGGCAGGAATTTGGCAACTACCGTTTCCAGCGGTCTTTCCGGCTTGGTAAGCTGATTGATACGGAAAACGTTGAAGCTACTTACGAGCAGGGCGTACTGCAGGTCAACCTTCCCAAAAAGGAAGAAGCTAAGCCCAAGCCTGCCCGCAAGATTGAAATTGCGTAATGAGCGCTTTTACACAGCTTTTACATAAAGCAGTGAATTTCAGCAGCAACCTATTTGTTCTTCTAAGTAGAGTGTAGTGGTTAATGCAATGGAAGCAATGAGTGCCTGAGTTTGTTAATCCTTCATCTGTGCGCTCATCGCTCTTATTGCCCACGAAATCTGTTTGAGAAGGCTTTTTGTTAAACCAAATGTTAAATGCTATGAAAAATCTGGTGAATTATCAACCGACAGGAATCAGCAAGATGTTTGACAACTTCTTTGGCAATTCCATCACTGACTTCATGGGTGGCGATTTTGCGATGACCCAGCCCTCTGTGAATGTCGTGGAAACTCACGACCGCTTCCGGATTGAAGTGGCTGCTCCTGGTCTTGAGAGAGATGACTTTGACATTCAAGTGGAAAATGACCACTTGCTGATCAAAGCAGAACGAGAGCACAAAGACGAAGTAAAGGAAGATAATTTCGTCCGCCGTGAGTTCAATTACACTTCTTTCACCCGTAATTTCCAGTTGCCCAAGTCTGTGGATGGCGAAGGCATCGGAGCGAAGTACGAAAATGGTGTGCTGACTATTGAGCTGCCGAAAAAGGAAGAAGTCAAAGGACAACCTGTGAAGCGCATCGAAATCAAGTAGATGCTGTACCAGGGTCAGGCTCCGCACCCTGTTTTTAAACGGAGCCAAAAATAGTTAATAGGGTTTTAGGTGTTTATTTTGGTAGCCGGTACATACAATTGTACCGGCTTTTTTTATCCTATCCTTCCACTCATGCGTTATTTTTTTGTTCTTTGAGAAAGCAGGGGGCTAAAGATGCACTTGCTGCGTTTGAAATCCCGGTCAACCCAACCTATTTATGTCAAAAGTTATCCTTATCACCGGTGCCAGTTCGGGGCTGGGAAAAGCACTTGCCCAGGAGCTAAGCCATCAGGGGCACACCGTGTTTGGTACGAGCCGTTCGCCTGAGGGCAATCAGGGCGATATTCGTATGATTGCAATGGACGTACAGCAGGAAGCGAGCGTGGCGTCCGGCGTGGAGCAGGTACTAGCGGAAGCCGGGCGCCTTGATGTCGTGGTCAACAACGCGGGCATCGGCATAGCGGGGCCACTGGAAGATTGCAGCATGGAGGAAGTGGAGCGGGTCATGAACACCAACGTTCTGGGTGTTATCCGGGTATGCAAGGTAGCGCTCCCCATCATGCGGGCTCAGGGGCAGGGGCAGATTTTTACCATTAGTTCTATCGGAGCTAAGGTTGGATTGCCCTACCGGAGCGTATATTGTGCCAGCAAGGCAGCGGTAGATTTGATCACGGAGTCGCTGCGCCTCGAAATGAGAGGGCTGGGCATTCAGATCACTGGCATTCACGCCGGCGATATCCGGACCAATATTAACGCCAACCGGATCAAAGTATATGACCCCAATGGCCCTTACGCCAAGAGTTTTGAGCGCGCCTACAGAATTATTGATCAGGAGGTGGAAGAAGGACTGCCCGCCGAAGTTGTCGCGAAAACTATTGCCCGCCGTATCAACAGAGGGCACCTTCATCCGTTCTATGCTATAGGGAAACCGTTGCAAAGGTTATCCCTTATACTCAAGCGGCTATTGCCCGGTGCGTGGTTTGAACGCCTTATCGCCCGTTATTCCGGAGTGTAACCCTTGGCAGGTTGCCGCGAATTATTTACTTTCAGATTACTCAAATGACCAATCACCCTATTATGAAAACCCTGAATATTTTAACCTTCGCCCTCGTCGCACTGATCTTTACAGCCTGTGGCGACCCCGACCGCATGGCGGATGAGGATAAATCCAAAGACCGGCTGGCAGAAGAAATCCTGGCTTTGGAAGGGACGTTGAAAAAGCAAATGGACAATCCTACGATTGACACCGCCTCGGCCGTCAGCCTGATTGATAAAACAGATCTTTTCGCGGACCGTTTTCAGCAGGATTCCCTTACACCACATTTTCTGTTTAAGTCCGGTGCTGTCGCCCGGGGCATTGGGCAATATGAAAAAGCAATCGACCTTTGGGACCGCGTGGTCACTGTTTATCCGGATTTTGAAAAAGTGCCGGAATCATTGTTTTTTCAGGGTTTTACCTACGACAACGACCTGGAGAATATGCCGAAGGCTGAGGAGAAGTATGAAGCTTTCCTGCAGCAGTTCCCAAAGCATCCTATCGCTAGGGACGCTAAAATGCTGCTTTCCGTCGTTCAGTCTGGTAAATCAGCTAACGAAGTCATCAAAGAATTTCAGCAAAACAACCAAGCAACGGAGTAACTCATGAAGCGCAATTTTATACTGTCATTTTTCGCCATACTTTTTTCCCTGTCCGGCAGCAGTACCTCGTTGTCTGCTCAGGGCATTGAATTCTACCAGGGTTCCTGGGAAGACGCCTTGTTGAAGGCTGCCCAGGAAGATAAAATCATATTCGTAGATGCTTACGCAGAGTGGTGTGGGCCTTGTAAACGGATGGCACGGGAAGTTTTTCCGCAGGAGGAGGTCGGTGCGTTCTTCAATCGCCACTTTATCAATATGAAAATTGATATGAAAAAGGGATGGGGTTGGAGTTCCGCCAAAAATATCCGGTTTCGGCTTTTCCCACCTTGTTTTTTATTGGTCCGGATGGCAAGGTCGTCCAAAAAGCCAAAGGTGCACAACAGGTGGATGGACTCATCAAACTGGGGCAGACGGCCCTCTCCCAAGCCGATAATCTGGAGGAGTATCAGATGCAGTACGAAGAAGGCAAGCGAGACCCTGCATTCCTGTACCGATATATAAAAGCCCTGAACAACGCCGGGGAATCCAGCCTCCGCGTTGCCAACGAATACTTTGACACCGATCCGGATCTGAGTACGGAGCTGAACCTTAAGTTCCTGTTCGAGGCAGTGACGGAAGCGGATTCCAAACTCTTCAACATGATGGCAGAGCGGCGGGAAGCAATTTCCGCTATCGTGGGCAAACAGGCAGTAGCCGATCAGTTGCGCCGCGCCTGTGAGGCAACCGTGGAGAAAGCCCTGAAATACGATAGTGAGATGCTGCTGGAAGAAGCGATCAGCAAAGGCAATGACTACCTGGGCGATGACGCGGAAGCGTTCGAGCTGGAAGCCCAACTCGCTTTCTATCAGTCCCGGGGAGAAACCGATGACTATCGGAAAGCAGCCAAAAAGTATGCTAAAAAATGCATTGATAAAGACCCCGATGCATTGGCCACGCTGGCCAAAAACATGTCCGAAGCCTTCAAAAACGACGACAAAGTGATGTCTGAAGCACAGGATATTGCAGAATCGGCGGCTTCCCAGACCACCAAATACCAGCATGTGCTCATCTATTCCAATATTCTCCTGCAAAACGGAGACCGTACGGCTGCATTGGAAGCCGCCAACCGTGCACTGGAAATGGCCGCTGCGGACAGCCCGCTGGCGGTTCGTGCCGTAGAGCACTACATCAAGCAAATTCAATAAACACCATACCAATGAAAAAACTATCCATCGCCATAGCCCTGATTGCAGCTGTTGCCACCGCCGGACTGGCGCAGGAAGGCATTCAGTTTGAAGACGGCAACTGGAAAAAAATCCTGGCCAAAGCAGCGGACCAGGATCGGCTGATTTTTGTGGATGCTTACGCAGAATGGTGCGGGCCCTGTAAAATGATGGCTCGTGATGTGTTCACTCAGGCCGAGGTGGGCGAGTATTACAACAGTAATTTTGTCAATGCCAAGATTGACATGGAAAAGGGCGAAGGGACCGGGCTGGCACGCAAATACAAAGTACGGGCCTATCCAACTTTGCTATTTATTGACGCCAATGGAGAGCTGGTGCACCGTGCTGTAGGCTATCAGGATGCGGAGGCTTTCCTGCAGCTTGGTCGGGAAGCTCAGGACCCCTCCAAACAGATTGCCGCTATGGAGCGCAAGTTTGAGGCAGGCGAGCGCGATCCTGAATTTCTGAGAAACTATGCTATCGCTGCTGCCGATGCAATGGCCGCAAATGCGAATGAGATTGCGACTACTTACCTGAGTACCCAGAAGGACTGGGCCGGAGAGGCTGAAATGCAGCTCATCTTTCAGGCGGCGACTCAAATGGATGACCCTTACTTCAAGGAAATCCTGAAGCGGCGCGAAGCCTACGAAGCATTGTTTAGCGAACGTTACATCAGTAATAAGATTCAGCGCGCTATCCTGCAGACGCTGAGTGCAGAGGATGGAGAAGAAAAGATGATGGCCGATGCCGAGGCGAAGTTCAAAGCTGCCTTTCCGGACAACCCGGGGCCAATCTTCGCCAACTTCAAAATGAATTACTATCGTGTCAACGACCCCACTGCTTTCCCACAGGCTGCAGTAGATTACCTGACGGACTATCCTTCCGAAGATGCCAACGAGCTGAACTCCATCGCCTGGTCTTTCTACGAAAGCGTAGAAGACAAGAAGATGCTGAAAGAAGCCGTGAAGTGGGCCGAGCGCTCTGTGGAGATCGAGTCCACTTTCTACAATAATGACACCCTTGCTGCCCTGTACTACAAACTAGGCAACAAAAAAGCGGCCAAAGCCGCCGCAAAGAAAGCCATCGAACTGGCCAAAGCCAGTGGCGAAGACTATACCGAGACCAAGGAACTGCTCGAAAAAATAGAGCGTCTGTAAGTTTGGCCGTACCTTTGCGCGCCAATACAGCAAGATATAAATTATGGCCAACGAATCTAATACGCCCAAACGCACCGACGTGAATACACTCGGTGAGTTTGGGCTTATCGATCACCTCACACAGCGCTTTCCGCTGCACCACAGATCTTCCGTCAAAGGCATAGGTGATGATGCTGCCGTGATCGACCATCAGGGCGCGCTTACCGTTGTTTCCACCGATATGCTGGTGGAGGGGATACACTTCGACCTGATGTATACGCCCCTGAAGCACCTGGGGTACAAATCGGTGGTCGTCAATCTTTCTGACATTTACGCCATGAATGCCATCCCTCAGCAAATTACGGTTTCTGTGGCGCTGTCTAACCGCTACTCGGTTGAAGCCATGGAAGAACTGTACGAAGGGATTCGAACGGCCTGCAGCGTGTATAATGTCGACCTCATAGGCGGAGATACCACCTCTTCCCCCAAAGGACTGGTCATCAGCGTTACTGCAATCGGCAAGGGGCATAAAGAGCACCTGACTTACCGCAATACTGCAAAAGTGGGTGACCTGATTTGCATTACCGGTAACCTGGGGGCCGCCTACATGGGGCTGCAAATTCTGGAGCGGGAGAAACAGATTTACCTGTCTGACCCCGAGCTGCAACCTACGCTGGAAGGGCACGACTATCTGCTGGAGCGCCAACTCAAACCGGAGGCCCGAAAGGACATGATTGAGGCTTTCGCCAAAGCAGGCTTGGTGCCCACGGCTATGATCGATATTTCGGACGGGCTGGGCTCCGAGCTGTTCCACATTGCGAAGCAATCGGGCGTAGGTGTGCTGATTGAAGAAAGCGGCGTGCCCATTCACGAGGATGCACAGTTCCAGGCCATTGATTTCAATATGGATCCGATTACCGTCGCCCTGAGCGGAGGAGAGGACTATGAGCTGCTGTTTACAGTAGACCCAAAGGACCTCGATAAGGTGAAGTATATGGC
>CAZNHN010000131.1:0-5014 GCA_964572415.1 uncultured Phaeodactylibacter sp.
AATTACAACTTTCCCCTTTTTTATGGCTATGCGTCATTTTCCCCACGGACTATTGCTATTAGTAATGGGGCAAAAATAAAAACACACAACTTTCAAAAAGCTTTTGCCCCAACATTACACAAAACCCGCCCTATGGTTGGTTTTGTGCAACGTTAGAACAAAACCAGTTGTGTATTTTATTTTTCTGGAAGCCCTTATGAATAAATCATCATGAAAGAGCAGCAGTTTATCCAGCAATTGTTCCGCGCCCATCGCGATTCCCGCAAAATCCCTTCGCCCAGCGAAGTGTGCAGTTGGCTGGATGGGTTGCTAACTGTTATGTTTCCGGAACTGGCGAACCGGCAGTACCGCAGCGAACGCGAAGTGGGCCAGCATTATCAGCAGCTGAAGCTGGAACTCTTCACCTTGCTTGAAAAGATTGAAGACCTGCTGCCTAACCGCGCAGAGGATCTGGAAGCTGCTTTCCTGGACGAGCTGCCCCGGAATTACGAGCTGCTTCAGATGGATGCGGATGCGATCATGGCGGGCGACCCGGCAGCGGTCAGCCGTACGGAGGTGATCCGGACTTACCCGGGCTTCCGGGCCATTGCAGTGTTTCGGTTAGCAAATACTTTTCACCGGCTGGGGGTTCCTTTGATTCCACGAATTCTTACCGAGCATGTGCATGGGGTAACAGGGATTGACATACATCCCGGCGCCACCGTTGGCGAGCGGTTTTGCATCGACCACGGTACGGGCGTTGTTATTGGTGAAACGGTGGAGATTGGTAATAATGTGAAAATTTATCAGGGCGTTACCCTGGGAGCGCTCAGTGTGAGAAAGGAGTATGCAAAAACAAAACGGCATCCTACCATTGAGGATAACGTTGTGCTCTATTCCGGGGCAACTATTTTGGGGGGCGAAACTATAATCGGTCGGGACAGTATCATTGGCGGTAACGTTTGGATTACTAAAAGCGTGGCACCGGGCTCAAGGGTATACTACAAAAGCGTACCCCAGCAGCAGCCAGCCACGGGAGGGTTTTGATAGGAATCGCCGTTTCTCAAAGTGGCGACTTTGCAGGAGAGCAGTATTCAGGCATGGTCAAGCACAACATTTTTGATACCCCTCTCCTTGTAAATAAGGCTAATGAAGCTTCCTAGTTTCTGTAAAACAGAACAGTTACTTTACAGGCAACTCACTACTTGTGATTTTACATTATAGCCTTATCTCTCCATGTGATTTCAGGTTTTTTCCGAAAGGCTTTTCAATTTACAGCATAACCAATGATTAAAGGTGTAGCCGCTCTTTGCGCTCCAGCAGTTGTTCTTCAGACTCTCTGCGGTCAGGATCGTCCACACAGCAATCTACCGGGCAAACGGCAGCGCACTGAGGCTCTTCGTGAAAACCTACACACTCGGTACATTTATCGGGCACGATATAATATAAGTCGTCAGAAATAGGATTGTGCTGAGCATCCGCGTCCACCTCTGATCCGTCTTCCAGTTTATAGGAACCGTTCACTCCGGTACCATCAGAAATAGCCCATTCCACACCGCCTTCATAAATGGCGTTATTAGGGCATTCCGGCTCGCAGGCGCCGCAGTTAATACATTCATCTGTGATTATAATAGCCATATCTGGGTTGCTTTTATTCGTCTGTTCTTAATTCCAACACGGGGCGTTCGCATTGGTTTTCTGATAGGGCAAAAATAAGCTGCGGTCTTAGATTTTGCAAAGCCTGCTGTGGTAGTCTTATCTTTGAATGAATTCCCCTTATGGCAACCCAAACGGAACCCCTATATTTGTGAGCTAACGAAAACGATCCACATTGGCAAAGGCAAAGAAGACAAAGGGCGGTGGTAAGGTTACGCCTCTGATGCAGCAGTATTTCAAGGTGAAGTCCAAACACCCGGACGCCATCCTGCTCTTCCGGGTAGGGGATTTCTATGAGACCTTCGGGGAGGATGCTGTCACCGCTTCTCAGGTGCTGGGTATCGTGCAGACCAAGCGGAATAATGGCGGCAGCGATATCGAGCTGGCGGGTTTCCCCTACCACTCTATGGATCTTTATCTGCCACGCCTTGTCCGGGCAGGCTACCGGGTGGCCATTTGCGAACAACTGGAGAAACCCAGCCCGCAGAAGAAAATTGTCCGCCGGGGCGTTACTGAAATCGTAACCCCAGGCGTGGCAGTGGATGATAAGCTGCTGGATCATAAGTCCAACAACTTCCTGGCCTCCCTGTACTTTGGTAAGAAAGACCAGGTCGGGGTTTCCTTCCTGGATGTATCCACCGGGGAGTTCCTGGTCTGTGAGGGCAGCATGACCTACGCCGATAAGCTCATCCAAAGCTTCAAACCCTCGGAAGTCCTTTTCCCTAAAGACCGCCAAAAAGCTTTCCTAAAGCAGTTTGGGGACAAGCTTTATACTTTTATGCTCGATGAGTGGGTATATACCTACGATTATGCCCGGGAAAAACTGATTGAGCACTTTGAAGTTCAAAACCTCAAAGGCTTCGGGGTGGAGGAAATGGAACTCGGGCAGATTGCCGCCGGTGCCACCCTGCATTACCTGGCTACCACAGAGAATAAAAACCTGCAGCACATCAATGCCATCAGCCGTCTGCAGCCCGACCGCTATGTGTGGCTCGACCGCTTCACCATCCGTAATCTGGAGCTGGTCTACAGCAACCACGAAACCGGAGTGCCACTGATCGATGTATTGGATCAGACTGTTTCACCAATGGGCGCCCGCCTGTTGAAAAAGTGGGTGGTCCTGCCATTGACGATCCCATCGGCGATTGATAGCCGCCTGAATATCGTTGACCATTTTTATAAGGACACGGAACTGGAGGGTACGCTCACCCAATACATTCAGCAAATTGGTGACCTGGAGCGGCTTATTTCCAAAGTCCCCCTCGGAAAGATCAACCCACGGGAAATTAAGCAGGTGCAAAAAGCCCTCGAGCTCATCAGGCCCATCAAAGAGACCCTGCAAAACAGTAACCTGGAGCAGTTGGCCAAAATAGGGGAGGGGCTAAACCCCTGCACACTGCTGCGGGATGAGATAGATAAGCGACTTATCGATGACCCACCCGTCAATTTGTCCAAGGGCGGAGTCATGGCGGATGGCTTCAATGAGGAGTTGGATGAGTTGCGCAATATCGTCAACAACAGTAAAGATCTGCTGCTGGGCATTCAGCAGCGGGAAGTGGAGAATACCGGGATATCAAGCCTGAAAATTGGCTTCAATAACGTCTTTGGTTATTATCTGGAAGTCACCAACAAGCACAAGAATAAAGTGCCTGGGGAATGGGTGCGCAAGCAAACCCTGACCAATTCAGAGCGCTACATCACGGATGAGCTGAAACAACTGGAGTCTAAAATACTGGGCGCCGAAGAAAAAATCCTGGTGCTGGAGGAAAAACTCTTCTCCGAGCTGGTCTTCACGCTCGCGGACTATATTCAGCCTATTCAGCATAATGCAGCCCTGATCGCCCGCATCGACTGCCTGCTTGGATTTGCCAAAGTGGCACGCAAACACCAATATTGCCGTCCGGAAATTAATGAGGGTACGGTTATTGATATCAAACAGGGGCGGCACCCGGTCATCGAGCAACAGTTGTCCATCGATGAGCCCTACGTGCCCAATGATGTCTACCTGGATACGGAAACCCAGCAAGTCATGATGATCACCGGGCCGAATATGGCGGGTAAGTCCGCCCTGCTGAGGCAAACGGCACTGATCGGGCTCATGGCGCAGATGGGTAGCTTTGTCCCTGCCGAACAAGCCTCTATTGGTCTGATCGACAAGGTCTTTACCCGGGTCGGAGCTTCAGATAATATCTCTTCCGGAGAGTCGACCTTTATGGTGGAAATGAATGAAACGGCTTCCATTATGAACAATATCTCAGACCGAAGTCTCATTTTGCTGGACGAGATCGGGCGTGGCACGAGTACCTATGACGGGATTTCCATTGCCTGGTCGATCGCTGAGTTTCTCCACAACAATGGCACCGCCCGCCCCAAAACACTCTTTGCCACCCACTACCATGAGCTAAATGAACTGGCCAATAAATTTGAGCGGATTAAAAACTTCAATATCGCCACCCGCGAAGTCGGTCAGAAAGTCATTTTTTTGCGCAAACTCGTACCGGGAGGCAGTCAGCACAGTTTTGGTATACATGTCGCTAAAATGGCGGGTATGCCCCGGACTATTGTGGAACGGGCTGCTCATATCCTCACGCAACTGGAGCAAAAATCCATCAATAACGAAGAGAATGGCGCTGTAGAAGTGCAAGCTGCCCGGCCAGACACCGGAAAAATTTCAACCGAAACCCTGCAACTCAGTATATTCGAAACGGTGGATCCAACAGCAGGTAAGATCAAGGAAGCACTTACAGACCTAAACATCAACAACATGACACCGATTGAATGTATGATGAAGCTTAATGAGCTGAAAGGGCTGCTGGAAGAATAAAAAAGCCCCGGCTTGTTCACCGGAGCTTAGATCAAAAGTTTTTGAGATTCATTTGGCTATTAAACTTGTGCTTATTTATTTGTTTTCTGCCCTTTGGACGCTACGGGTCTGAAAAGTCACATTTTGGATAAGATTTTTTTCAGGGCAGACAGGAAGCAGATGCTATAAGCTTTAAACAGAGTCTGACCTTTCAGTATCAAAATACTAGTCATGCCAAAAATTGCACTTCTTGGTTACGGAAAGATGGGGAAAGCTATTGAGCAACTGGCAGCTGGTGCCGGAGATGAGGTCGTCCTGCGGATACATGCCGGGAACGAATCAGAACTGTCGGGCCACAATCTTCAGCAGGCGGATGTCGCTATAGATTTTAGTCATCCGGAAACGGGGTTCAGGCATGTCAAAGCCTGCCTGCAAGCTGGCGTTCCGGTCGTAAGCGGTACTACCGGCTGGCTGGACCGCTTTGAAGAAGCAACCCGGCTTTGCCACGAAACAGGGGGTGCTTTTTTTTATGCTTCCAACTTCAGTATCGGGGTCAACCTGTTCTTCGCCCTCAAT
>CAZNHN010000131.1:5069-12313 GCA_964572415.1 uncultured Phaeodactylibacter sp.
AGATCCACCATACTCAAAAGCTGGATGCGCCAAGCGGCACAGCTATTACCCTTGCAGAGGATATGATTGCAAGGCTGGAGCGTGCAAAAGGCTGGCAGGAGGGGAAGAAGGCGGAAACAGGGACTATTCCCATTGAAGCCATACGGGAAGGGGATGTAAAAGGCACTCATGAGATTCGTTACACCTCGGCTGTGGATACGGTCACTATCCGGCACGAAGCACATAGCCGGGAGGGGTTTGCCAGAGGTGCTTTACAGGCTGCCCATTGGCTGATCGGCAGAAAAGGCGTTTTCGGGATGCAGGATATGCTGGGGCTTTAAATCGCCCATTACATCAAATAAACAGGCTCATGAAAAAATTAATTACCAGGATTACTATCGCTTTCATCTTGCTTTTGGTGCTCTACGTGGGCGGCGTATTGCTTTATGGCACACTAAATGACTGGGTGCCGGAAGCAAGAACACCCCTGGAGAATTCGGGTGCCGCATCTATTCCGGTTATTGAAGATAGCTTATTGACCTTCGTGACCTGGAACCTGGGATTTGGTGGGCTGGGAGAGGAGTCGGAGTTCTTTTTTGACCATGGTAATATGTACTTGTCTATGGGGCGGATGGTGCGTGCCCCCGAGGACGCCGTGCAGAAAAATAACAAAGGCGTCGAGCAATTTGTGAGCTCCACAGCCTCAGACTTCTTTCTTTTCCAGGAGGTCGATTACCGCTCCAAGCGCAGCTATTTTGCTAATCAGCATGAATTGGTCAAAGGGCAGAAGCCTGACTACAGTGCCTTCTTTGCGACTAATTACCGCTCGCCTCTCGTACCGATTCCCGTTTTTGAGCCCTGGCATCTTTATGGAGAAGTCGAGAGCGGCTTAGGTACTTACAGTAAGTATCAACCCTACGAGTCGGTCCGGTTGCAACTGCCGGGGGCCTTCTCCTGGCCGGTGCGATTATTCCAGTTGGACCGCTGTGTAGCCCTGCACCGCTTCCGCGTGAAGGGGGACAAAGAGCTTGTGGTGATAAACGTCCATAACTCTGCCTACGATGCAGATGGCTCTCTGAAACAGCAACAAATGGCTTTTTTAAAGGAACTGCTCCTCAAAGAATATCAGGCTGGGCACTATGTTGTGGTGGGTGGCGACTGGAATCAGGTGCCCCCCTTTTTCCGCTTTGATGGCTACATGCCCGGCCGCACGCAAGGGTATACCCAAATCAACATAGATCCGGAGTACCTGCCTGCTGAATGGCAGTGGGGGTACGATCCCAGAGTGCCCACCAACCGCAAGACAAAGACCCCATATCAACCCGGTGAAACCTTTATTACCTTAATTGATTTCTTCCTGGTAAGCCCCAATGTGCAGATCCGGCAGGTGAAAGGCATTGATCAGAAGTTTCGCTTTTCAGACCATCAGCCCGTTTACCTGGAAGTGGAGCTGAAATAAAGTTTGAAAATCAAAAATAACAGTAGTATGTACAGGTTTTTAATTCTATTGGCTCTGGCCTTATTCTTCATCGCATGTAATCAGTCAGGAAATGCTTCCGAGCAGTCTGCGGCCTCCCTGGAAAGCGGGCCGGATAAAGCCGCTACAGATGGGTACGAAGTCACGAATATTGAAAATACCCCGGCACAACGTCTGGTAAAGCGAAATTCAGAAGGCGTGATTGTTGAAGAGGGGATGCTTTATAACGGTAAAAAAGCAGGTGCGTGGATTGAGTACGGGGCAGAGGGGATGTTTCCCTCCAAACTGACGACTTTTGCGGAAGGCCAATACAACGGGACTTATTTGGAGTTCAACGCCCGTGGGCATATCACCCTGCGCGCTACTTATAAAAACAACAAACTGGACGGTCCCTGGGCGGCTTACAGCTTTGGAAGGGTGGAAAAGCAAGCCAGTTACAAAAACGGAGAACTTGACGGAACTTACCTGGAGTATAACCGGAAAACCGGCGACCTGCAAAAGGAAATCCACTACAAAAATGGCAAGCCGCACGGTGCCTACCGTTTTTTTGACGAAAATGGCAATGTCGTCCTGGAATACGAATACCGAAACGGAGAGAAAGTAGAAGGAGGCCTTGTCGAGTAAGGGAAATATAAAAGCCGAAGCCACAGAGGCTTCGGCCAATGAAATGATGATAATTCTCCAATGCCTTAAAAAAGACTTAGAGTCCTCAATTGTAATGATTTACCCGAGAATCTCCAATTTTTTCGGCATTCCTTTTCAGTATATTTCTAATATTTTCTTTCTCAAGGTCATGCATAATAGCGGTCCTTTCCTCGGAATAACCATTGTGGCCGTTGAGCAGTGCTTCCATCGGCTTACTTTTGGTATTATTCACCCAAAAGGCAAAGCCGATCATTTCTCTGATACCGCTCATAACTTAAACTTTAAATGATGAAGCCTGCACTTGAGCAAGCTTTTTGCAATTTTGCTGCTTACAAGGTGCCATTTAATGAATGCTGAGTCAAGTTTGAGCGGCCTGGAAGTGTCCATATTCGCGAATACGGAACAAAAGGCCTGATATTCAGAGCTATTGCTTTAAGTATTCCCTGGGGGTCAGGCCTGTTACTTCCTTGAATACTTTGTAAAAAGTGGACTTATTCTTGAAACCACATTGCCGGGCGATGCCAAATAAGGTAAGGTTATTCAAGTTCGGATCCTTGATTCTTTCTTTGACTTCCTTAACCCGGTACTGATTAATGAATTGCTGGAAATTGCAATTTGCATTATGATTAACAACCTGCGACAGGTACTTGGTATTGGTGCTAAGCCGGTCTGCGACATCCCGCAATGAAAGGTGAGGGTTTAAAAAAAGCAATTCCTTTTCGATTGCCTGCTTCATGTTGAAATACAGCTTGAGCTCTTCCACGCCCTTAAGGCTGCTGGAGCTGTACTTTTCTTCAAGGTGGAGCAGCGGGATAGGAACTTCCCCCTGAATAGCATTTCCATCGACTTCAAAGGCGATGTAGTTAGTTAGTTGCTGAGACTCATTGAAAACGGGATGGATGACGAGACGGCAAAGGTATTCCTCTCCGTTTTTACGATAGTTGGTAACCTCCCCGCGGAAGGGAAGCTTGTTGGACAGCCCCTGCCTGATTTGACTGACGGCTTCCGGTTCGGTATTGGGGCCCTGCAGAATTCCGCCGGGGCTTTTGCCAATCACCTCGGGCAAACTGTAGCCCGTAATTTCCGTAAAATCTTCATTGACCCAGAGGATGTGCTTCTGAGCATTGGTTAATATGACTGCTATGTTTGGAATCATGTTGTTTTTTGTCTGTTTTGTTTAACCTTTTGAGGTGTTTGTCTTTAAAAGGTTAAACATTTGATAGCCAATGGCTTATGAAGACAATATAGGCTATTGACAGGCCTTTTCCAAGTTTTTTGGAAGCTTTGGAGTCTCAGGTTTGTTTCAAATAAAGGGCAAGGATACAAGATGACATTATCGTGACTAAACAGGGGGCGTTTAAAAGACTTTCCCAAAAAGTTATTGGATTCGGGAAAATGGCGATAAATTAAGACCCTACCAACAGTAAAAAATACGATGAAGATGCAGGCGAGTGCCCAGGAGATGATTCAGTATGCCTGGAGTGAAAGCAGCACACACCTTAATACACATCCTGATTTTGAGGTTGCCCTTGATTTTGTCAGCCTACCGGATAAACAGGGCGAGTCTTTACTGGAGCAATTGATACAGGGCGATTTCAGAAGTATCATTGCTACGGGCGTGGACCAGGAGCCCGGATTAAGGCAGGTGTACTTTGAAGGCCGGGCCTGGGAGCGGTCACGGGGCGGGGCTGCAGTTGGCATCGGTTATCCTTTTTTTCAGGATGAAGAAGCCGAATCCGGCAGAGTAGTTTTTGCTCCGCTGCTGATCTGGGAAGTACACCTGGAGCCGGGTAATCAGTACAATAGCCCCTGGCGCCTGTCCAGGACACCGACTCACCGCCTGCGGCCTAACGTTTATCTTATTTCGTACTGGAAAAATAAAACAGGAAAAGACCTTACTCCTGTTTTTGACCGATTTCTTAATCAGCAGTCCTTTGGATTAAAACACCTGCAGCAATTCTGCCTAAATGTAGCCAGTGAACTGGAATTGCCACCACCTGCTTTGAAGGGTTTACCCGTAATGACAGATAGCCATGCCTATGTCCGTGCAGAGGGCAACGGTGCCTTTGTGGAAGCCGCTATTCTGAGCTGCTTTCCCCATCAACCGCCCTGTACCATTGGTCCCCCACAGGCAGCTCCTGCTTACAAAGACGGGGTATCAGACACCTTTGGCCCCTATACACTGGATCCCTTTCAGGCCACTGTGGCAGAGCAATTACAGCAAAAGGGCAGCAGCTGGGCAGATGGGCACAGTGGGACAGGCAAATCGGCCCTGGGAGTCCATCTCCTGGTCAATCAGTTGGCTCACGGAAAACCCTGCCTTGTTGTTTCTCCCCGGACCGGCACCCTGAAGGAATACGAAACAGCCATCGGTCAACTGGGGCTTTCCAGGCTGGCTTTCCTGCTCCGCGATACTGCGGCTGATAAGATGCTAATGCTTGATATTCTGCGAGCCTCTGCAACAAACCGGGACGTCCATCAGCCCGGCGATAACCGAAGGCTAAAGCAAACAATGAATAAGGGGCAGCGCCTCCACGCCAAGCTCACAGAGAGCTACCGGGCTTACCGGGCTGTTACTGTTTCCGGACAACCCTGGGCACAGACAGTGGGGCAGTACCTGGAGAGTGCTCAAACGGAAGGTAAAGAACTCCTGGGCACACAGCTCAATGCGCAGGACTATACATTTAATGAAGAGGCCTACGATGCACTCTCCGAAGTGGTGGATCGCTGCTATCAGTTGTTCAAAAAGACCCACACCATCCGCAGCCCATTGGGAAAGCTGAGCCCAGGCCTGTTTTTGAGAATGGAGGAAGCCGAGGCCAGGTCGTTTGCAGAAACACAGGTCCGGCAACTCCTGGACAAAGCCACCCGGCTGCAATTGTGGTTCATCAACCGCATTGATGCCTACGCCGATCAGCTTTCGGCTCACTACGAACAATACTACCAAAAGTTTGCCCGTCAGCTTATCGGGTTAAAGGATACAATGGCGGAGCAGGAGTCCGAGCATGGCAAGGAGTTTTGGAGTGCCGGAGCAGGTTCGCTTCGCGTCAGGCAAGTCTTCTCAGGCCGCGCGAAGGCGCTCCGTGCTGCCCGGAAAGAGATGCTGGAAGGATACCGCAAATTAAAGGAAGACTTTCAGCGGCAACCCTATTTCGATGCTGAATTCCCCAATTGGGATGAGGCAGAAATGCCCGGGCTGAACCAGTGGCTGAAAGCTTTTGAATCGAGATTGCAGCAATGGCGGATGAACCTGCGGGAACAGGTACAGGATGAAGTCACCCGCCTCAGCCGCAAGTCCGCGAATCCCCGTTTGGGCTTTGAAAATCAGGTGGAGGAGTTAGAAGAAAGCCTGGACCGCTTACTTGACGACATTAATGAAACCGGGCTTTACCACTTGCCCCTAAGCCATAATACCCTCACGTTGCCTAAACGGCAGCGGTTTTTGGATGAGGTGGTGGAGCAGCTCGAGGAAACCAAGCGCGCGCTGTCTGAATTTGGCAACTTCTATGCCTGGCAGCGCAATTGGCTGCAATTGGATGAGCACGCCCGGCGCTTGGTCAAAGGCCTCCTGAGAGTGAAACCTGATAACTGGATGGCGGCCTTCCGGACCTGGTTCCTTGATAATGCGCTCAGCCAGTCTTACGAGGCGGTATTGCCGCCAGATTTGGATGCGCTGGAGGAATACGCAAAGATAACTGAACGCCTAAAGGAAAACCTGCCCGCGCATATCCTGCAGCTTTGGCAGTCCAGAAAAGAGCAAGCCGTACAGGATTTGCGCCGCCGCCGTAAAATCGCCTACAAATGGCTGATGCAGGGCGGAGCAGTGGAAGAGCGGATACAGTTTGCCCGTCATTTGCGCACCCTGGGAGACGTCCCCGTTGCTACCAGCCCGGCTTTGCTGACGGTGCCTCAGTTAGCTGATGAGTTATTCTCAGAAAGCAAACAGCGTTTTGGCCTGGTGATCATCGAGGAAGCACACCTGGTGCCGGCAGCTATGCTGGAACGCTTATCCGCAATGGGGGACCGTGCGCTTATGCTAAGCCCCAGAGGATGGGATGATCAGTCGCTGCAGCCTCAGGAGCTTCAGGAAGAAGTGCCGGCTTTTCAATTGCGGCACATGCACGGAACCAGCACTTTCCACTTTCGAAATGCGGCGCAATCTGCCCCTGTATTGCCCACCAAAGAACAGGTGGCTTTCGAACAGGTGGACGGTATTTACGATGAAGCGCTTGAGCAGAACGAAGCGGAAGCGCGCTCCGTATTAGCCATGCTTGCTAAAATTGAAAGGACCCCACAGCGTACCTACCCCTCAGTTGGCATCGTTTGTCTTACTACAGGGCAGCGGTTGTTGCTGGCCGACTACCTGCTGGGCATCAAGCAAAGGCGGAGCACCGGTGTGGAAACCATTCAGCAGCTCGACCGTAATGGCCTTACACTGATGGATTTGTCTGAAGTAGAAGGGCAAAAATTTGATGTCTTGATTGTCTCTGCCACTTTCGGTCCGGTAGGGCCTAACGGGCCTGTCACAGGGCATGTACACCGGCTGGATCAGCCCGGTGTCCAACAACAGGTGGAAGCACTGATGAGCGCGGCGCGACAGAAAGTATGGGTGGCCAACTCCCTGCCTGTTGATTGGCTGGATGAAGGAGAAAAACTGTTCGAAGCCGGGCAGCGCCTGCCGGTTTATTTTGGATTTTTGAAAGCCTGCGCGAATAATAATGTATCTAAAATCGAACAGTTATCGGCTCGTTTTGCAGGTAAACTGCAACAACCGTCCGCTTTTTCGCCTCCTTACAATCTACTGCGCCAGGTACAGCATTATCTGAGGCCTTATTTGAGCCCGGGGCGCCTGCACCTGGCCGAACGTACACCTGATGACCAAATAGCCTTAACTGTTGATCCGGCACCCGGCTTTTCAAGGAAGTTTGGTCTTTTGGTGGATGGCTTCAAGGCGCATACCCCGTACACTAGTTTGGCGTGGGAGGCTCAACAACGGGAATGCTGGCAGGCACAAGGTTACGAACTCCATCAAATCTGGTCGCCGGAGTGGTGGCGCCCGCCCTGATCTTCATCGGCAAGGAGGTTCCCGCCATTCCGAGCTGGGCCGGGGGTGGCCAGGCCCTGCTGGGCATTGCCGCGGGGT
>CAZNHN010000131.1:12323-16173 GCA_964572415.1 uncultured Phaeodactylibacter sp.
AGAAGAGGAAGAGTAGGGTGCCGCATTAATTAAATGCAACTTTAATCCTTCCTTAACGACCGCCGGGTTTTATTTTGCGTTTTTCTATTAAGCAGGTAACCCATTGCGGAGTTGCTTCGTATATTGGAATATAATCAGGCAGAAAGGATGATGAGGAATAAGCTGATTTTAGTGGTTGTAGGATTGAGTTTGGCATGGTCTTGTCAAAAGGAAGCGCCTTTGCCTGATGTAGAGCTGCCCGGGCTGTCTCTCTTTTTACAGTCTGAACCCCTAGGAATCGATCAGTACCTGAACGAAAAAACAACAGACGAAAAGCTGCAGCAGTTATTGATACTGAAAACGGATGCTGCTCAGGTAAGTGCTGCCCGCCTGGGTGCGGCTTCCGGTTGCTGGCTTACTGCAGCTGCTCTGGAGGATTTGGACCGTATAGACCGTCTTTGGGAAACCCGGACTTCCTTTCCGCCTTTTAAGGTGACTGAGCCTAATCGTTTGCCTGGCTATCTGTTTGGGGCGCAGCAAGCCTTCCCTTCCTTAGAGGCCATCTCTTCGATTGGAGACGATAGTCTGCGCATCCGGTTGGAACAAGCCTATATTCATCAGGCGAATGCATTACAGCTGAGCTGGCTAAGTTTGCCTGGCTACGGTATGGAAGGAGGAGCAACCTTGCTGCCGGAAGCGGGTATCCAAAATCAGGCGCGCTGGATCAATCAAATGAATAAAGCCCATTTGCTATCTATCGCGGCTCCTTTTTCGGATACAGACTTACTTTCGGTAGACACCACTAAAGCTTTTCTCAAGTCCTTAGCCTACCATAAAACTTTAATTGAAGCAGGCTTGAGTGGATTTTGGCTGCCGGTAGAACAACTCGGGCGGAGTGGCCGCCTGGCAGATCTCTTTCGCAACCGGCTTCAGTTTGGCGGGCTGCTTATCGCAGAGGTCAAGGCAGAAGCCCAGATCGCCAACTGGCTTGAACAGGATGTTGACTTGCTGGTGATTGAGGCCGGTCAATACACCCCTGCGCTGAAAGCGCTAAAGCAAGCCTACCGCAAAGGCGTACTTAGCGAAGAACAGCTCAATCAAAAGCTGACGAGAATTCTGAAAGCCCGGGCATGGGCAGGGGATAAGCCTGAGCCCGAGCCCCATCCTGTAGCTCAAAAACCAGCTTTGGAGGCTTCCGTAGCGGGCGCAACGGTGGAAGCACAGCCCCAAAGGCTTTCCAGAGAAGACTATTTCAGTGCAGCAAGCTGGCCAGTATGGCAACGCAAAGCCTATGCTTCTTCGATTGTTCTGGCTGCCAATCCGGAACAGCGGGTCCCCCTCGAAGCAGGGGAGAAAGGCTGGACGATTCTGCACCTGCCAGGTACGGTCTACGACCGGCATTTTGAACAGCGCTTCGGGCACTATGCCAATTACCGGCTGGTGCGCTCTTGGGCGGAAGCAGCAACTGCCGACCGCCTTGTGGTGCTGCTGGATCAATACCTTTTGCAAACGCCTGACCTGGGTCAGTTGGACCGCATCCGGCAGCAGGCGGAAGTGGTGGTGGTCAACCTTGGGCATCCTGTTAACCTTCAACAGCTGAGCCGGAGCGAGGTGGTGGTACAGGCTTTCGGTAACAGCGACTTAGAGAAAGAACTGGCGGCACAGCTCCTCTTCGGAGGTATTGCAGCGAAGGGGCGATTGCCATTAACCTATAGCCCTGATTTCCTGATCGGGCAGGGGGAGAAAACAGAGGTTGTACGCCTGGAGTATGCTTTGCCTCAGCAGGTGGGGGTATTGCCTCAACGCCTGGTTGGTATCGACGCGATTGTGCAGTCAGCCATTGACGAGGGGGCAACGCCCGGGGCACAGGTGCTGGTCGCGAAATCCGGGAAGGTCATTTATAATAAGGCTTTTGGCCATCATACCTATAATAAGGAACAAAAGATACAGCACTCAGACCTGTATGATGTGGCCTCCATTACGAAAATTGCAGCGACTACCCTGATGGCGATGCAGCAATATGAAGCCGGTCAGTTGCAGCCCAAAGGCCAGCTCCGGGAATATTTAGACCTGCCATCCAACAGCCGCCTGCGCAACCTGACTCTTCAAAAAATAATGACCCATCGCAGCGGGTTGCAACCTCACCTGCCAGTGATCCCTTATTTGCTTGCCCGGGAAGCAGACAACGACAATTGCGCTGATTACTTCTGCAAAACGAGCTCACCGGAATTTGCCGTGCCGGTATCGAAGAACTTCTTCTTTTCGACGCAGTTTCACGACAAGATTTGGGAAGACATGCAACGCCTGCGCGGCCGCCGCACCCGATACCGCTACAGCGACGCCAATTTTGTGCTGGCCCAACGGGTGGTGGAAGCCCTTGGCGGTCACCGCCTGGATACACTTGCAGCTATGCACTTTTACGAGCCTCTCGGGTTACGCTTTACCCGCTTCACGCCGCTCGCGCACTACCCTGCAGATCAGATTGTACCTACAGAAGATGATTACCGCTGGCGGCATCAGCTGGTACACGGATTTGTACACGATGAGACAGCGGCGCTTTTGGGAGGCGTCGCGGGGCATGCGGGCTTATTCAGCAATGCAGAAGACCTGGCGGTATTGTTCCAGATGCTCCTGAATGGCGGTACCTATGGCGGGAAGCAGTTCCTGAGGCCGGAGACAGTTGAATACTTCACCAGCGCTGATCATGGAAACCACCGTGGGCTGGGCTTTGATAAGCCAGAGGAAGATGATATCGAAGAGGAAGGTTACCCGGAAGCCATCAGTGAGCGGACCTATGGGCATACCGGTTTTACGGGTACTTGTGTATGGGTAGACCCGGACGAGGAGCTGATCTATATATTCCTATCCAACCGGATCCATCCGGATCGAAGTAACCGCAAACTTTTCAAGAAAAAAGTGAGAGAGCGTATCCATAATGTGATCTACGATGCCCTCGGTACGTTTGAGCCGGTATGGCCGGAAATGGAGCGCCCGCTTGCATCAGTCCAAAATCCCCTCTAGCAGCCAGTCGGCGAGTGCCTGCCGGTTGCTTTCCAGAATGACCCGTTGTTGGTCGAACTTATTCCTGATATTGGCCAGCTCAATGTAGACGGAAGGCGTGAGCGTTTCACGGAGCATGTGCAGGTCGCGGGGAGTGACCGTACCATGGTACTGACCGTTGGCGCGGTACTTGCGGTACTTTTTGCGCAGTGCACGCTGTAGGTCGAGGGCAACGGTTTTGCTTTCAGAGCTGGTCGGGTGATAGTAGAAAAAGACGTCCTTACGCTCTCCCTTGTTCCTGGAATCTACGTGTACGATGATGGTCGTTTGTTCGGCAACTCCGGCGGCCTTGTTTTTTTCGTACAGCTCGTTAATGGCGTTGGAGCGCTGGAATAGCCGGGGCTTTTGTTGCCGCATGATTTTCTGCCCGCCCCAGACCACTTCGTCATAGTCGCAGTCCAGGAATTTGTCGCTTCGTATCCCATCGTTGTCGTCGCGGATGATCATATAGGCGGTTGCACCGTGGGCTACCAGGTTCCGGCAAAGGCGCAGCGCCACATCATAGGCATATTCATCTTCACAAAGGCTGTAGGCGCCACGCCGGCCTATGGCGCCAGGGTCCGGGCCGCCATGCCCGCTTACGATGTAAAAAACCTTGCCTTTGAGCCGGTTGCTTTCCAGGGGAGTATAGGCATATTTAGTACCAAAAATAGGGAACCGGCGATTGCCTCCACCGGATTTGTCTGAAGCTTCTTCAGGCTGCCGCTCGGTTACCGGCTCCGGGATTTTGAGGTCTGGCTCCGGGCAGTACAGCTCATGGTAAGGCACCCAAAGGACGCGGTTGTCTTTAAAGGATTTTTCGCGCTGTTTT
>CAZNHN010000132.1:0-16035 GCA_964572415.1 uncultured Phaeodactylibacter sp.
TCCATCCCAAACTGTATTGATCAGCACCCGGCGGTCTGGTAGCTGAGCCATAGCGCTAATCCATTTATCCTTCAGCGTTTGCCGGATTAAGCTCTGGTTTCTGATGCCGGCTGTGATCAAGCCTTTATCGGTAACCATAAAGACCTGCTGCAGGAAGTTTTGGCCCGAAAGACTTCTGACTTCCTCCTGTCCGGCAATCACATCCGTGTAGTCCAGCCATTGCCCGTTATTAGCCAGCAGGAGTGCGTGGTAAGTTCCGGATAGATCCTGAAAAAGCAGGCATAGCTGACCGGCCTGATCCTGAAAGATGTCCCTGGGTTCCCAGCTCCCGGGAAACGGATTTGATATAGAGGCAAAGAAGTCCTGAGCAGGGTCGTATTTTAGCAACTGCATGCCCTCCGCTGCGGGCAACAACAGGAAATGTTCCCCCTGAGGCCCGGTGAAAATGTTGGGCAAAGGGCGGTTGTCTCTAACATCGGGGATGGAGACTGGCTGATCGGTCTTAAAGTCTTCAAGGCGGTAGACTTTTTTCTTTGATGATTTAGGATCAAATTGGATGACCTCAAAGTCGGGTGTGCCAATCCAAATCTCCTTTGATTCATTCCGCAAAAAGTAGCTGCCCGGAACGCCAGTGCAAAGCCGGTGCGTGAAAGGCCGGATGGGAAGGAGTTGGTCGCCCTCCAATCGGAATAGCGCAAGGGTGCTGTCCTGAATGAGGCCCAGGACATGGGTTTTCCCATAGGTTGTGGATACAGCCAGTGCACTCAGTACCTGGAACGCCGTATCAGCAGAGTAGGCCGTTTGGCTGACCCGGGTATCGGGGTGCATAATGAAGAGGTCATCTTGTTCTTTGGTGCCCAATATGCGCCCGCTCTCCTCAATGGTTCTGACCCAAGGCACATCAAGTATGCTGCCATCTGCTTCGAATACCTCAATAGGCTGGAAGGAATAGCCATCAAACTGGAACAGTCCGATGGAGTTGATCAGGATATCCACACCGCAGGGTTTGAGCCATAGCCGCCCCTGATCATCCATTAAAGTACCCTCGAAACATTTTTTGGAGTAAGGGTCATTTTCTTTGTAGAAGGTATTGAGGTAGGAGCGCTCCAGTTTGGGCCATACTGCGTTGTCTTGTGCAAAGGCCCTCTGCATTGCACAGCCCCAAATGACCAGGAGTAGGAACAGGATGCGCTCTCGCATCTTTATCGTGTTATTTGTCTATGTCAGATTTGAACCGCTCTTCAAAGATAGGATAAAGTGAGAAGGCATCAGGTTGTTTTCCAATTATATTGACAGGAATTACGCGTTTTTGATGAATAGGATGGTGTCATAACTGGTTGATTTGCATCTGATTGGAGTCCGATGTCCGTATTTTATCCAAATGTGTCCGGATTTTTGCTTCGGTCTGCCCCCATCTTTGCTTCAACAAATTTCCTCAATCACTTAAAACTTAAATACGGATGAGAACGCAAACCCTGACCTTCGATGCCCAGCCCAAAACAGAAACCAAAGTAAACCTCAAAAAAGCGGCAGTATGCGCTGCCTGCCTTTCCTTCTTTCCACTCGTTTACTTCGCAGGCAAACTGGTCATGTCTCTTGGATAGGGGCAATAGCTGCCTTTGATTTCCTACACGAAAAACAGATGTACATGGTAACCCGAATCATTAGCTATCAGGAAGCCCTCCGGGCTCAACGTAAAGGGAATGGCGTGATCATTGATGTCCGTGAACCAGCGGAGTATCGGGACGGGCATATTCCCTACGCCGTAAATCTACCATCCACCAGTTTTTCCGCAGTGGATTATCAGAAGTGGAAACATTTAGAGATTTACCTGGTCTGCCAGTCCGGCGACCGGACCAGGACGATCGCCCAACAACTCCATGAAGCCGGCCTGTTTAATGTAAGTGTGCTCAACCAGCACATGGAGCAAATCGACACCGAAGCCACGTCGGAGATTTGGAGTGTAGACCGGCAATTCCGTTTCCTGCTGGGCATTTTGATCGCCCTGTACCTGATTGGCCATTATTGGCTGTCTGATGCATTTGCCGCCATCCCGGTCATCCTCTGCACGGGGCTTATCATTACAGCCATTATTGACAAATGCTATCTCCGCGTAGGCATAGCGATGCTGCCCTGGAACCGGGCGCAGGCAAATGGGAATTGATTCCCTTTGTCCGTATCCTATTTTTTTTAAAACCATCTAAAACCTGACTAGATGTCTACCTGTCAACCCTTTTCCATCATGCGCCTCACGCATGAGGCTATCCGCAGCGGCATCAACCCCTTGCAAAACATCAACAGACTTGATGCGATATACTGACGATTAAGTGGCCTGCGCCTGCCCTGACAAGCTACACTTCGTCAGTGGCCGATGTCGCAAATCCAAGATTTCAGACGATGAATGTCTGGACTGTAAGCCCGACATTTATCGTTCCCCGTGCTGGCCGTCAGCGCCAGTAGGTGACCATTTCGTATTGCGTATAACTTAAATTTAGAAAAGAAGGAGAGCAGTTTGAAAATCCGTCCCAAAATGTAAAGCCGAACGATTGCAAGTCCGGGAGGCGGTATCATTGTGCCATTATTCAAGTAAAAAGCATACCATGATACCACCCCGGACAAAACGCTTCCTCACCCGCCTGCTACCCTTTGGCCTCATCTGGTTACTGGCTGGCTGGGTATTCCTGCTGATTGAGCATGCGGCTACAGCTGGCATCAACACCCTGCCTTCCACCGTCATACAGATGGACTGGCGCATTTTTGTAGTAGCTAGCTTTGCGGTGACCGTAGCTGGCTTTTTCACGGGCTATCTGGAACTGCGCTTCCTGGACCCCTGGCTGGGGCACCTGCATTTTGCGCGGCGCTTGTTTCTTAAGCTGATGGCCTATGCCGGTATTTTTTCGTTTGTGATCTTGGTGACGTTCCCTTTGGCGGCGAGCCTGGAGATGGGCGTAAGTGTGCTGCAGCTCGAAGTATGGTCCCGGTACCTGGATTACCTCACGAGCATTACCCACCTGAGCACAGGCGTGCAATTGGGCGCAAGCCTGCTGTTGTCCTTGTTTTACGCTGAAATCAGTGAGTTTATGGGGCAAAATGTCCTGACTAATTTCTTCACCGGCCGCTATCACCAACCCATAGAGGAGGACCGGGTTTTCATGTTCCTGGATATGAAGTCTTCCACGACTATTGCGGAGCAGCTTGGGCATCAAAGGTACTTCCATCTGCTGAAGGCCTACTACGACTGTTTTTCGGAAGCCATCATCGACCACGGCGGGGAAATCTATCAATACGTTGGGGACGAAATCATCCTTTCCTGGCCGTACCGGCAAGGGCAAAAGGACAACCGGCCACTAGATTGCTTCTTCGCCATGCGGGACAGCCTGCGGTCTAAAGCCCTGTGGTTTAAGCAAAATTTCGGGGTAGTGCCTGCCTTCAAAGCCGGCATACATCTAGGCAGGGTGACCACGGGCGAGATCGGGATGATCAAAAAGGAAAGCCTGTTTTCCGGCGATGTGCTCAATGCCACTGCCCGTATTCAGGGGCTGTGCAACAGCTACGGCGTAGACCTGCTCCTTTCTGAGAAAATGCTGCAGCAGGTGAAGCTAACGCCTACTGATCAGGTGAAAAGGCTGGGTGAGGCAACGCTCAGGGGGCGGTCCGCTTCTGCTCATCTTTTTACGGTTCAGCGGACGGCACCGGAGCCTGCGCGGGCTCTTTCCCTGTGGGTGCCGGCGGTGGCTTTGCTTTAAAGAGGCTAAGAGCGCATCTCTTAAAGGAAGCCCTTCTTTAAATTAAAGACAAAGCCATGCAACAAAAATGTGCCGGGCACTAATTCCCCACTACAAAAGGAGCTGTATACCTTTGCTCTCCATCCTCTACTACTGCCACATACCACCCTGCGGCTAAATGCTGAACCCGGGCGCGTAAAAAACTACTCACAGTACTGGCTGTTTGTACAGGCATCAAACGCCCGGTAGTGTCGAATACTTTCAGCGTTACAGCAGGGCTGAAAGGTTGTGGGCTTCGCAGTACGAGCTGCCCATTATGGACGGGATTGCCGATAACGGTGAGCTGATCCGGGTGGGTAACTTCTTTTGGCTCTTCCTTAAGGTTAAATCTTTGAAACCGGTCAATGGCATTGACAGAATTCATTGAAAAATGATTGTGGGTAACCCAAATACCTCCAGTAGGATCTAAACCTATGTCTCTTATTTCGCCATCATACATAGGGCTGTTTTCGTAATTATACACTTCCCATTCTCCTTCGTATGTTATCCATAAGTCATAACGTTCCGCAACAATCAGGAAGTCCGGGCCAGGAATGAAGTTTCGAATGCCTGAAATACGAAACTCCTCTTCATCAGGTAAATCATAACTATGCCAGGATTCCCCATCATAATATTGCAGGAATGTATCACCCACTGCCCATAGCCAATCTCTATAGGGGTCATATTGGAACTGAAATAATGCCTGTGCATAATCAGGATCAAAATTCGAATCATAAATCAAAACTTGACCATCCCAGATCATCGGTATTTTAGCTCCATTTGTGCCAAATTTGGCGAGTATCCACAACCCCTCCGGTGTCCACTCGTGACTCCAATATTCAATAGTCGGAAAAATTGCTTCCGGAGAATGTTGCCAATCCAAACCATCAAAATGATAAGTCCCCTTATCCCCGGCCGAAAAAGAAATGGTTCCGGATCTGCTGACTTTTAAAAGGTGCCACGAGCTTCCTTTACCTGGCAATATGCTGTTTGTAGAATCAAAAACCGTCCAGCCACCCTGCTTATACCAATAGGCTTTATGGTCTGTTATGCACCAGAGGCTTCCGTCCTGTGCTAATTGAGCGATTTCCCGAGACAATTCATAATCTAGTCTTTCACCAGCCGGGTATAAAATAGTATCGCCCGTCAACATATTATATAGTTTCTCTTTGTCAAAGCCCCAAAGTGATCTATTCGGGCCATTGACAAATCCCCCGGCACGCCCATCGAACATGTAGTCGCTATAGCGGATAGAATCCCCTTGTTCGAATACCAGGTAGTCACCTATTGCCGCCACCCGTTGGCCAGAATCCAAAATTGCTCCTGACTTTGGCCCTGAGCTTAATACACCATTTTTAGGCTGCCAGACTCCATCTTGCCAATGATACCATCCCCCTCTGCGCAACAGAATTTCTGGCCGTTCATTTCCGGGAGGGCCTAGTAAGTCTACCTTATAGCCATGAGAGCTGGAGGGGACGTCAATGAACTCCTCTACCCGCTCCCAGGCACCATTACGATAATAGCAGATTATTCCAATGCTGCCCATAACATACCATAGTCCACCCTCCTGATCTATCTGAAGTTTTTGCTTATTAAAGCCATAAAGGAGACCAACTGACTCGTCCCATGGGCCAAGATTGCGCCATTTACCATCCTCTAAACGAAAAACACCCTTGCTGGCAGCATAAACATCGCCAGTTTCAGAAACCTTGATATCGAATACATCATCAAAATCTGTAGCTGGTCCATAAGTTTGAGCATATTTTTTCCATTCTGTGCCATCAAAATAGTGTGCCCCCCGGTAAGACCCCATCCATAGTCCACCTTCTGCATCAAAAGTCAGGCAGATAACCCCATATTCTGTCTCCGTGCCGTTGACCGCTGCATCAGGCATAGGCAATAAACTCCACTCTTCTTCCCCTGCCCGGCGTACAGCAATTCCTTTATTAAAAGTCCCGACATACATATCGCCCGTCAGGGGATGAAAGGCAATAGCCATAACCCAGTTTGAAGGCAGACCATTGACTTTAGACCACCTTTCGAAGGCGCCTGTTTCCAAATCGACTTCAATCAATCCGGCGCTTGTGGGAAGAAACAGGTGGTTGTCTTTTTCCACGATAGTCCTAACCTGATCTGGGTCAATATAATTTTTCCATCGGTCGTCCTGTGCTTTCATAAAGCCTGCAAAGGACAAAAGGAGGAGTAGGAGGATTGGCTTTTTCATGTTTCAATAGTTTTCTGTTTTCAATAGCGCGCTTTACAGAAGGAACCGCGGTACGCCCATTTTCCTAAAATAGGGAAAATCTAAAAATATGACGCTTCCCAATTCTTGAAACCTCTCTTTACATTGTTCAATCCACCCTTAGGATGAGTGAAGCAGGATTGCAGGTAAGCCTAACTGTTATAGCTCCTCACTTCTGAACAGATTCCTTACGGGTGCCGGCGGTGGCTTTGATTTAAAGCATCAGCATGATCAGGGTAAGGATAATCCCTCCGGCGGTGAAATAAAGCCCCTTCTTAAAAACCGCCGTTCCTGGCATGAACATCCAAAACGCCGACAGCACGAAAAACAGCAATGAAGCCCCAAAGAAGATATTCAGAAAAAATAAAGGGCTGTTTGTTGTGGCCTTGTGCAGGTGGGTCATTTTGTCAAGCACGAGCGGTAGTTCCTTCACGGTGTAGCGAGCCAGCCCAGTAGACTGATCAAAGGTGCCATTCTCAAAGTAGACCAGGCTGCCCTCTGTTTTTTCGACCTTTAGGTTCTTAATGTTGAGCGCCTTTCCGAGTTCAGCAGTGGTGGTGGCCAGAGGGAGCTGTTTTTCAATTACGGTTTCTTTTTTGAGGAAGTCCGTTTTGCGGAAAATCAGCACCATGCCGCTAATCGCGTAAACCGCCATAATGCCAGCCAGAAAGAAGCCAAGGTAACGGTGGTAAACCCGGAAGGTGTTGCTGAGCTTGCGTTTGTCCATCTGAAAAGACTTTACGTGTTAGTGTGGTTTTCAACAGGGCGCGAATTTACAAACTCTTTTATTTTCCTTAGTCTAAGTTGAGAAATGGATTTTGCGTCCAATAGTCTGCGTCTGCTTTTTCGGTTTCGCTTAGCGCAGGTTAATCGGCTACAATGATACGCCCACTCACCGTACGCTGGAAGGGTTGCTGGTCCAACTCCCGGAAACATTGGAGCCGGGCACGCCAGAAGTAGGCACCGGGGGCCCGGGGCAATTGCGTTTGATCCAGTTCGGCGGCCTTGCCAGACCAGACCTTCTGACCGGAAGAAGTAAACAGCTCCAGGTTATAACCTTCTACATTTCGGGAGGGGATGGGAGACAGTTGGCTGGAAACCCGGATGGGGGAAGGAAGAATGAGGTCACAAAAGCAGCCATCCGTCTCCACGTTAAAAGTTTGCTGTATAATATCGCAGCCGTAGAAGTTATTAAGGACGTATTGCCCGGGCAACCGGGTTTGGAAATGCTGCTGCACATCCTGCCCAACCCATTGGTAGCTATCGGCATCGGACAGTCCTTTGAGTAGGGCATTGCCGCTATCGCAGATGACGGTGTCCCGTTGAGGGAGTTGGGTAAGTGTACCTCCTGTTTCGCCGCAGCGGGACAGTTCCACCTGGTCCACAAAGTAGTAAGCCCAGAACCGGCTATCCTCAACTGCCGTTTCCTGAAAGGTGGTCCGGGGCTGGTCGTATAAATTACCAATTAGCAGGTATTGTTCTCCGCCCTGAGCAAGGTACTGCCCGCGGATTTCCATCCATCCGGACGTATCGGATAATACACGCCCTTCCTGGTTTTTAACTACGTAGTAGTATTTGCCTAAGCTATCTTGCTCCGGGCGCTCCTGCAACAGCATAGCCCCAAAGTCATCGGTCATATAGCCGGACTGCTCGGAAAGGCTGACCTGAAAGCTTAGTGTGTAGACCTGTCCACCCTCCAGCGGTTCTGTTAATTGAACGGCAAGGAACTCTCTGACATTCCAGGGGTAAACGATCATCCCTGCGTAGCCATTCCCTTCAAAAGGTTCCTGATACCCGCGCTGATTGAAGGGCACACCCGCAATTGGAGGGTAGGCCCTGTGAAAGAATTCCGTGGTGTATTCAAATTTAAACCAGTCTGCTGTAGCATTGACACCATTAACGCTCAGTTCCGGATGCTCGAAGTATGATTCGAAGCCAGGGTTAGGGACGAGGTTTTGAGCAAATATTCTAAATCCGGGCAGCAAGGTGCAGAATAGCGCAAGAAGCCTGAACAGGTATTTTAGGTAAGCCATAGTTTGTTCAATTGACAAGGTTTTAAGATAGTCAGAAAACGCTTTCCCTGTGGCAAAAGCCCGGAGCTTTGTATTTTGAGTGACTAAATATCAACGAAAACCAATTGCCATGAAGCACATGCATTCCCACTTTCTGCTGTTTACCCTGTTGCTGGCTCTTCCCATTTGGATACAAGGGCAGGTTCTAAAGCCAGCCGTCCCGGAAAGCGTCGGTATTTCCTCCGCCCGTTTGGCGCACCTGGATCGCATTTTTCAGAATTATGTGGATAACGGGCAATTGCCTGGCGCGGTGGTCCTCATTGCCCGCAATGGCCAGGCACCCTACTTTAAAGCCTTTGGGGACCGGGATATGGAAAAGGGCGACCCTATGCCTAAGGATGCCATCTTCCGGATCGCTTCCCAAACCAAAGCGATTGTCAGCGTTGGGGTTATGATACTGCAGGAAGAAGGACGCCTGCTGATCGGTGACCCGGTGGGCAAGTACCTGCCGGAATACATGGAGACTACCGTGGCAGTAGAGAAGGAGGAAGGCGGGTACGAAGTGGTAAAAGCTGAGCGCCCGATCACCATCCGTGACTTGCTGACCCATACGGCAGGTATTGGTTACGGCCACGGGCCAGCCAAAGAAGCCTGGGAGGCCGCCGGCATTCAGGGCTGGTACTTCGCCGACCGGGAGGAACCGGTGCGGGAGACAATACGACGGATGGCCGCTTTGCCCTTTAATGCACAGCCTGGTGAGCGTTTTGTGTACGGCTACAATACGGATATCCTCGGTGTGCTTATAGAGGTGGTCTCCGGAGAGCCATTGGATGCGTTTCTCACCACTCGCATCTTTGAGCCCCTGGGCATGGAAGATACCTATTTTTACCTGCCTGAGGAGAAAGTCAGCCGCCTGGCTACGGTCTATTCCAAAGAAGCGGACAATCTGGAACGTGCGCCCACTCCCGGGCACATGCGTGGACAAGGCCACTACGTCGAAGGTCCCCGGACCAGTTTTTCCGGTGGTGCAGGCCTGCTCAGTACGGCTATGGATTACGCCCGTTTTCTGCAAATGATGCTCAATGGCGGCACCTGGAATGGCCAGCGTATATTGTCCCGTAAGTCGGTCGAGCTAATGACAGTTGACCACCTGCGCGACATCCCTTACGGACCTGAGGGGCAGGGCTTTGGGCTCGGTTTTAAAGTGGCTACTGACCTGGGCGCCCGCGGTACGCTCGGCTCAGTGGGCGATTACGGCTGGGGCGGGGCTTACCACTCCCATTATTGGGTCGATCCGGCAGAGGAACTCGTGGTGGTCTACTTCACGCAAGTCATCCCCGCCCGCGGGCTGGACGATCATGCGAAGCTTAGGGCGCTGGTGTATCAGGCGCTGGAGTAAGGTCGTAAACCTTATTTGCCCTGTGCTTTTTCGGGCAGGGCAAATGCCACCACTACATTCCCCTTTGGCGTCCCCAGTTTTTCCCCGCCACAGGCAATTGCAATGTACTGCCGCCCTTCCACTTCGTAAGTAGCCGGTGTGGCAAATGCGGCGGCAGGTAGGCGGATTGACCACAACAGCGCACCGGTATGCCGGTCGAACGCCCGGAAGTACCCATCTTTCGTGGCCGCGATCAGCAATAAGCCGTTGGCAGTAATGATAGGGCCACCGTAATTTTCACACCCGGTAGGCGGATGCCCGGATGCCTTCAGCGCCGATAACGGTCCGTGTAGGGAGTCGGTATCTCCTAGTGTAACCGACCAATGGTATTCACCCGTATTGAGGTCAATAGCGTGCAGAGTGCCCCAGGGCGGTGCGATGGCAGGCAGCCCCTGTGCGTCCAAAAACTTGGTGTAGCCCGTGTGCCGGTATAGCAATGGAGCAGCTATTGCCAGATCATCGGCGGGCTCCTGCTTGTCTCCACCTTCGTACAAAAAATCCAGAACAGCGTCTTTTTGCGCCTCTTCCAGTTGCGGGAACCCTGGCATCATGCCTTTGCCATTAGTGATGAGGGCTACAGTCTCTGCCCGGGTCAGGCGTTTGGAAATCTCCGTAAGCGCCGGATAACCACTTTGGGGCAGCCCCTGACGATCCTTTTGGTGGCAGGCGGCGCAATAGCTCAGGTAAAGCTGTGCTCCCGGGCTGATTGGCGTTTCACTTTTCGTGGTCTCCATTTGCAGTATCCACGGCATTTCATTGGCATTAACATAAAGGATGCCGGCTTCCGGATCAGTCCCTGCACCGCCCCATTCAGCACCGCCATCATAGCCAGGCAGCAGCAAGACCGGCTCAGTGGAGGGAGGAGCATAACGGCGCTTGTCGAGTTGCCAAAGTGTGGCTTTCAGTTCCTCCGGGTTGGGGGCATAGGGGCTGATATCCGCTTCTGTAATATCCGCTGCCTGTCGGGCAAAGGGGCGGGGCTTTACCGGCACCGGTTGGGTGGGGGATGCCTGTTCGCCATCGAGCTGAGAAGCAGGGACAGGTACTTCTTCAATGTCAAAAAGTGGTTCACCGGTGCGACGGTCAAAAACAAATACATAGCCTTGTTTGGTGATTTGAGCAACGGCTTCAACGACCTTCCCTTCATGCTGCACGGTAACCAGATTAGGAGGCGCGGGTGGGTCGCGGTCCCAGAGGTCGTGGTGGACAAACTGGTAGTGCCAAAGATATGCTCCGGTCCCGGCATTAAGCGCAAGCAGGCAGTCGGCGTAGAGGTTATCTCCGTGACGGTCTCCACCGTAGAAATCAGGAGAAGCAGAGCCTGTGGGAACGTAAACGATTCCCAGGTCAGGGTCTAATGCCATACCTGCCCAGTTATTGGCACCACCGGGAATGCCTTCGTTGAGGTAGGTGTCGGAGTCAGACCAGGTATCGTATCCGGGCTCGCCTGGATGTGGGATGGTATGGAAAGTCCAAGCCAGCGCTCCGGTACGCACATCGAACGCACGGATATCACCGGGTGCTGCTCCTGCGCCCTCCCCTACCCGGGTGGGCATGATAATGAGATTTTCAAAAATGGTGCCCGGTGTATTGGAGACAATAAATTTGTCCTTTGCCACAGCTGGCAGCCCGGTGTGAAGGTCTACCCGGCCGTTGTTGCCAAAGCCCGGAATGGGCTTGCCATCCAATGCATTCAGCGCGTAAAGAAAAGCTCCGCTTGTATACAGCACCCGCTTGTCTGCCCCGTCCTCCCAATAGGATACGCCCCGGCTGGTACTGTGCCAGATGTGCTCGGGATCGCCGAACCGCCAAACCTCTTCCCCGGTGGCAGCGTCAATAGCAAAAGCACGGAGTCCGGCGGTAACGCCGTAAAGCATACCATTGGCAATGACCGGGTTCATTTGCATCTGCCCGGAATCGGGTGCTGCATACGTCCAGGCGACTTCCAGCTTATGGACATTCTCCGGCGTGATTTGACTCAGGGTGGTGTAGTGGCTGCGGCCCGGGTCGCCCAGGTAGTGGGCCCAGTTTTGATAATAAGACTGGAATGGGTCGACGGAGGGGCTTTTTTCGGATTGGCAGGCAGAAAGAAGCAAAATTGGGAGGCAAAACATGCAAAAGCGCATCAGGCTGGTGGATAAACAGGCTATGGAAGTAAGAATGGAATGGTGCATATCTTTTAGTTTAGGCGTAGTGGTGACCAGGGCTGTAAATCAGGATATAGTTTTTGTTATAAAGTTATGGAATGAAGGATATATTCAAGGGCTGGCATTAGAAGTTTTGTCCTGCAAATATTTTCAGTAGACCTAAATTGTATTGTACCTGTCAACCGTTTTGAGATGGGTTCCGAATCAGTATACCGACTCTATGTCAACCCCTTGCGTGGTGAAAGACAACCCCTGCTGGCCGGATGTCGAAATCATAACAGCTTCAAACAATGGAGCATTGCTTGTCGAAGGAGCCCTCCAGTCAAAAAGAAAATTGGCACCCGTGCCCCCTTCGCGGTCGATTTCGTCGATTACAATTTCAACAGTCTCCATTGGAGCAATGAATATGGGGCGCTCGAAGTAACTGCGTAGAGGCGTACCATGCGTGTCGTAATACACTGCTTGCTCAATATAGACCGTATCCTTTCGGTTCACATTACGCAGGCTGATGGTCGCCGTAAGGTCATGGGTGCGGTGCTCGGTCTGACTGTAAATCTGGGAATAGACCGATAAGTAAGTCGTGCCTGAAGCCAGGGAATCAGGGTTTGGGATTTCAATTTTCCGGTTTTCCCAATTGACAGGGTCGATTGAGCTGATTTCCTCCCTGGGGGTGCAGGAGGCTAAAATTAGTACAAAGGCTAAGATGGAACCGTTTTTCATGATCTGCCGCATTTGATTTATAGGGGGAAGCTACTGCTTTTAGCTAAGAAGCTAGTTTTCAATCTCCTTATGGATCAACGTAAGAATGGCCTCCAGCTCTTCCATCAGGGGCAGGTAATGCATATCCGTAGTACCTTTACAAGCCAGCAAAAACAGGAGCAGGTGGTTTTCAAAAGACTTGGATTGTAATAAAGCCAGATTAGAATGTGGCTGGGCGGATGGTGACAAGTCGAGCCCATCGGCTGTCTGGCCAGCTTGCTCCAAAACCGTCCGGATACTGTAGCGATCGCTTAGGAAGGTATTGAGAATACGCTTGCGTTCCTGTTCCTGGTCTTGTTCCTGCCGGGCGACATCCTCCACGGTGGCCATCCAGTTGGTTAGGCGGCGGCGCAGTTCGGGGTTGGATAAGTCGCGGAGACTGCCGGAGTTGATCATCTCGTTCAGTAGCGAATTGTTGGGGTTGAAGGCGATATCGTAAGCGAGGGTGCTGTAAATCAGCTTGGAGAAGGCAGCCTCATCCGTGAGTGTCGTAGAGTCGGACATAAAGCGGAGTAAGGTGCGGGCGCCTTCAGCGTTTTGCTGATTGAGGGCGATGAGGTTTTTAAGCTTGTATTGACTAACCTTAAACTCTTCCTGCAATCCCTTTAGGTACACTTGTTCCTTGTCCCGGGTCAGTCGCTGCTCATTGCCGTTATTTATGGCTAGTGCGATGAGGATGCCAGCGACCACCAATACGATTTCCCCCAGTGCATACAACAGGTACTGGCTGACGCGCTTTTCAGCAATTAACTGTTGTCGTATTTTCCGGAAAAACTTGATCATGGTCTTGAGCTGCTTTTAGTTAAAAATCCGTATCCGCACCATCCAGCTCCAGCTCCTTAATCCAGATATTTCTGTACAACACATCATGCCCTTCGGCCTGCAGTTTGATGCCACCGGGGGTATCTGTGATGCCAAAGCCTTTATCGTTGCCGCCGTCTAGTCCGGAGAACTTTCCGCCCCAGACTTTATTGATGCGAACGTTTTGGTGCACCTTATGCCCGTTGAAATACAGGCTGACCAGCGGTTGCTCCGTTAGTTTTCCATCTTTAAACCGGGCTGCCCGAAAGGTGATATCGTAAGCGTTCCACTTGCCGGTCCCGTTGTAAAAGGTATAGGGCGAGTCCGTTTCATTAATAACCGTGGCCATTCCATGCTTTGTGCTGTCCCCATCCAGAATTTGAATTTCATACCGGTTTTGCAGGTAAACCCCACTGTTGCCCCCCTCACTGGGCACCAGGAACTCTACGTGCAGGCGGAAATCCCGGTACTTCTTTTTCGTTACAATATCAGCCGAACCGTACAAGCCGCCTTTTGAAGCGGGGTCGTTACTGTTCAATGCCGTGCCTTCATCAACCGGGTCCTCGACGATCTGCCACTTGATGGGTAGCTCTGCTGAAAAGCGCGGGCCTTCCCAGTAGGTCCACTTTTCCTCCAGCATGGCTCTTGATCCGTCAAATAAGACTTCTGCACCCTCCAAAGGCTGCATGTTAATACCGGGGCGTTCCTTTGCTGAAGCGCCGGAAGTCTCCTTTTTTAGCGTGGGAGTACAGGCACTTAGCAATCCAGTAATAAGGCCACCTGCAATTAACCAGACGAAAAGCTTGCTTTCCATGAGCTGTTATTTTTGAATGCTGAATTTAAGAGGATTAATCTTTACTTCCGTAACGAAAGCACAGGTGATTTACTCAACGCCTGATAAGCCCATTCCGCGCTCCTGACTGCGCCTTCCATATACCCCGGGAAGGCATCTGCTATTTCCGAGCCTGCAAGGAAAAGACGTCCATTCCAGTATGGCTTACGGTACATGGCGTGCCCGTTGTTTTGGTGAGGAAGGACCTGGTCTTTGTATGGGGCATAGGTGAATGGCTCTTTTGCCCAAACCGTCTCTTCGTAGGTTGCAAAATCCAGGGCACGCTGTCCAAAGAACTTCAAAAGTTGCCCTTCAACCAGCCGTTTTCGGTCCGGGGCGCTCAGGTTTGCCATGTCATTCCTAAGGAAGCCCTTTAAAGCAAAGTGTCCCTCCTCAGCATCTGTATGGTCATAAAGCTCTGTGAACGGGCCCGTATGACTAAAAGCAGTCCCTGTATGCCCATGCTCCCTCCAAAAAGGTTGTGCATAAGCCACCCCGGCTTTGATGGACTCGCCCATCCACGTATGAGTTTGTTGCATGAGGTGGATTAAGGCATCCGGCAGGGCAGGCTGTAGTTCTATACGGTGGCTCAGCAAATTAGGCGGAAGGGTGGAAACGACGACTTTGGATTTGATCGTTAATGTCCCACTGAAGGTATAAACCCCATCTGCTTTTGCATGAATCTTTTCAACCGGTGTATCCAAAATTGCGGTGCCATCCGGAAGGTATCGGGCAAGTGCCTGAATCAGAGCGGAGGTGCCCCCTTGTATCCGGTAGCTGGGGTCGTTGTTCGGGGGAAGCGGGATAAGCTGTGCGGTATCCTGCTGATGCTGCTCAAACAGCGCCTGAGTGCCCAACCGCTGCTGAAAAACCGGGAGCTTCAATTCCTGCAGCAGCTGTACCAGATTAGTGTGTTTTTGCCCCAGCCAGGTGGCACCCATATCAATTTTCACCCCCTCCGCAGTGGTCTTTGTCCATATCCTGCCGCCCAACCGGCTGCGGGCCTCAAGGATGAGTACGGAGAAGCCTGCGTCTTTCAAAAAGTAATATAAAGTCAGCCCGGTCAGCCCGCCCCCTACGATTAGCACATCTGCTTTTTGCATGTTTTCTTGGTACTTTCTTTAGGACAAACACCCCGGGCTAAGTTTTAGATGAAAAGGAGGGATTTCGATGAACTGCCCCGGTAATCGTTTGTTACATTTCTCTGACAATACTTCTTTGTTGCCTGCCTGTTTATTGTATAGTTATTGTCTATGCACCTATAAGTGCAATAAATAACGTTTATCCTATCTTTACATTTTTAAGCAACCAAATAACCATTCACCATGGAAAAAAATACAGATCAAAGCAAGCCGAATAACGGTAAGGTCTGGGATGTGAATCAATCCAGCCGCTGCCCGTTTATGAACGGCAACCTTGAGCACGGCGCTGGTGCGGGCGCTTCCAACCGCGATTGGTGGCCCAACAGCCTCAATCTTACGATTCTCCGACAGCATTCCGAATTGTCCAACCCAATGGGCAAGGATTTCGATTATGCGAAAGAGTTCGAGAGCCTGGACTATGAAGCGCTGAAAAAAGACCTTCATGAACTGATGACAGACTCTCAGGACTGGTGGCCAGCCGACTATGGCCACTACGGGCCTTTCTTCATCCGTATGGCCTGGCACAGTGCGGGTACTTACCGTATTGCCGACGGGCGTGGTGGTGCCGGAGCCGGTACACAGCGTTTCGCACCACTGAATAGCTGGCCGGATAACGCCAACCTGGACAAAGCCCGCCTTCTTCTGTGGCCCATCAAGCAGAAGTACGGTAAGCGCATCTCCTGGGCCGACCTCATGATCCTGACCGGTAATGTGGCACTGGAGTCTATGGGCTTCAAGACTTTTGGCTTTGCCGGTGGTCGCGAAGATGTCTGGGAACCGGAAGAAGATATTTACTGGGGGCCAGAGGGCGAATGGCTGGACGATAAGCGCTATACAGGCGACCGTGAGCTGGAAAATCCACTTGCTGCCGTACAAATGGGTTTGATTTATGTGAACC